>DPGF01000113.1:0-309 GCA_003522105.1 Oscillibacter sp.
TTCTTAGTCCTCCAATTCCTTCAGTGCCTGCTCGCGCTGCTCGGCGTTCGGGGCCTTGCCGTGCCAGCCGACCTGGTTCTCCATGAACGAAACGCCCTTGCCCTTGACCGTGTGGGCGAGGATTGCCTTGGGCTTGCCGGGCATGGTGGGCTTGGAGAGCGCGGCCTCGATGGCGTCAAGATCATTGCCGTCGGGCAGCTCGATGAGATCGAAGCCGAAGGCGCGCAGCTTGGCGGGAAGATCGCCAAGGCTCATGACCTGATCATTCGTGCCGTCGATCTGGAGCCCGTTGTTGTCGATGATGACGGT
>DPGF01000113.1:633-14730 GCA_003522105.1 Oscillibacter sp.
ATGGACACGCCCTGACCGAGAGAACCGGTGGAAGCGTCCACACCGGGGACCTTCTTCGCGTCAGGGTGGCCCTGCAGGATGGAGTGGAGCTGGCGGAAGTTTGCGTACTCGTCGCGGGAGATGAAGCCCTTGGCGGCGAGCACCGCATAATAGCAGGGGGCGGCATGACCCTTGGAGAGCACGAAGCGATCACGGTTGGGATCGTGCGGGTTCTTGGGGTCAACGCGCATGTGGTTGAAGAAAACGCTGGTCATCAGTTCCACCGCGGACAGCGAACCGCCGGGGTGGCCGCTGCCGGCGTTGGCGGTCATCGTGATGATGTCGCGCCGCACCTGCCGGCAGATGGGGGAAAGCTCTTTGGTATTCATGGAAACCCTCCTTGAAAAATACATTTCATCAACAAATAAGTATATCGGATCAGGCGGGGAAAGTCAATTTGATTCCTTGTTCTTTTTCATCTTTACATGCGACAAGGGATTTGCCTTTGCAGCCACGCGCAGCGCATCGTTATCGATGTGCGTATAGATCTCCGTCGTGTTCAGATGCTCATGCCCGAGCACCTCCTGCACGGCTTTTACGTCCACGCCGTTTTGCAGCATCAGTGTTGCCGCCGTGTGGCGCAGCTTGTGGGAGGAGTACTCCGAGGCGTCGAGCCCTGCGGCGCTCAGGTGCTTTTTGACGAGCGCGTGGACGCTCGAGCGGCTGATGCGCTCATTGCGCGACGAGAGAAAGAGGGCATTGTGGTCGCGGCCGGAGATGGGGCGGCGCACGGCGAGATAGCCATTGAGCGCGTCCTTGCAGGCATCGTTTAAGTAGACGATGCGCACCTTGTTGCCTTTGCCGAGCACGCGCAGTGCGTCGTCCTGAATGTCCTGCAAATCAAGGCCGCAAAGCTCGGAAATGCGCAGCCCGCAGTTCAGAAAGATCGTCAGAATGCAGTAGTCGCGCTCGCGGTTCTGTCCGTCGACCGACTGCAAAAGCTGCACGCTTTCATCGAGCGTCAGGTACTTCGGCAGCGTTTTTTTAATCTTGGGGGAGTCGAGATCCTTGCAGGGATTTGTGTCCAAAAGGTGCGCCTTATTGACTAAATAGTTATAAAAAGACCGAATTGTCGCGATTTTTCGCGCTCTGGACGCGGCATTTAAGCCGTAATCGGATATGTCGCTGTTCTGGTGCTGCACGCGGTCGCGGCTCAAATAGGTCATGTAGGCGTAAATGTCGGTTAATGTTACATTTTTCACAAAGTCGAGATCCACGTCCATGATGGAGATCTCGCTGAGAGGAAGATCGCGCAGGGAGGGATCGCGCGACTGCTTCAAATAGCGGAAAAAGTTCCGAAGGTCGAGGAAGTATTCGTCGACCGTTTTCTGCGAGTGTGCTTTGATGGTTTCGTGATATGATAGAAAATCGCGCAGGATCGGCGGCGATTCCAAGCGGTAGTCGTTCATGTTGTCAGGTGACTGTATGGAATGTCAAAAGGATCGCGTGATCGCAGCGCGCAAAGCGCGCTGAAAAGACAGGGGGAATGGGCGGTTTCTTCCTCCATGCATAATTGAACAAAATAAAAATTTTGTTCAATTCAGGGGAGGGGAATTTTGCCGCTTCCCCGGAAATCGCGTATTTTGACACCGTTTCAGCCGCAAACCTCCTTGTCTGAGTGTGGGATATTATCGTGACGCGCTTTGTACAGATTTTGGTTGCACTGCATTGCTTGCGGTGCTTACGCCTGTACGATGGCGCGCATCGCTTCGGCGATGTTGCGCGCTTCGATGAGCGCAAGACCCTGCGGCGCGCGGATCTGATCCTTGCGCTGCTTTGGAATGATACAGGTCTCAAAGCCCAGGCGGTGTACTTCGCTCAGCCGCTCGCTCAAGTGGTTCACACTGCGAAGCTCGCCCGTGAGGCCGACTTCGCCGATGGCGGCGACGTGGTTGCCGATGGGCTTGTCAAGATAACTCGACGCGAGCGCCAGCACAGCGGCAAGGTCTGCCGCCGGCTCGTCCACACTGAGTCCGCCGATGACATTCAGAAACGCGTCGCAGCCGGACACTTTGAGCGCACCGCGCTTTTCGAGCACCGCCATCAGCATGGCGGCGCGGTTGTAGTCAAAGCCGTTGCTCGTTCGCCGCGAGACCGATTGCGCCGCGGGCGCGAGCAGCGCCTGCACCTCGGCCAGCACCGGGCGCTGGCCTTCCATCACGCAGGTGACGCAGGTGCCGGGCGCGTCGTCCGGGCGGCCGGAAAGCAGCATTTCCGAAGGATTCGGCACCTCGACAAGGCCCTCGCTGCGCATTTCAAAGACACCGATCTCATTTGTCGCGCCAAAGCGGTTTTTTGCCGCGCGCAGGATGCGGTAGCTCATGTGTGCTTCGCCTTCGAAGTACAGCACGCAGTCGACCATGTGCTCCAATACCTTCGGGCCTGCGATCGAGCCCTCCTTATTGACGTGTCCAATGACGAAAACAGTGAGGCCCTCCCCTTTGGCAAGCTGCATCAGCTCCAGTGTGCAGGCGCGCACCTGCGCCACGCTGCCCGCGGGCGATTCCAGCGAATCCTGATAGAGCGTCTGAATGGAGTCGACGATCAGAACGTCCGGCTTTTCCTCTTCAACGGACTGCAACACATCGCCAAGGCAGGTCTCCGACAGGACATACAGCTTGTCCGACTGTACGCCAAGGCGGTCGGCGCGCAGCTTGAGCTGACGCGGCGATTCTTCGCCGGAAACATACAGGATCTTAGCATTTTCGCTCAGCTTTCCGCAGATTTGCAGCATCAAAGTGGATTTTCCGATGCCCGGCGCGCCGCCGACGAGCACGAGCGAGCCCTGCACGGCGCCCCCGCCCAGCACACGATCCAGCTCCCCCATGCCGGTGGGAAAACGAATCTCCTGCGCGGTATCCAGCTCGCCGATGGGACGCGCCTTCGCGCGCAGTGAGCGGCTGCGCCCGCTTGCCTTCGGCTTGGCGGTGTCGCTGACGCTTTGCTCCACGAGCGTGTTCCACGCGCCGCAGCTCGGGCAGCGGCCCGCCCATTTTGGCGTTTCGTTGCCGCATTCGGTGCAGAAAAATACGCTTTTTGCCTTTGTCATATTGTAAACCTCTTTTGCTTTACTGTGCTGTCCGCAACAGGCCGGTTGCGATTACGACCGCTAACTTTTGCTGATAGTCGGCGCTTTTTAAGAGCGCCGTTTCATTCTCATTGCTCAAAAAACCGCACTCGATCAAAATCGCGGGCGCAGTGACATTTTTCATCAGATAGATCGACGGATCGATGCTCTTTTCCGCTTTTTGATTTTCCAGGTTGACCGTCTCGTTGAGCAAGCGCTGCACGGCGTTCGCAAGCGCTGCGCTTCCCTCTTCTATTCCATAGAATACCTGCGCACCGTGCGTCCTTTTAGACGACAGAAGGCTGTTCTGGTGAATACTGACAAGGATAGCACCTTGCGTGCCGTTAACGAGCGCGACGCGGTTTTTAAGGTCGGAACGCTTCTTTTCCCGCAGCGTGGCGGCACCTTCTGAGTGAATCGAGCGGTCATCGGTGCGCGTCATGCGCGTTTCTTCTCCGAGAAAAATGAGCAGCCCTTCGAGCCGCCGGGCAATAGCGAGGTTGATGTCGCTTTCCCTGCTGCCGTCCGCGCCGACGGCGCCGCCGTCTTCCCCGCCGTGTCCCGCGTCGATGACCCAGACGGTATTCCCTACTGCCGCTGCGCCGCTTGTTTGGGCTGCTTTCGGCGGCAGAGCAAAGCTGACGGCAAGAGCCGACAGTACGAGCAGCAGCGCAAACACGGCGCTGAGCGCCTTTCTTCCCAAAACCAGAAACAATTCCCTCACCCCGGGAACAATTTATGCCCCGCGGCGCGGCCTTATGTGCCTTTCATTATACAGGACATTGAACAAAAAGAAAAGCCCCGCTTCCCTTTTTTCTCCCGCCGCATAGGATGAGATGGGCAGACGCCCAATTCTTTGCAAGGAGGAGACTTCTTTGGACGACAACAAAGCCATGCGCGCCGAGTCCGGTACGGGCTCGCTGCCGAACGGCTGCTATGCGCCGTTGGCTTTTCCCTATGTCCCCATGCAGAAAAACGATCCGGAGCGCTATTCCCAGCAGGACGCGCTTCGGGCGGGCACGCTGTTTCCGGGGCTGAACCTTCCCTTCCACGCGCAGATGAAGACGAAATTCCCTGCCGTCAATCCGGCGCTTTCTGAGCTGATGGCACTGGATTTTGCCATTGACGAGCTTGGGCTTTATCTCACCACGCACCCTGAGGATACCGAGGTGCTGAACCTTTACTGGTCGTATATCAAGCTTGGCCGCGAGGGGCGCGAGACCTATGAAAAGCAGTATGGGCCCCTTTTGAAAACGGATCTGACGCCGGGCAGTTTTAAGTGGCTGAGCGATCCGTGGCCCTGGGATCTGGAGGGAGAAAAGTAAATGTTTGTCTATGAAAAAAAGTTACAGTATCCGGTCAAGATCAAAAATCCGAATCCCAAACTCGCCGCGGCAATCATCAGCCAATATGGAGGCCCAGACGGCGAGCTCGGTGCATCGCTGCGCTATCTTTCCCAGCGCTACTCCATGCCCTACCCCGAACTCAAGGGACTGCTGACCGACATCGGTACAGAGGAAGCGTCATGGCCCCCAATTTTGGCGCGGTATTTTTCTAGTTCGTCCAGCACATAGACCCACTTGGCAGGCAGCAGATTGAGCGCCACCTCCACCCTGCCGTCCCGGTACACGGTCATTTGTTGGAGAAGATGCCCGTAAAAAGCATCGTCCGCCGTGCGCCCGCTGACGATGCCCGTGATGGCGGTGCGGATGTCCGGTTTTAGGGTCTGCGTGTCGGTGTTCAGCGTCTGCCGCTGTTTGATCGCGGCAATTTTCTCCTGCACCCGGTTCATTTCGCTTTCACAGCGGGCTTTGGCCCGCTGATAGTCAGCCTTGGTGATGCTCTCGTCGAAAAAGCGGTCATGGATCGTGTCATTGCGGGTTTGCAGCTTTTCAAACTCCAGCTCCAGCCGCCGCAGTTCCTGCTCGCCGCTGTCCTCACCGGACGCCAGAACGCTTTCCACAACGCGGGCGAGGCTCGATATGATCGATTTCTTATCCAGCGTCACGGCGTTCACAGAGCGCCGCAGAAGATCCATGGCGATGTCATCCCGGATCTGCCGCCCGACGCTGCATCCGATGGTATTTCCTGCGCCGTCTGTGCGCCGCAGGCCCTCGTTGGTGGCGGTGAAGCAGCACCAGCGGTAATAGGAGCTGCCGTCCTGCCGCTTTTTGGTGCGGTGAGAGAAGCTTTTGCCGCACTCACCGCAGCGAATTTTACCGGAGAGCGGATAGCGGTTGCCGTGTCCGCCGCAGCCTGTCGCGCGGTTGCGGCGGGACAGCTCCCGCTGCACCGCCTGCCATGTCTCACGGTCGATGATGGCCTCGTGGTGGTCTTTCAGCGCTACCAGCGGTTCCTTGCCGTGGTTGTACTTCTTTTCGTGCGTCAGATAGTCCGGCGTATAGGTCTTTTTTTGGATCAGGTCACCGCAGTATTTTTCGTTCTTCAGGATCTTAGTCACGGTGGCCGATGACCAAAGGCAGTTGCCCTTGCTGCTGAGAATCCCAGCCTCCCGCAGCTCCCGCGCGATGGTGCTGCACCCTTTGCGCTCTTGCAGGTACTTATGGAAGATGAGCCGGACAACTTCCGCGCCCTCCGGGTTGACGGTCATTTTGCCACCAATCACGTCGTAACCCAGCAGCGAGCCGCCAAAAACGACGCCCTTCTCCATGCTGCGCATCTGCCCCCATTTGGAGCGTTCAGAGGTCCTTCGGCTTTCGTCCTGTGCGAAGGAACTCATGATCGTCAGCCGCAGCTCCCCATCGTTGGTGCGGGTATCCAGGCTGTCATTGAGAAACAGCACGCCTACGCCCCGCCGACGCAGCTCGCGGGTGATTTGCAGGGCGTCCACCGTGTTGCGGGTAAAACGGCTGACCTCCTTGGTCACGATCAGGTCGATCTGTCCCAGCTCCGCCGCGTGGAGCATTTTATTGAACTCCACGCGCTTGCTGGTCGATGTGCCGGAAAATCCTTCGTCAGCATAGATGCCTTGCAGCTCCCAATCCGGCTGGCGCTGGATGTACTCGCGGAAATACCGCTGCTGCGCTTCAAAGGAATTTGCCTGGTCTTCCTTATCTGTGGATACGCGACAATACGCTGCTACTTGTAACATAAAAATCCCTCCTTTTCGTGGTATCATACGATACAGAATGTGCCTTTGCAATTGTGTGAATACTGAAAGGCACTATTCCTTTACAGATTTTGATTTTCCTGTATTTCTTTTTTGATCTTCTAATTTTTGTACGCAGTTCCTACACTGCATTTCGTTAAGGAAGCCTTGCCGCTGCAAGGCGAGCAGGACGGCTCGCTGGTATGCGAGAAGAAAGTCCTGCCCAATCTCGTCTGCCGCTTGATATTGTAAAAGCTCCGGCTTGCTTGCCATCCTGCCCCCTCCTTTCCTTGGAGATTATGCGGAGTAACTTCAGAACTTGCTGCCGTTTTCCCGGAAGCGGTTTCCTGCCTGACGGAAACTCGATTTCTGCTCCTTGGCACGCTCGCGTCATTGACGGTCATGGCCTGCTTCCCCGAAAGAGAAACGCTCCGGCGGTCATTCAATTTTGTGGAAGATCGTTTGTGCTGAATTTCAACTTCCACAAAAATGATAGCAAGCGTTGACGGAGATTTCAATATGTGGTAAACTATTTGCGTGACAAATGATTTACCACAAACGATGCACAGCTGTGTCCACGAATGGAGGAGAAGCCTTGAGAGCCTTGTATTGCTTGAGTTTTGGCCCCAAAAAGGAATATGTAGAAACGGATTTCAAGCCTGTGGAATATCGTCTTGGGACAACCCTTATTGCCTTTTTGTCCACAGATTTCGCTTCTTTACGGGCGAAATTACTGGTGCGAACAACGCCTATGATGGAAAATCAAGCCATTACCGAGATCAAAAATGCGCTGAGCGCGATCCACCCTTTCGGGGAACGCTTTGTGCAGTCCCTCTTTTTTGAAGAAAAGCTGGCAGACGTGCTTGATGAACGCATGGAAGGTTTTGAGAAACTGCAAAAGGAACTTTCCGCCTTTGCAGATGCCGTGCTCGTGCCGGACAGATCTAAGTTGAGCGCCAAGCAGCGTTTGGCGCTCTATATGAGCCGCGATTTTCAAGCTGCCACAGCGATTGCCGGTTTGGACCTGAAGATGCGCGCAGAACGAAAGCTGTATGTAGATGAGCAGAATTTTGATCCGGTGTTGGCGGCAGACCGCATTTCGACACCACCAAAGTCCGTCCGGTTTGCCCGCATCGAGGGCTCGGACGATTTGGGCGCGACGCTGCTGACAGAACTGCTGGAGATGGTCGAGCAAGGAATTGAATTGAAAAAGTGTGAATATTGTCATCGTTACTTTATCCCGTTCTCTTCCAAAGCTCTTTATTGTGATCGATCAGTCGGTGATACCGGAAAAAGCTGCAAAGAACTCGCAGTCAAAGAGAAGCATGAAAAGAAAATCGCTGCCGATGATGGCTTAAAGCTCATCCGGCAGCGGATCAAAACCTATGATATGCGTGTTCGCCGTACTCCGGCCATTTACACAGATGCCGCATTTCAAATCTGGAAAGCACAAGCGGAGAATGCACGAAACCGCTATGTGAACGGCGAATTGACCTACGAGGAATTGGCCGCTCTCACACAGCTCCCTAAGAAGAAAGGCGAAAAATAGACGAAGAAAACATGAGAGTTTTCTGTTTTCAATACAGCTCCTGTGTGGTATGATAATAAAAATGACCGTTTGGAGGATTTACTATGGATTACATTCTAAAGCAGTTCGATGAACCGCTCGTTAAATTCTCCGCGACAACAGATACCAGTGAGCCGGAGATCCAAATCCTTTGGACAAACGAAGAAAAAGCGGCATTTCTGCCGCTTGATTTGACGCTGACGCCGGACGGATTGAGCCGTTGGCTGCGCCGCCGCGCGATTCCCAAAAACCGCGCCTACGTCCATAGCCTTTTGGCAAAATGCGGCTTAAACCTCAACCGACCGCTCAGTATTATCAGTGTTTGTAAAGGTTTGTCGCTTAACGATTGCTATTGGGTCGTCGAGGACGGTGACACCGCTTCTTTCGACAAAGTAAATCTCTTCGATAACCCATTCAGCAATGTTTTGGCCGAGCTTGCCTTTACCGGTTATGGCAGCAGAGTCCGCGCCTCCCTGCTCTCCAGCCCGGAGTTTACCACCAACGGAATGCTCCGCAAATGCTGGCGGCGCATCGGCGGTAAGGTGTATCTCTATAAGGGCGGCACGGAGGGCGCGGCCAATACCGGCAACGAACCATACTCTGAGTTTTACGCCGCGCAGATCGCCGTCGCCATGGGCATTCATGCGATTCCCTACGGCTTATCCCGTTGGAAAGGCGTTCTCTGCTCCACCTGCGAGCTTTTTACCGACAAGGCGTATGCCTACCTCCCTATCGGACATCTCGTTTCTAAGGGCGGCATGGGGGCTGTCAGGGTATATTACGAAAAGATGGGAGATAAGTTTGTCAACGCGCTGAACGAAATGCTGGTGTTTGATGCGGTGATCTGCAATGTGGATCGGCATTTCGGGAACTTCGGCGTGATGGTCGATAACCGGACGAATACCATCGTCTCCCCCGCTCCCCTGTTCGACCATGGCAATTCCCTCTTTAACTTTGCAGGCGCGGACGCCTGGGCGGACGAGGCTGCGCTGGAGGCATATATCGAAACGCTGTACCCCAGCGTGTACGATGATTTTCTCGGCACAGCCAAGGCCGTGCTGACGCCGGAGCTGCGCGAGAAGCTGCGGCATCTGCTGAACTTCAAATTCAAGAAGCACTCGCGCTATAACCTGCCCGAAAATAGATTGCGGATGGTGGAAGAGCAGGTGCAGAAACGGGCAAGGATACTATTGAATATGGAGTAAGCAAAATGGAGAGATCCTCGCGCTCCATACGGAAATGATTCCATTGACATCTCTATCAGAGAGTGTTACTCTGCTAATAGAACCATAGTTGGTAAGGCGCGACGGCAATTGGAGTCTGAGCAGTCCGAGCCAACTATCGGTTCTTTTTTTATTTGGATCAACATACAGAATATCCGAGTTATCCAGCATCTGCCGCGCCACTTCCTCGTTGAACGCGCTGCACTTGACATTCCCATTTACGTCTGGTATGGTATCGTCTGAGCGGTAGCCTTTCGGGCGCTCGGCCTTGTAGCCAAACCCGTTCGGAAGGCTTTCCGCTTCTTCGCCCATGATCTGCCGCCTGATCTTGTCACCCAGCGTCTTCGGCTTGACGTTCTCGCCTTCTTTAGGTATACTACGCATAGACGCAGTGTTGATGGCTGGTACGCTCCCTCCCAACGATTGGCTATCATTGGTGAAAGCCCCGACGGTATTCATCTCTGCGTTAGCCATTTTTGGCAGCATGAATGTTCCGCCCTCCGGCGTCGGTGACTTGACAGTTGCCCAGAAGTCCTGTATATTTTTCTTGAAGTCAACCTCTTGTATGTCTCTCTGCGGATTGGCCGCAGACACCCCAGCAAGAATGGTTTGACTTCTTTTTTGCCTAAATGCAGCAGCCTTCCGTCAATGGCCGCCTGCATGATGTCATCGGCAAGTGCACGCCTGTCGCAGCTGGTCACGCCTTGTTTGCCGGCATTGTTACAGTGAGTGCTCTGATGAGTTCTTCGTGAATCTGTCTGGTGCCGGTCTCATTCCCCAGAACGGACTTGTCGGGTCGGTATCCGAAGGCAATGGTGTCCCCTTCAAGGATTCCAGAGCCTTTGTCAGCTGCTCTTTGCAGGAAGCTGTCTCACGTTCCTTCTCTTGCTCGTCCATTTTCCAGTTCCTCCTTCGGCGAAAATGTTTCTTCGCCTATTGTATCGGTTTCTCCCGCGTTCTGCAATGACATTTGCGCGCCCTGTGCGCTCCTGCACCTTGACGCCGCCGCTTTCCTGTAATAAAATATTTTACAGGAAGCATTAGCGCGCTGTGGCGCTTTGGGCGTAACCTGCGGGGAGATTTTCTCCATGTTCAGGACTGTGCCGGTGCTTCCTTTTTTGTGCTCTATGTGCCCCTCGTGGGCGCGACTTCCCGATGCCGCAAAAATTACAATATGTTTGGGCATTTCAATCCTCACGCTCCATACGGAGTGCTTGACATTTTCACCAGAACCAGATACACTGCTGTCATCAAGTTCAACCTTTGCCCGCAGCGCCAGAGACTTTAATATCTGGTTGCCAGGCAGCATTTGGTTGAGCTTGGTTTCGTTTTTTACGAAAACGGTTGCATCATTGCTAAGCTTTTCGCTACCTTCGCCAAAGGAAATGATTCCATTGACATCTCTATCAGAGAGTGTTACTCTGCTAATAGAACCATAGTTGGCAAGGCTCGACGGCAATTGGAGCCTGAGAAGTCCAAGCCAACTATCGGTTCTTTTTATTTGGATCAACATACAGAATATCCGAGTTATCCAGCAGTTGCCGCGCCACTTCCTCGTTGAACGCGCTGTACTTGACATCACCCTTGCTCTGTGATAAAATCGCGTCCGTAAGGTCAGCAGCGTATGCCACCGGCTCGGGATATTGTTTCCCGACATCTCGGAGTAACGCCGTGGCCTTATTTTCTTCGCTCATGATCTGCCGCCTGATCTCATCGTCCAGTGTCGGCGACTTGACATTTTCGCTTTCATCTGCTATTCTCTTTTCGGAAAAATTGCGTGATGTTGAGCGAGCCCCTCCGGTAACGGCTGAGGGCACGCCGCCGGTAATTTCTCCGGCTTTTGCCTTGGATTGAGCGCCACAAGAATAGCGGTGCATAGACAGATTTTATAAAGTTAAGAGAGAACAGCGTGGCGGAAGTCGCGCTGTTCTGCTTTTTGCTGCGTGAGCAGCATTACGACCATAATGTTACCCATTGTGAAACCGGTTTTGTTTTGCTACAATGAATTTAAATAATGATTGCGCAGAGGTGAGTATTATGCCCCTTATCATTGTTCGAAACGATATCACGAAAATGAGCGTGGACGCCATCGTCAACGCGGCGAAGGAATCCCTGCTGGGCGGAGACGGCGTGGATGGCTGCATCCACTGCGCGGCGGGACCGGAGCTGCTCCAAGAGTGCCGGACGCTGGGCGGCTGCCGGACCGGCGAGGCCAAGCTCACCGGCGCGTACCGCCTGCCGTGCAAATATGTGATCCACACAGTCGGCCCCGTGTGGAACGGCGGTAAGTACGGCGAGCGGGAACAACTCGCCTCCTGCTATCGCTCAAGCCTTGCGCTGGCGAAAAAACATGGCTGCGAGACGGTTGCCTTCCCGCTGATCTCCTCCGGCGTTTTCGGCTACCCCAAGGATCAGGCGCTCCGGGTGGCGGTGGACACCATCAGCGAATTTTTGGCTGAAAACGACATGACGGTGTATCTCGTCATTTTCAGCCGCGCGGCGTATGCGATCGGCAACAAGCTGTTCGCGGATATCGCCGCCTACATCGACGACCACTATGTGGATGCCCACACCGATTCCCGACGGGAGCGGATGCGCCGGATGGGCGTCGTTGAAAGCCGGATGCTGACCGCCTACGAGGACGCGCCCATGGCGACCTCCGGGCTGGACGAGGCGCTGGCGCATCTGGACGCCGGATTTTCGGAGACGCTATTGAAGCTCATCGACCGCAGCGGCAAAAAGGATGCCGAGGTCTACAAGAAGGCCAACGTAGACCGCAAGCTGTTCTCGAAAATCCGCAATAACCCGGACTACAAGCCATCCAAGCCCACAGCGGTGGCTTTCGCTATCGCGCTGGAGCTGAGCCTGCCGGAGACCCGCGACCTCATTGCCCGCGCGGGCTACGCCCTCAGCCCCAGCAGCAAGTTTGACGTCATCATCGAGTACTTCATCATGCGGCGGGACTATGACATTTTCAAGATCAACGAGGCACTGTTCGCGTTTGACCAGAGTTTGCTGGGGGCATAGACGTAAAGGGAGAAAAAGAAAAATGAAACTTGGAAAACTGCACGATTTTTCGAAGAGGATGATTTGTTGACAAAAAGGGGTATGTGCCGTTAAGACACATACCCCTTTGTTTTCCTGCTGTTTTAAGGTTGATAAGATTAGTTCTGATTCATTCCGAACGGCTCATAGGTCCGCAGTTTTTTCTTCCAGAGAGTCTCTGCATCAATGATTTGATTGTCCGGAAGTACCTTGGACAAAACCTGCAACACTGAAAACTGCAAATCGTGGCAACTATGATTTACAGACTTCAAGTGACTGATCATTCCCTTGTTGTTTCCGTGACCGCCCGTAGCGACGTAGACAGACCAACGCCCCAGCAGGCCGTCATAGCCATAGGTCGAGCCGACATATCTGTCGCCCGTCTTGGTGTCCACAATCAGATAGACCGCATTGACCGCAGCCATGGCCGCCTGCCACAGCTCATAGTCCGTATCGTTTTCGACAACTTCTTTTAGTTCATCGAAAGATAGAATAAGATTTTCAAATCCCACAAAAGGCTTCTGGTTCTTTGACTCAATTGCCACGATGGGCTTTTCGGTGGTAGCTTTTTGATGCCACATCCGAGCTGACCCGCCCCAGTCAATCACCAGCTTTCCCTCGTACTCTTTCAGCAAATCCACATATTGCAAATCAAAAAACGCCATTTCGCCACGGTATTCCATGGCTTCACAGTCAGGTAATCCGGCAGGGCATACATCCGGTGTATCAGGCACAGAACCATTGACACGATAACAAGAGTGCAGTCTCGCGTATGTACCGCCATCGCTGATGAATGTGATCCAGTAGGAATATCCTTTGCTGAACCCGTCTTTTTGGTGCTGTGTGTATTCATGCGCCATACCGGCCTTATAACATTCTCTGAAACGCTCGTCAGATAATGCATGACGGATCAGCTTGACATCTTTTGAGTCAAGCCCCACATTTTTAAGCACATCGGAAAAGTTCAAAATCGCCATGGAAGCCCCTCCTTATTTTGTTCTCTATTTCAAATTCTACCATATCCTTTTTCGTTGTAAAGCGCACTTTCCCACCGGTGCAGAATCTCCGACAGCTCCGGTGTCAGGCGCTTGCGGCACTCCTGCCACAGTTCCTCCGGCACGCCGTAGAATGCCTCGGCGATGCTGCCGGTGATGGCGGCGAGGGTGTCGCTGTCGCCGCCGAGGGACACCGCCGTGCGGAGAGCATCCTCAAAATCTGTGCTTTCCAGAAACGCAGTGATAGCCTGTGGCACGGTCTCCTGACAGCTCTCTACATGGTGATAGGTGGGACGAATTTCGTCGCAGGTTCGGCTGAGGTCGTAGCCAAACTCGCGCTCCACATACGCCTTGATTTTCTCTTTTCCGTGACCTGTGCGGGCGAGAAAAACGGCCGCGGCGGTGGCCTGTGCGCCCTTGATGCCCTCCGGATGGTCGTGGGTCACCTCGGCGGTGAGCCGCGCCAGATGCAGCGATTCTGCCATGTCCTTCGCCAGCCATGCGGCAGACGACACCCGCATGGCGCTGCCGTTGCCGTAGCTCTGGTAGGGCTGCGGGTCGTCCTCATAGAGCCAGCCGCCAAAATGGGTGCCATAGCCCCGGTCGGGATAGGCACGGCCCAGTTGCTGCATCTCCCGCACCAGTGCTGCTTTGATGGCGGCATCGTCTTGCCCACGGGTGCTGAGCAGCGCTTTCGCTACCGCCAGCGTCATCACCGTGTCGTCGGTGAAGTCGGAACGGCGGCTGAACAGCGGAAAATCCTTCGCCTTATAGTTGTTGCAGTCGAACTCGTAGGGGCTGCCCACGATGTCGCCCAAAATCGCTCCGTACATACGCTTACCTCCCTCTTTTCTGCACATCCTCGTCGATGCGGCGCTTCCAGTCGGCACTGAGCGGCCGGGCGGCGCGGACGCTGCACACCGCCTCGCTGATGACCTCGTAATTCAGCGCCGTACCCGCCTCGTCGCACTTGTAGTTCACCGAGCGGTCCGCACCGATGCCGAAGCGTGCCGCCTCCTTGGCCGCGTCGATGTTTGCGCCGAGGAACAAAA
>DPGF01000110.1 GCA_003522105.1 Oscillibacter sp.
TCGGACAGAGCCGACATTTCTTCCTCGGTCAAAATGCGCTTGGGCACACGCTCGGTGCGCTGCTTTTCTGCGGCAAGCTGCTCATCATAATACTGCTTCTATTTATCCTTTGGCAATCTCCAGATAAACGCTAAAATGGAGCATCTACTGCACATCCTAACTTAATATGCACTGAATAAAAGAAAAAGCCTTATATTTCAATCCATAGAGGCCAATCTGTGGTATAATTGAAGCAAGAGAACTGGCAAAAATCCAGCAAAAACCTTGTACCTGGAGGGCAACTATGTATCGTTACAGCAATGGCCAGATCAGCTTGGCGGATTAATCGAGTATCTAAATTTTCCCCCTGCTGCGGGGCTGGTTTTTTGAGCCTTGCTACAAGCTCAAAGCTCGTTTAATGCTCAAAAACAGTAGAATTTCATCTGCACACGAAAGATAGATGAATAGCTGAACAACAAAATGTAACTTTTGTGACCTACGACACCAGTCTCAAGCGGTCTAACTAATGTCCACTGAACAAGTGCCCAATTTTTGTTCTGAGCCAGAATCTCCAGAAGATATGCGAGCATTCTCAAAAGAGCACGCTGGATCTTGCGGAGATTCAGCACCAGAACGGACATGGCGATCACATGAGCCGCGGTCTCCCGCAGCTTCGCGGCGACCAGAAAATAATATTGCTCGTTTACCGCCGGATCCATTTCAGAAGCTGAATCACCAGCATAGAGCCAAACGCCAGTCCCACAATGGCACCGACCATGCCAACAGACAGCGGCGCAATTGCGAACAGCGGTTCCAGCGCAGGAACCAGCAGCACCAGCCCCAGCAGCAGAGCGCCGATGGTAAAGGCCCCTAACAGGGCACGGTTGTTCCAGAAGTGCCGGGTAAGCAGCACCGGATGCTGGGATTTGCAGCTAAATCCGTGGAACAGTCGGCTCAGGCACAGGGTGGAGAAGGCCATGGTCTGTCCAGCAGCGGCACCGCCGGCGTTCAGCCCCAGATAGAAGGCCGTGACGGTGGCGGCGGCGATGACCAGTCCCTCGACGCCCACGCTATAAAGGAAGTGCTTTGTCAGGATGCCTTCATTCCGGGGCCGGGGCTTTTCAGACATGACCTCGTCGGTGTGTGGCTCCATGCCAAGGGCGATGGCGGGTAGAGAGTCCGTCAGCAGGTTGATGAACAGCAGGTGCACTGCCGCGAAGGGCACGGGCAGTCCCATCAGAGAGGCGTAGAGCACCGTCAAAATGCCCGCCGTATTGCCGGAGAGTAGAAATTGAATGGCCCGCTTGATGTTGGCATACACGTTCCGACCGTTTTTTACAGCCTTCACAATGGTGGCGAAGTTGTCGTCCGCCAGCACCATACCGGCGGCATCCTTGGCCACCTCCGTTCCCGTGATGCCCATAGCCACGCCGATGTCCGCCTGCTTCAGGGCGGGAGCGTCATTGACGCCGTCGCCAGTCATGGCTACCAGATTGCCCCGCTGCTGCCACGCCCGGACGATGCGGATCTTATGCTCCGGGGACACACGGGCGTAGACGCTGACCTTCGGCACAAACTCCTGCAATTCCTCGTCGCTCATGCCGTCGATGACCGCGCCCTCCACGGCCTCCGTGTCGTCCCGCAAAATGCCGATCTCACGGGCAATGGCCGCCGCCGTGATTTTGTGGTCGCCGGTGATCATAATAGGACGGATACCGGCGCGGATGCACTCCGCCACCGCCGCCTTGGATTCCTCACGGGGCGGGTCCATCATGGCGATGAGGCCGAGGAAGGTCAGGCTGTTTTCATCCGCCAGAGTGATGGCCGGGCCGTCCACGCTGCGGCAGGCGAAGGCCAGCACCCGCAGGCCCTCGTTGGAAAACTGTTCGTTGACCTGTTCGATCCTCGCCCGTTCCTCCGGCGTCACCACGCAGCGGTCCAGCAGCACATCCGTCGCGCCCTTGGTGACCAGCATCAGGCCACCCGCCAGCTTGTGGACCGTGGACATCATTTTCCGGTCGGAATCGAAGGGGATCTCTGTCAGACGGGGCCAGCGGTTCCGGACGAGATCCTCGTCAAAGCCGTTGGTCTCCCCCAGCCGCACCAGTGCCGTTTCCGTGGGGTCGCCGATCTCCGTATCCCCGCTGATGACCGCATCGCTGCACAGCAGAGCCGTCCGCAGCAACGGCTCCTGTAACGGGTCCCGGAAGTCCGCGTCCTTGGCGTCGATCACCTCGCCTCCGGTGTAGAGCTTGCGCACCGTCATACGGTTCTGGGTCAGCGTACCCGTCTTATCCGAGCAGATGACCGACACGCTGCCAAGCCCCTCCACCGCCTGCAAATGGCGGATGATGGCGTTTTCCTTGGCCATTTTCCGGGTGCCGAAGGACAGCACGATGGTCACGATGGAGCTGAGGGCCTCCGGGATAGCGGCCACCGCCAGCGCCACGGCGAAGAGAAAGGCGTTCATCACGTTTTCGTGCCGCCACAGCACACTGACGCCAAACAGCACTGCGCAGATCACCAGAATGATGATCGACAGCTTTCTGCCGAACTGGTCCAGACTGACCTGAAGCGGCGTTTTCCGCTCCTCCGTGTTTTTCAGAAGCTGGGCGATCTTGCCCATTTCCGTGTCCATGCCGGTGGCCGTCACAAGAAAGCGGCCCCGCCCATAGGTGACGAAGCTGCCGGAGAACACCATGTTCTTCCTGTCGCCCAAGGCCGTTTCCCCACTGAGCGGCTCCGTATCCTTTTCCACCGGCAGGCTTTCGCCGGTGAGGGCACTCTCCGCGCACTTCAGGCTGGCACATTCCAACAGGCGTCCGTCGGCACAGACGGAATCTCCCGCCTCCAATATGACCACATCACCGGGAACCACCTCTCGACCGGGGATCTGTACGATCTGACCGTCCCGCAGCACCTTGGCGGTGGGAGCGGACATCTGCTTCAGGCTGTCCAGCGATGCGGAGGCCTTGACGGTCTGAACGGTGCCCAGAATTGCGTTCATGGTGATGACCGCCAGAATGACGATCATGCTCTCCACGTCCCCCATGCAGGCAGAGATGACGGCGGCCAGGATGAGGATCAACACCAGAAAATCCGCAAACTGCCCCAGAAAGATCTGCAAAACACTCTTTTGCTTGCCGGCGTGCAGTTCATTGGCTCCGTATTTTGCCAGACGATCCGCCGCATCCTCCTGCGATAGGCCGGTCTCCCGGCAATCCAGTTTCTGGAACAACTCCACGCGGGACTGTTCCCAAATGTTCTTTTCCTGCTTCATGTACTGTGTCTCCTTTCGGCGGACGCAAAAAAGGCGAGCCCTTTTGCGTCAATGCCTTCACATTGATACAAAAGTCTCGCCATTTCAATCCGCAGCGGAGCCAAACGACCCGTACTGACGCCAACGGATACACAAAGCTGTGCAAGCTACTCCCTTTTGAACGAAGGATACACCATTCTTTTCACATTGTCAAGAAGGACGCCTGCTAAAGGACGTTGAGAATTGTACCTGTACAGATTCTTACAGGTGGAAGTATTTTCCAGCTTTTGATTTTCTCCCAGCATCAGCAAGGTCAGACTTCCGTCCAGCATGGTTTCCGGTGAGATGTTTACATCGGTTTTGCCATGCACACCTCCTTGAA
This sequence comes from Oscillibacter sp., assembly GCA_003522105.1. Classification (GTDB taxonomy): domain Bacteria; phylum Bacillota; class Clostridia; order Oscillospirales; family Oscillospiraceae; genus Hominicoprocola. The sequence goes on from DPGF01000110.1 coordinate 3,621, forward strand.
CGGATGGCACTCTCAATTTCCCGTACAGTATAGCACGGTGTTGGAGATATGCCTGCACAGCCGTAAAATTTATTTCATATAATATAATGTCCACTGAACAAGTGCCCAATTTTTCTTCTGAGCGAGAATCTCCAGAAGATATGCGAGCATTCTCAAAAGGGCGCGCTGAATCTTGCGGAGATTCAGCACCAGAACGGACATGGCGATCACATGGGCCGCAGTCTCCCGCAGCTTTGCAGTGACCAGCCCCATGCCACATTTACGCTTCGCCAGAGTGAATCTGCGCTCCACTTCCATGCGCTCGCACTCATCCCGATAGTCCTGAGCCTTGTCTCTGGTTTCACCCTTCTTGGGCCGCCCCAGAGCCGGGCCGGAAAGACGGATCCCATGCGCCTTGCAATAGCTGAGGTTCTCCCGGTTTCGGTAGATTTTGTCCGCCAGGATCCAGCTGGGGTAATGCCCCTCTCGCACTCGGAACCGCTCTGCCATTTCCCGCAGATTTCCCGCCTCATTGTAGGCGTCAAAAGAACAGCACTCCAGCCGCGTCCATCCGTCAACGACACTGATGTCCAGTTTCGCGCCAAACTCCACCAGCTTTCCCGCTTTTCCCCGCACAATGGGTCGAACGAAGGGCTGGCGCACGCTGACGATCCGGTCAGGTACGCTGTGGGTACGGTTATCGTACATGTACTTCTGCTGCTCATAGACGGCGCGGATCGTGCCCAAACGTTCCGTCTGGCGAGGGGGCAGATTTTTTCCGAGGGACAGTTTGCCATCGATGGCATCCAGGTCGCGCCGGAGGTAAGCCAACTGCTTCCCAATGACTTTGCGGGTCATTTTCGCGGTGTGTTTACGGCATCTTGTGTATTTCAGGTAATCTTTCCGGGCGCGTTTGCGGTAGGTTCGAGGCTTCTTTCCGTCCGCGGGATCATGGAGAACATCCAAAAGCGTTTCGGCGTTCTCCCTGGCCTCGTTGAGCAGGGAAACATCCTGAGGATAACGGATATTGGACGGCGCGCAGGTGGCGTCCGCGATCATAGTGCCGCTGTTTCCGCCAGTTCCCGGCTGGCCGTCAGAATCATCATCGTCATCCTTGGATTCGGCTTCTTTGACCTGACGCTCCTTTGCGTCCCGCACGATCATCTCATTGATCTCACCCAGCACTTCCGGCGTCAGGCGCTTGCGGAAATACACCATCAAAGACGGATCAAAGGGCAGCTTTTCGTCATCATAGCCAGGATACCCGCAGAAGTACTGCAGGTACGGGTTCTCCTGGATCTGAAGCGCGGTTTCCTCGTCAGAATAGCCATACTCTGCCTGAATGATGCAGGCCCCCAAGGCCAGACGCAGCGGCTTGGCCACATTGCCTTTCCGGTTAGTGAATAGGGCGGCGTAGCGCTTCTCGATCTCCGGCCAGGGGATCGTCTGGGCTTTCTTTACCCAACGGTTGCTTTCCTTCAGCTTCATGCCCACCGGCTGTTTGAAATCCGCCAGGCTGATCTGGCCATTGCTGTAACGATACATATGCTCCAATTATACCGCAGATTGGCCTCTATGGGTTGAAATATAAGGCTTTTTCTTTTATTCAGTGCATATTAAGTTAGGATGTGCAGTAAATGCTCCATTTTGCTGTCCCACTCTCTGCTGGAATCGGCGCACTCTTTCAGTTCGGTTTCGATTTTTGTATTTATCGGCAGATTTTTCTTATAGCGGATGGTGTGCTCAAGGCTTGCCCAGAAGTCCATAGCGATTGTACGGAGTTGTATCTCCACCGGTACATGGATCTCTTTTTCCGCAAAGAATACCGGCAGCCGGATCGTCAGGTGCAGACTGCGGTAGCCGTTGGGTTTTGGGTTGGAAATGTAGTCCTTCTCTGTGACTATCTCAATATCAGACTGATCTTTTAAGCACTTTGCCAAAAAGAACACATCCTCCTCGAAAGAACAGATCACACGCACACCGGCAACATCCATGATATTTGCCTGCATGGTCGGAAAATCCAGAGGAAGTCCGCGCTTCTGCATCTTATTCATAATGCTGGACGGCGACTTCAAGCAGCTTTTCATACTTTCTATCGGATTGCGGTCATGCTGCAATGAAAACTCTTCGTTCAGAATTTCCAACCTGCTTTCAAGTGCTTTCAGAGCGCAGCGGTATTGCAGCATGACTTCCTGATACCTGCGATTTTCGCTTAAAAGGCGCTGGCATTGCAGGTCATCCAAGCCTTTGTCTGCCGCAACCGCCAAACCAAATAGATTTTCACTCATAGCTTTTCCATTCCGCAGGGATAGGCGCTCTGTGCTGTCTGCCGCTCTTGTGTTACGACCTGATAAAAACTGTATCCGCCGGAGAGATGGGCACAAGAGAAACCGTACTGCGTCAAAAGCCGGCAGGCCAGATAACTGCGAAGCCCTGTCTGGCAATTCACATAGACAGGCTTGTCCCGGTCTAACTCGTCCAAATGCTCCCGCAGATCGTCCAGCGGAATATTGCGGAACCCATTCAAATGCCCACGCCGATATTCGCCTTCCGTACGGACATCCAGCAGCGTCGCACTGCCATTGCAAGGCAAGTCCTCAACATCATTCCAATGGAACTGCCGCACCTTCCCGCTCTCCAAATCCTCGATCATAAAGCCCGCCATATTGGCCGGATCCTTGGCAGAGGAATAGGGCGGCGCATAAGAAAGGTCAAGCTCCGTCAGTTGCAAAGCTGTCATTTTTGCGCGAATGGCCGTTGCCAGTACATCAATGCGCTTGTCCACACCGTCGCCGCCAACGATCTGCGCACCGAGCAGCCGCAGGCTTTCTTTTTCATACAGTACCTTCATTGCCATAGACCGTGCGCCGGGATAATAGGCAGCGTGGGATGCCGGGAAAAGTACAACTTTGTCGTAAGCGATCTCTGCTGCCTGCGCCGTTTTTTCATTGATCCCCGTGGATGCCGCTGTCAAGCCAAACAGTTTCAGAACTGACGAACCCTGAGAGCCGGTAAAACGGCTGTTGCCGCCGCAGATATTGTCAGCGGCAATGCGTCCCTGCTTGTTGGCAGGCCCCGCCAGCGAGATCAACGCTTTCTGTCCGGTCACGAAATGGGTGACCTCTACGGCATCGCCCACAGCATAGATGTCCGGCACGGAGGTTTCCATCCGCTCGTTGACAGCGATGCTGCCACGAATACCAAG
>DPGF01000130.1:0-1211 GCA_003522105.1 Oscillibacter sp.
GAGGTCACCGCAACGGTGATGACATTCGGCTTGTAGTAATAGCAGGGGAAGAACCGGCCATCGTAGATCTGCTCTAATTTCATACCGTTGTCGTAGACCACGCCGTAGGGGGTGATCGTGCCGCTGCCGCTTTCAATGAGCTGCCGTGCGGTTCCCTTGCCGTCCAGTTTGTTCAGCTCATCCACACTTGCGCTGCCGCCGTGCAGGTTCATGTAATGGCCGCGGCCGATGGCGGCGAGGTCGGAAAAGTCGGTAATGACTGTGGCCTGTTGGCAGCAGAAGGTCAGGTTGATGAGATCCTTCAGCTCGAATAGCTCCAGCTTGTGGGCCATCGCCTGAAACTGTGCGGCCTCGCCGGTGTCGAAGCTGTCCAGCCGCTTGGCAAGATAGTTCAGCTCCTCCACATTGACCGTGAGCATTTCCGTGCGCTTGAGCACAGAGAAAAAACTATCAACCGCCACCACCTTGCAGTCGGCCTTGACCGCGTCGCCGATCTCCAACGCCTCCAACAAGTCCATGCAGTATGTGTACTGGTCATGCGGAATGGGGAACGGGATGGTCGCCACACCGTATTTCGGGTGGCTTGGATTACTCAGAACTGCGCTCATCATGATCGTTGTCCTCCTTTTTCTCGTTGATCTCGTTCATTCGGCTCCGCAGGCAGGTTCCGTCCGCGCCCCAGCAGAGAAAGCCGTGGCGGGGATAGGGGCAGTCCTTGCAGTCCGGCGAGTGGCTGCAAACAGGCTCCGGCAGCGGCTCCTGCTGGAAGCCGGGGATATGCGGGAGAATGAGTCTGAATTGAATCGTGCCGTAAATTTCCATCATCTTTTCCTCCTAAAATAAAAAATGTCGAACATTTCTGTCCGACCTGTGCGCGTGCTTATTTCATTGTCATGCCAGTCTGTTCCGGCGCGTCTCGCTGCCGCAGAGCGGCTTCCGGCAGTGATCTGCCGACCTGCTCCATCAGCTCCGCCAGTTCCTGATCCCGTCCGAAGGATAGCGTTTCGTCCTGTTCACGGACGAACCTTAGCGCGCGGTAGATCTCCGCAAGCTGCTCCGGCTCAAAAAGGGCGTCTTTTTGAACAAGTCCACTGCGCACGGTGAAGTCGCGCTTGGCGGCGTCGTAGTCATCCTGGAAATAATGTCCGTGATGGACGCCCTCTCGGTCGAAGTCCCACTCCCAGGTCACAAACTGTACGCCGCGCTCGGTG
>DPGF01000130.1:1465-4765 GCA_003522105.1 Oscillibacter sp.
CGGTGAGACCGGTCGCCTTGAGCTGAGGTGCGTATTCCAGAATCGCCATGTATTCCGAAGTCATTTTAGCGGTGTCGATCACCGCCTGCAAAGCGTCCTGCGCGCCGGGGGCGTCGACACACTCCTGCCGGTACAGCACGCTGCCCTTGCCGGAGATGCGGCAGAGACGCCCTTTTTCCCAGCAGACGGGCAGGTGGTGATCCTCGATCGGTTCTACCGTGAAACCGTTCTGCCGCAGCCGAATGGCGGTTTCTTCAAGGAAAAGGAGCTGCGCGGTTCCGCTCTGATCGTTCATTGTGAAGTCCTCCTCGTAAGCAAAAAAATAGGCCGGAGCATCCTAAAAATGCTCCGGCCGGTTGACGGATTAAGTTGTGAAATGAAAAAGGGCGCCTATTTGATGGCTTCGACGAAACCAACAAACAGACGCCTGAAAGATCGTATAAAATTTTGAGGAAAGAACGCTCTATTCTGCGCCCGCAAAAAGGGCGCTTCTCAGGATTTTGCCTTTGAATCTGAGGAAGGGGGAGTTCAAATCTCTCCGGTTACCAAAATAACGCGAAAATATCTTTTTTTCTGAGTGCAAAATTTGAAATAAAAAAAGGCGGCAACCCTTTGGTATTCTAAGCGTTGCGCTTAAAATATCCAAATTGTTGCCACCTTATGGTGCAACAAGGCAATCCAAATCCGAACCGTTTTTGTTGCTGATAGCTTCCTGCAATTCCGCGAAGGTGATGGTTTTCGTGCCCTCCTTGTAGTTGAAGGTGATCACCATTTTATCATCGTACAGGAAAATCGCATTGATGAAGGTGCCGATGAGCATCTTGCGGTGGCTCTGTTGCCGCACGTCCAGCTTGCGGAAGCGGTGGAGCCAGAAGGTCATAAACTCCGCGCTGACCTTGGGCTTCGCCAGCTTTTCGCAGGCAAGCCTGTTCTCAAGCTCGTCGCGGCGGTTTTCCAGCTCCTCCAGCCGCGCCTTTGTGGAGCGCGTCAGGATGCCCTGCTGGATGGCGTTGAGAAGATTGCTGATGGCAGTATCCGCTTCACGGAGCTGTTGCTCATACAGCGGCACGTTCACATTGTCCCTGTCCTGCAAGTCCATGAGCATGGATACGATGGCCTCGATTGCTTTGTCGTCCATGACCATTTTCATGGTTTCACCGACCACCAAATCCTCGATCCATTCTTTCCTGACGGGCTTCTTGTGGCACTCCGTGCGCTTCTTCTTGACCGACACACACTTGTAGTAGTGATGCACCTTCCCCGTGCGGCTTGTGCCGCTCTCGCCGCAGAGATAGGCCCCGCAGTAGCCGCAGAATAGCTTGGTTGTCAGCAGATAATCGTCCTCGGCCTTGTGACGCGCCGGGGCCTTTTTGTTCTTCGCCAGCTTCTCCTGCACCCGGTCAAAGAGGTCTTGCGGTACGATTGCGGGGATGCCGTCCGGCACGACCACATCGCGGTATCGGAACTCCCCGATATATCGCCGGTTGTGGAGTATATGCCCCACGCTGTTGAAGGTCATTTTCCGCCCCCGCGTGTTGGTAAGCCCCTGCTCGTTCAGCCAATTCATAATGGAGGAAATGGTTTCTCCGCCGTCATATCGCTTGAAGGCTTCCAGCACGAACGGCGCGGTCAGCGGGTCGATCTGAAAGTGCTGTTCTGCGTCGATCACATAGCCAATGGGCATCATGCCGCCGTTGAATTTACACTTGAGGGCGTTGTCCGTCATGCCGCGAATGACCTTTTCGGAGAGGTCGGCGGAGTAGTATTCCGCATAGCCTTCGAGGACGGATTCGAGGATGATGCCATCCGCACCCTCTGAAATAATCTCGGTGGCGGATACCACCTTCACGCCGTTCTTTTTAAGCGTGGCCTTGTACCGTGCGCTGTCATAGCGGTTTCGTGCAAACCTGTCCAGCTTCCAGACGATCACTATGTCAAACAGCCGCTTGCCGCTGTCCTTTATCATGTTCTGGAACTCCGGGCGGTTGTCAGTCTTTGCAGAATACGCACGGTCGATGTAATGCCGCAATACCGTGATTCCGTTTTTCTCGGCAAAGGCGGCACACTCGCGGAGCTGCCCTTCGATGGATTCTTCTCGCTGACTGTCCGAGGAATAGCGGGCGTAGATCACGGCTTTCATTTTGCGTCCACCTCCGATAGCATCTGCACAAGCGTTGCCTTCAATCGTTCGTTCATAGCCGAGCCGGGGTCGAAGCACATTTCCACAAACCGCGCCATTTCGGGATTGTTCAGGCCGAGCTTTACGCAGTTGTTGTAGATCATGCCGTGGGGGTCGTCCGTCCTGCCGAAAATGTAGTCCAGCGACACGTCAAAGTAGTCGGCGTATTTTAGAAAAACCTCCGGGGAGGGCGTGGAATCGTCGATCTCGTACCGGGCAAGGGCGGATTGGGAAACGTCAAATTCCTTTGCCAGCTTTGCCTGCGAGAGCCTGACGCTTTCGCGCAAGCTCCTGAGCCGTTCACCGATGATTTTCAAGGCTGCGTCACCTCCTTTTCTGTTTCAAGTATACCCGGAAACAGAGAATGTGTCAATGATATATTCACATAACACCGCAATTCTCTGACACGCCGCAGGCGAAGAAAGCTCCGCAGGAGCGCAGCCGATTTTGCAAAAATCGTTCAAAGGGGCTTGGGGACAAATTTCCCCAACAAGCGCAAAGTGGCTCCAAGCCACCTTGCTTGCCAAGTGTGAAGCCGGCAGGATTCGCGCGGCGGCAAGCAGCAAAGTGGGTACCGCTTTGCCCTGCTTGCCAGTCCGTTTTCCGTTTTGCAAAGGCACCCTATTTTTAATCGAGGGAGCGTTCATAAAATGCTATTAAAACCTTCGTGCCGTCAGCGTCACGGATTGAACGCTCAATGCTAATAAAAAAGCAGAGATGGATTTTCGGAAGCGGCTGCCGATACTGAGCCTAAGTATTCAGCAAAGATAGCACCCACAATTCCATAGCTTTTAGCAAAATGGGGACAAGCATTTATAGCCTGTCCCCATTTTCTATGGCTTGATCGAGTCATGTTTTGATTAGTTTCCCCTGCGCTGCTTGGAATCGGAATTTTGAGACGTGTCCGGCACAGTCTCGGACTCCTGACGGGAAAACCACTCGGTTTTCTTCCCGATAATTTCCCCGGATACTGCGTCGACCTTGTAGGAATACGCACACTTGTCCGTGTAGAACTCCAGAATGTAGCAAGGCTTGCCAGAATTGCGGCTCAACTCCTCTCTGGTGAACACGATTTTTTGCGCTGTCTCATCCAGCCCTGCGTCCTCTAATGCGATCTGCTT
>DPGF01000061.1 GCA_003522105.1 Oscillibacter sp.
TCCAAGGTCGCAGCCGAATAATTCATTCGGAACAACAATCGTTAAGAAAAGCTGAGTGGGAAGCCACTCAGCTTTTTCTTATGCCGCAAGAGAAGGTTAGCCTTGCGTAACCTCGAAAATTCGGTTATACTGTATTTGTAAGATTTTGCATTGCGATAGGCGGCGTTTCTGCGCCGCTTTGGAATAAAGGAGGCAGAGAGATGAAACCTTTGGTTGCGATCGTGGGCCGACCCAATGTGGGCAAGTCCATGCTCTTTAATAAGCTCATCGGCCAGCGGCTCTCCATCGTTGAAGATACGCCGGGCGTCACGCGCGACCGCATCTACGGCGAGAGCGAGTGGTGCGGCCGCAAATTTACGCTGGTGGATACCGGCGGTATCGAACCGCGCACGGACGATCAGATTTTGTCGTTCATGCGCGAGCAGGCGGAGATCGCCATTCGCCACGCGGACGTGATCGTTTTCCTGACGGACGTGAAGACCGGCCTGACGGCTTCCGACCAGGAGGTCGCCAATATGCTGCTGCGCAGCCACAAGCCGATCGTGCTGGCGGTCAACAAAATGGACTCCACCGGTAAGATCAACCCCGATTTTTACGAGTTCTACAACTTGGGATTGGGCGACCCCATCGCCGTTTCCGCCGTCCACGGCCACGGCACGGGCGACCTGCTCGACGCCTGCCTTCAGCACTTTCCACCCGAGGAGGAAGAGAAAGAAGATGAGGACGTCATCAAGGTTGCCCTCATCGGTAAGCCCAATGTTGGCAAATCCTCGCTCACGAACCGCATTCTCGGCACCGAGCGCATGATCGTCAGCAATGTTGCCGGTACGACGCGTGACGCCATCGACTCGTATTTTGAAAACGAGCAGGGCAAGTATGTCTTTATCGACACCGCCGGTATGCGCAAAAAGTCGAAGGTCGACGATGTGATCGAGCGTTACAGCGTGCTGCGCGCGACCATGGCCATTGACCGCGCGGACGTGTGCCTCATCATGATCGACGCGCAGGAGGGCGTGACCGAGCAGGATACGAAGGTCGCCGGTCTCGCGCACGACGCGGGCAAGGCCTGCATCATCGTCGTAAACAAGTGGGACCTGGTCGAAAAGGACGGCAAGACCATGGACAGAATGCGCGAAGACATTCGCCGCGACCTTTCCTACATGACCTACGCGCCCATCATCTTCATTTCGGCGGCAACGGGTCAGCGCGTGCCGCGCCTTTTCGAGATGATCAACTACGTGCACAACCAGTCCTGTATGCGCATCTCCACTGGCATGCTCAACAACATTCTGGCCGACGCGCAGACGCGCGTGCAGCCGCCGACGGACAAGGGCAAGCGCCTGAAGATCTATTACATGACGCAGGTCGGCGTCTGCCCGCCGCACTTCGTCGTTTTCTGCAACGAGAAAAAGCTCTTCCACTTCTCCTATCAGCGCTACCTTGAAAACTGCATCCGCAACGTCTTTGGACTGGAGGGTACGCCGGTCATCATGTCGATTCGCGAGAAGGGAGACAAGGAAGAGTGATGGAGAGCATTTATCCTGAAGAGATCACTACGTTCGCAGCAGTAGTGCTGTATGGCGTACCGGTCGCTGTTGCAGTGCTGTCGTATCTGCTTGGCTGCATCAATGGAGCGATCGCCACGTCGCATCTCTTCTACCACGACGATGTGCGCCGCCACGGCAGCGGCAACGCGGGGCTGACGAACTTTTACCGCAATTATGGCGCAAAGTGCGCGATCGTGGTCATTGCATTCGATATGCTCAAAGCGGTGGGCGCGGTGTGTCTCGGCGGCTATTTTCTGGGACACCTTCTTGGCTGGGGGGTGATCGGCAAGTATTTCGGCGCACTGTTCTGCATCATCGGACACATGTTTCCGGTGTTTTACGGCTTCAAGGGCGGCAAGGGCATTCTGTGCAGCGGCACGCTGCTGCTGCTGCTTGACTGGCGCATCGCGCTCGTCGGATGGGGTGCGTTCGTTGTGCTGTGGCTCACGACGCGCTATGTCTCGCTCGGCTCGGTCGCCGCGGCGATCAGCTTTCCTATCACAACGCAGCTTGTCTTCCGCGACTGGGGTCTTACCGCACTGGGCACGTGCATTGCGCTGCTTGTGCTGTGGGCGCACCGCAGCAACATCAAACGGCTGCTGAACGGCACAGAGAGTAAATTTCATTTCCATGTAAACGGACCGAAAACGGGGGAGGACGCATGAATATTGTAGTGCTTGGCTCGGGCGGCTGGGGTACTGCCGCCGCGATGCTGTTATCCGACAACGGCCATGCCGTTACGCTCTGGTCGCATGACCCCAAAAAGGCTGAATTGCTGAATGAGACAAGGGAAAACCCTTTACTGAAAGGCGTGCGCATTCCCGAGCGGATCACCGTGACGAGCGACCTTTCTTCGCTTGCAAGCGCAGAGATGGTGGTGTTTGCCTCGCCGTCGTTCGCGCTGCGCTCCGTTGCGCACGAGGCCGCGCCGCATCTGAAAGAAGGGGCGCTGCTCGTTTCCCTTACGAAGGGCATCGAACGCGGCACGCACCTTCGCATGAGTGAGATCATCGCGCAGGAATGCGGGGACCGGTATCACGTGGCGGTGCTCTCGGGGCCGTCACACGCAGAAGAGGTCGCGCGCCGCCTGCCGACAGGCTGCGTGGCCGCGTCTGTCGATCAGGCAAGTGCTGAAACCGTGCAGCGCGCGTTCATGAACGAAGTGTTCCGTGTCTACACGCATGACGATACCGTCGGTGTGGAGCTGGCGGGCGCGCTCAAGAACGTGGCGGCGCTGTGCTGCGGCATCAGCGATGGCTGCGGCATGGGCGACAATACGCGCGCGCTGCTCATCACACGCTCGTTGAGCGAGATCTCCCGCCTTGCCGAGCGCATGGGCGGGCGCAAGGAAACGCTTGCGGGTCTCGCCGGTATGGGCGATCTCATTGTCACGTGTACGTCGATGCATTCGCGCAACCACCGCGCGGGTATTCTCATCGGCCAGGGCAAGAGCACGCAGGAGGCCATGGACGAGGTTGGCGCAGTTGTTGAGGGCTATTATGCCGCGCGCAGTGCGCACGAACTTGCGCAGCGCTGCGGCGTGGAAATGCCGATCTCGACGGCGGTGTACGAAGTCCTCTACGAGGGCAAGAGCGCCGCGCCGCTCATCAGTGTGTTGATGAGCCGCACGCCGAAAAAGGAAAGCGATTGCAGCTGGCTATGACTCAAAAGCGAGGGGCTTTGCCCCTCGCTTTTGAAAAAGATTCACTTCGTTCTGTGCCGAGCTGTCCGCGCAGGCGGACAACTCGACACTCACTACGTGCAAAGAATTTTTCTGACGCACATGTCGTCAGAAAAATGATTTCAATTATTTGCGCCGTGCGCGGCGCAAAATCTGCGATGCTGTTTTGCGCCTGCGGGCGCGAAAATATATTGAGGGTAACGATGGAACTTATTGAACAAATTGAGAATTACCGGCCTTACAATGAGCAGGAGGAGCGGGATAAGGGATTGATCCTCGACTGTCTGCGCGCGTTTGAGGATGTGTTCACGAGAGAAAATTCCCTGGCGCACATGACGGCATCGGCGTGGGTCGTGAATGAAAGGTTTGACCGCGTGCTGATGGCGTATCACAACCTTTACGATTCATGGTCGTGGCTCGGCGGACACGCCGACGGGGAAGAGGATCTGCTCGCTGTCGCACTCAGAGAGGTGCGCGAGGAGAGCGGCGTTCAGAACGTCCGTCCCGCGAGCGAGGAGATTTTTTCTCTCGAGGTTTTGACCGTGGACGGTCACCAAAAGCGAGGGAAATATGTTTCCTCGCACCTACACCTGAACGTGACCTATCTTCTCATTGCGGACGATACGGACGCGCTCACGGTCAAGCCAGACGAGAACAGCGGCGTGAAATGGTTCACGCCGGAGGGCGCGGTGCAGGCCAGCAGTGAAAAATGGTTCCGCGAGCACATTTACAATAAACTCAACGAGAAAATGCAGCAGTTCCATAGGGAAAACGAACGGAAGGGGAGAGCGCAGGAATGAAGCTTCGAGATGCTACGACCGCAGACGCAGCCCGCTTGGATACGCTTTTGACAAGGCTTATCCATGATGAGGTACAGTATGACTCCAATTTGAACGGCTCGTATGTTGTCACCGATAATTACCGCGACCGCATCGGTCTGGAGGGCCATAAGCTTCTGCTGATTGAGGACGGAGGAGAGATCGTCGCTTTCCTGTATGGCTTTCTCTACGAAATTCC
>DPGF01000075.1 GCA_003522105.1 Oscillibacter sp.
TCAGTCGATTGATATATTACCGGTCGGTGAAGTCCGCAGAGCGTCCTTTTTAGCCGGTTTTCACTCCCCTTAGAATAGCAAAAAAAGCAAGGTTCTGTCAAGGAGAAGAGGGAATTCGGGAGACTGAAAATATTAGGGAAAAGAGAGAAATCACCTTAAAAACACAAAAAAACGCAAAAAGAGGGGAAAAACGATTGACGAGCCTTGTGCAGCCTGCTATGCTGAGCCTGCACAGAGCGAAAAAAATAAAGTCTCTGTGCGCATCGGCAGAGTAGGAAACCATGTGTTACGCGAAGAGCGAGTAGTGCCGTCGGGATGGGAAGTTGCCCGCGGACGAAAAACCCATGGTTTGCAGTATGGTTTCCGCATCCGCTTGCCACTCAGAAGAGAGTTTATTGTGAGGCCTCTCCTCCGCGTGGTTCCTGCCATCCGGGGGAAGAGGTGTTTTCTTTTTTCGCCGGATCAAGCCGTTCCGCGCGGCACCGCAGCCGCAGGGAAATTTCGAAATGAAAAAAGGAGGTCCTCACAATGTTTCCTGAGATCGCACAGTTGTCCCCCGCCGTATGGGGAATTCTGATCGCCGCAGCCGCCGCGCTGGTCGTGACGGTTGTGCTGACCTGCCGCGCATCTTCCCTCTCTACGCGCAAGATGGTCACCATCGCCATGCTCATCGCCGTTTATGTGGTGCTCAGTCTGGTCGGCACGCTGAACCTTTGGTGGATCCGCATCAGCGTGGATTCTTTGCCCATTATCCTCGGCGCGTTGCTCTATGGGCCGGTCGGCGGCCTGCTTGTCGGTCTGCTCGGGAGCCTGATGAATCAGCTCATCACCTATGGACTCACGGCGACGACCGTGCTGTGGGTTATTCCCGCCGCCGCACGCGGCCTGATGATCGGCGCTTACGCCAAAAAGTGCCATTTTGAGCTTTCCAGCGCAAAGATCGTCGGTGTGCTGTGCGTGACGGCCGTTGTCGTTACCGCGCTCAACACGGGAGCGATGTATCTCGACAGCGTCATCAACGGCTATTACAACTATGCCTATGTGTTCGGCGGCGTGATCACCCGCGTGATCGCCGGCGTTGCAACGGCGTTGGTCATGTCCTTCGTGGCACCCCCGGTCGTGGGCATGCTCGACCGCTCGCTCCGCACGGTGCGCACGGCACAGTAAAAAAATATTCAAAAAAGAGGGACGCAGTTGAAAACTGCGTCCCTCTTTACTTATTTTCTATCGTTTTCTGCGAGCGAGAGGAGAGTTTGCTCAAAGCCGTACTGCTCGCGGAGGCGGCGCGCTTCGGCGAGCTTTTTTGTGCCGCGCTTTCCCGTGCGGCGGCAGCGCAGCATCAGGTTTTTCGGCGAATGGGCAAAGTCGATGAACTCGATGACGTCGACGTCGTAGCCCTCGTCCTCCAGAACGGCGGCGCGGATGGCGTCGGTCAGGAGCGCCGAAAAACGCTCCTGAAACAGTCCGTGGGAGAGGAGAATGTCGAAGTCGCCGCCCCTGCAGATGGTCTTGTTGACCTCGTGCTGGCAGCAGGGGACGGAGAAGATGTGCTCCACGCCGCGCGAGATGGCGTAGTGCAGGGCATAGTCGGTCGCGGTGTCGCAGGCGTGGAGGGTGACGAGCATGTCGATGTGCTCATCGTAGAGCACATCGCGCGTCACGTCGGCGACGACGAAGCGCAGACCTTCGTAGCCGTAGCGCGCGGCGACCTCATTGCAGTGCGCGACCACGTCCTCTTTCAAGTCGTAGCCGATGATCTTTGCACGCACGCCGCGCTTGACGGCAAAATAGTAGTAGAGCACGAACGTGAGGTACGATTTGCCGCAGCCAAAGTCGAGAATGGTGATCTCGTCGCGCCCGTAGGAGCGGAAGGCGTCGTCCACAAGCTCGATGAAACGGTTGATCTGCTTATATTTGTCGTACTTTGCCTTGACGATCTTGAACTCCGGCGTAAAAACGCCGAGATCGACGAGGGCGGGGATGTTCTCGCCCTCCTGCAGGATATATTCCTTCTTGCGGTTGTGCGAGGCTGCGGCGGCGCGGGACGCGCCGGACTTGGCGGTGCATTTGTACGCGCCGTTCGCCTTGCGGACGTACTGGCGCGTCTCCGTCTCGGTGCAGAGCGTGACGGAGCGGAAGAGGCCGTCCAGCTCCTGATCGAAGGTCTCGAGCAGCGCGCCGCGCGCAACGTTGCGGTGCGAGACCTTCTGCCCCTGCTGGTATTCAAGCTGGAAGAAGGCCTTGCCGCGCAGGGTGAGCGGCCGCACGGTGACGCGCGAGTGGCCGATGCGCGCGACCGGCTCGGCGAGGACGAGCTTGGTGAGCGTGCCGAGACGCTCGGCAAGGTCACTTAGAACGATGCTCATGCGCCGAACCTCTCTTTGAGCGCAAGATGCGCGGCGTACAGCTCGTTTTTGCTGTAGGTGTTGTTCTCGTCCTTCAAAAGCAGCTTGATCGCGTCCTTGGCCGTGCAGTCGTTCTGCACCATGCAGTCCACGAGCAGCGCCTCGGGCGAGGTGATGTGCTCCACTTCGCGCAGGCGATAATCGTCGCAGACCTCGACGATGAGGGCGTATTCGCCCTTTTCGTAGGTCTCCTTGGCGATGAGCTGCGCCTTGACCTCCTCGGGTGTGCCGCGGAAGGTCATCTCGTGGAGCTTCGTCATGTCGTTGCAGAGACAGAGACGAAGCTGCGCGCCTTCCTCGATGAAGAAGTCGATGACACTCATGATGCGCTTGGGGGACTCGTAAAAGGCGTAGGTCGCGGTGTCGCCCTTGCGCATCATCATGAGAACGCGGCGGCGGTCGGCCGTCTCGCGCGGGAAAAAGCCGTAGAAGAGGAAACTCGAGAGGTCAAAGCCTGAGATCGAGAGCGCATTGACCGCCGCGCAGCAGCCGGGCACGCCGACGACGCGGATGCCGTTTTCGACCGCCGCGCGAATGAGCTCGTTGCCGGGGTCGGAGATGCAGGGCGTGCCTGCGTCGGTGATGACGGCAATGTCCTTGCCGGAGGCAAGCTGCTCGATGAACCACTTGGCCTTGCCGTATTCGTTGAATTTGTGGTTGGCGCTCAGACTGTTGCCGCGGATGCCAAGCTTGTTGAGCAGCACTACGCTGCGGCGGGTGTCCTCGGCGGCGATGATGTCGGCGGTGGAAAGAATTTCGCGGCCGCGCTCGGACATGTCACGCGAGTTGCCGATGGGCGTTGCGACGATATAAAGGGTTCCTGTGGTCTTCTGTTCGTCCATAAGATCCTCCAAAAGCAAATTATTTCTCATTATAAAATAACAGTATAGCCTATTTTCTGCCGCCTTGCAAGGCGGCAGACGCGGGGAATTTCATTTGCTTTTTGTTCCCGCCGCGATATAATGAGAGAACAGCAACGAGCAAAGGAGAATTTCCATGAAACATAAGGGATTGCGTCTGGGCGCGCTTTTCTGCGCCGCGGCGATGACAATAACCACAAGCGCGCAGGCGTTGAGCGTGGAGGAAGCCTACGATATTTTGCGCCGCAGCTATGTTGACCGGCTGCCGCGCGCGGCGAAGGACGCGGAATCGCTCGACGAGCTTTTCTCCTACACCGATAACTATACCTGCTACATGACGGAAGAGGAGTATCAGACGTTTCTTTCAAGCGTGGAGGGTGAAGTGAGCTTTGCCGGTATCGGCGCGGAGATCACCTATGCGCCGGAGGGAATCTCGATTGTTTCCGTGCTGAAAGGCGGCGGCGCGGAAAAGGCGGGGCTCAAAGCGGGCGATATGATCATCGCCATCGAGGGCGAGTCCTGCGCGCCGGGCAGTGAAGAGCAGCGCGCAAGGCTTGTCGGCGAGGCGGGCACGCAGGTGCGCGTCACCGTCCGCCACACGGACGGCAGCGAGGAGGACTATACCATTACGCGCGCCGCCGTTGTGCAGGCGAATACAACGGTCAGCGCGGCGGACGGCGTGGGCTATATCGACTGCGACAGCTTCGGCACGCAGACGGGGACTTATTTTCAGGACGGCGTGCGCAAATATGACAGCGCCGTGCGCACATGGATCGTGGATCTGCGCGGCAACAGCGGTGGGCTTACCTCCGCGGCGGTGACGGCGCTCGGCACATTTTCCGGCGCGGGAGAGCTTGTTTATTTTGTCGATCAGAGCGGCGAGAGCAGCGCGCAGCGCTATGACGGAAAAGATCTGACGGACAAGCCTGCCATCGTGCTGATGGACAGCGGCAGCGCCAGCGCGTCGGAGATCTTTGCCGGCGGCATTCTGGGTACGTCCTCCGGCATCGTCATCGGCACGCGCAGCTACGGCAAGGGCGTGGCGCAGGTTTTGTTCGACGAGTCGAACTGCCCGTATCTGCACGGCGATGCCGTGAAGGTGACGGCGTACCGTTTCTACTGCGCGGGCGGCAACACGACCGACCGCATCGGCGTGATACCGACGCTCTTTCTCCCGCAGGCGCAGGCCGCTGCTGCGGCGCGCCTGCTCAGCGGCGAAAAGACGAAGGACGGCGGTGCGTATCTGCATCTGGTGCTGAACGGCTGCGACTTCTACATTGACATTCCTGCGGCGAAGGAGAGCTCTTCCACCGCGCTGGAGGCGATCTTAACGGCGCTGACGCCCTCCGCGGTGCTTTGCTGGGGCGAAAACGGCGGCGAAACGGCGCTCACTCCTGCGCAGGCGCGCGAAAAGTGCGGCTTTGCCGCAGCTTCTGCACTGGACTTTACCGACGTGGCGGGCAGCGAATATGCCGGGGAGATCAATGCGCTCGCGGCGAGCCGCATTGTCCTTGGTAATCAGGGAAAATTCCGGCCGGACGACACAATGACGCGCGCGGAGGTCTGCGCGCTGCTCGCGCAGGCGCTCGACCTCTATTGGCTTGCAGACGGGTATTTTACCGATGTTGCCAAGGAGAGCTGGTATGCGCCGAGCGTGAATGCGATGGCGGCGATCGGCCTCGTCTCCGGTGTGGGCGGCGGAAAGTTCGACCCGAATGCGACGATGACGCAGGAGGAATTTATCACCGTATTGGGAAATCTTGTGGAGTTTGTGAATCTGGACGCGCGGGCGTTCCTCGACAAGAAGCCGCTGGCTATCTTGCAGCCGCTGCCGAAGTATCGCAATCGCGGCTTTTCCCCTTGGGCGATCCGGGGAGTGGAGGTGCTGACCAACTCTGTATTCGATGAGGACGGAAACGCCGTGAACCTGTATTGTACCGCTTTTGAGGACATCGAGCCCAAGGCACCTATCCTGCGCGGCCAGGCTGCGGCGGCGCTCTGCCGCGCGCTGCGCACGACGGGTGTGATAGAGGATTGAGATGGACTGGTACGTTTACATGCTGCGCTGTGCGGACGGTTCGCTCTACACGGGAATCGCAGCGGACGTGGAGCGCCGCTTTGAAGAGCACAAAAGCGGGCGCGGGGCAAAGTATACGCGCTCGCATCCGCCCCTTGCGGTAGTGTACCGCGAAAAGTTTTCCGACAAGGGCGCGGCGCTGCGGCGCGAGGCCGCCATCAAAAAGCTGCCGCGCGCGAAAAAACT
>DPGF01000064.1 GCA_003522105.1 Oscillibacter sp.
AGATGCTGAGCAAACTGATCAAACATGAATTCCGTGCAACGAGCCGCATCATGTGGCCGGTCTTTCTTGGAATGCTGGCACTGACGGCGCTGATGCGTTTTTCTCAGTTGCTCCTGAACGGCGAGCACATTCCCTGGCTCTTACAGCTCATCGGCGTACTGCTGGTCATCGGCTTTGTGATGGGTCTTGGCGCGCTGGGGCTTGCGCCGCTGGTGCTCTCCGCCGTCCGCTGGCGCGACCATGTGCTCAAGGACGAGGGCTATCTCACGCTGACGCTCCCCGTGAGTGTGCATGAGCTGCTCGCCTCCAAGCTCATCGTCTCCGCCGTGTGGTATGCTGCGGCGTTCATCGTAGGACTTCTCTCGCTGCTGATCGCCGCCTCCGACTGGGCTTCCCTTCGCTATGTGCCGGAAAACTTCGTCGATTTCTTCACGGCGTTCTTCCAGATGGACGCCTCGCTGCGCGGCCATGCACTGCTGATCGTCTTTGAGCTTTTCTGCAATTTCGTCTTTGCCATTTCTGCCGCCGAGCTCGTGGTGTACGCCGCCTTCTCCATCGGCTACAGCTTCAATAAGCACAAGACGCTCTGGACGACCATCCTTGTGCTCGTGTTCTTCGAGGTCGCACAGTTCACCGCCATCGCCATGATCGGCGCGTTTTTCAACGCCAACCCCACGCGCTGGATGAATCTGGACATTTACAGCGCGCCCGCGAGCGTCGAGCTGCTGCTCCTCTGGGGGATGTTCGGCGAACTGCTCTTCGCCGCGGCAGGCTACGCCGTGACGTGGTACTTCACGACGAAAAAACTGAATCTCGAGTAACGCATTTCCTGAAAAAGCAGCCGCGAAAAGCCTCCGCTTTTCCGGCTGCTTTTCTGCACCCTTTTTACGTCCGGATTTCCCAAAATTCAAATATTATGTCAACTTGTGACGCAAAATTCATTTACCTGAAAGGAGACCCTCCATGCAAATTCTGACTGTTACCGGTCTTCAAAAGACCTACACCACGCGCTTTGGCGGCAGCAAGGTCCAGGCGCTCAAAAATGTCAGCTTCACCGTTGAAGGCGGCGAATATGTCGCCATCATGGGTGAGAGCGGCAGCGGCAAAACGACGCTTCTCAATATCCTCGCCGCGCTCGACAAACCGAGCGGCGGCACAGTGCTGCTCGGCGGCAAGAACCTCTCGGAAATTCCCGAGGAGACCGCCGCGGCCTTCCGCCGCGATAACTTGGGCTTCGTCTTTCAGGACTTCAGCCTTCTCGACACATTCTCGCTCGAGGACAACATCTGCCTGCCGCTCGTGCTCGCGGGCAAATCGCGCACGGAGATGCGCGACCGGCTCGCGCCGCTCGCCCGCGACCTCGGCATCGAAACGCTGCTCAAAAAGTATCCCTACGAGGTCTCCGGCGGGCAGAAGCAGCGCGCCGCCGTTGCCCGCGCGCTCATCACCCGCCCGCAGATCCTGCTGGCCGACGAACCGACCGGCGCGCTCGACTCCCGCTCGACGGACGAGCTTTTGAAGCTTTTTGCCGAGATCAACCACGCAGGACAAACGGTCGTAATTGTCACCCATTCCGTGCGCGCGGCGAGCTGCGCTTCGCGCGTGCTGTTCCTGCGCGACGGTGAAGTCTCGCTCGAGCTCACGCGCGGCAAGGACACGGACGCGCAGTTTTACCAGCGCATTGCCGACGCGCTCACGCAGCAGCAGACGGGAGGCGAACGCGCATGAAGGCAGGCTTTTCCCCCAAGCTCGCACTGCTCGGCATTAAGAAAAATGCGCGGCTCTATATTCCCTATCTTCTCTCCTGCGCGTTCATGGCGGCGGTACTGTATGTCATCGCTTTCCTTGCCGCCACTCCCGCGCTCTATGTGATAAACGGCAAGATCGATGGCGCGGGCACGACGACCATCCAGCTCGTGATGAGCCTTGGCTCCGGCGTCATCTCGATCTTCGCGGCGCTCTTCCTCTTCTATACAAACAGCTTTCTTCTGCGCCGCCGCAAGAAGGAATTTGGTCTTTACAGCGTGCTCGGCATGGACCGCGGCGCGCTCGGCACGATCCTCTTCTGGGAAACGCTCATGGCCGCGGCGTTCACGCTCGTCGCGGGTCTTGGCTTCGGCGTGCTGCTCTCCTATGTTTCGCAGGCGGTGCTGCTGCGTCTGCTCGGCCTCCCCGCCGTCGCGTTCTCAGTGAGTATTTCCGCGCTCAGGCAGTGCGCCGTCACGTTTGCCGCCATCTTCGCGCTGCTTTACGTGCGCGGTGCGCTGTCGCTCAGGCACGCGCAGGGCGCGGCGCTGCTGAAAAGTGAAAACGTCGGCGAAAGGCCGCCGAAGTCGCAGTGGCTGCTCGTGATCCCCGGCATAGCCCTGCTCCTTGGCGCGTATTATATCGCCGCGACGATCAAGGACCCGGTGGCGGCGATCCTGCTCTTTTTCGTCGCGGTCATCATGGTCATTTTAGCGACGTATCTGCTTTTCATTTCCGGCAGCGTGACGCTCTGCCGCACGCTTCAGAAAAGTGAAGCGTTCTACTACAAAAAGCGCAACTTCGTCTCGCTCTCGTCGCTTACCTACCGTATGAAGCGCAACGGTGCGGGCCTTGCTTCCATCTGCATTCTCTCCACGATGGTACTCGTGATGCTTGCCTCGACGGCGAGCCTCTATTTCGGCGCGGAGGATGCGATCAGCGCTCTCGCCTCCCAGAATCCCTACTGGCAGGCCGACGAAATGGCAGCGATCCGCGCCGAGTTCTTCTCGCTCTACGGCAGCCTCTTCTTCCTCGGCATTCTGCTGAGTGTCGTCTTCCTCTTCGCAACGCTTCTGATGCTCTACTACAAGCAGGTCGTCGAAGGGTATGAGGACGCCTCGCGCTTTGCCATCATGCAGCGCGTTGGCATGACCAAGCGCGATATCCGCGAGAGCGTGAACGCGCAGATGTTGCTCGTCTTCCTGCTGCCGCTCGCCGCGGCGGCGCTGCACCTCGCCTTTGCCCAGCCGATGGTCTGGCAGATCCTGCAGATCTTCGGCATCCAGAACCTGACGCTCTTTCTCGGCGTGACGGGCGCAGCGCTGCTCGTCTTCGCGCTGCTTTACTGCGCGATGTACCGCCTGACCTCAAACGCCTACTACCGCATCGTCAGCACACAAAACGTCTGATAAGGAAAGGATTTCCCATAAAGCGACAGCGGCAAAAAATCCCGTCTCACCTCAGGTGAGACGGGATTTTTTCAAGCTTAACTAACGCTTCGCCGTAAAAGCCATGCTATTTACTCTTTTACTTGCCTGCGTACTCGACCAGCGTCTTAAAGAAGTTCAGGCAGGTCTCATAGTCGCACAGGGCCTTTTCAGGCGTCTTGCTATAGAGCACGAGCTTGCAGTCGTTCTCGGGGTGGAACTGAACGCCGAGGCAGAAGGTCTTATCCTGACGCTCGACCGCTTCAATGACTTCCACGCCGTCATACGTTGCGGTGCTGACAACGGTGAGATTCGTCCCCTCAACGCCGCCGACGGCCTGATGATGCCAGGAGGAAACATTCTTCAGCTCCGTGGAGCCGACAATCTTATAGAGCCACTTGGAAGCATTCTGATTGATGGTCACATCGTGGCGGGCATAAGTACGATCCGGTGCGTCAGCCGGCATTCTGTGCGTATCGTTGTAGGTCTTTCCCTGTTCCTTATAATAGTTGGGGATATCCTGAATGAATGTGCAGCCGGAAACAATGGACATCACCTGCTCGCCGCGGCAGACTGCGAACGTCGGCACGTCCTTTTCGAGGCAATAAGCCATGAGCATGTAGTCAGAGATATCGCGCGTGGCGTTGATCTCTTCGCCCTCGTTCTTTTCCTTCTCGGGAACCTTGAACAGAGACGGGCTCACATCTTCGCCGCCGGTGAAGAACACGCCGTCGATGGCCTGCATCACAGCGCCGACATTGCTGGTCGCGAGATCCTTTTCCTTCACCTTATCGGCGTATTCCTGCTTGAGCATGCCGCTCTCTTCGAGATACGCGGATTCGATCTTACCCTCGGTATCATACTTCACAGCCGTGCTCGTCACCTGATCGAGCTCAACGGGGATCGCGCCGACGGTCTTGAAAATCGTCTTGTGGGAGTCGTAATTCTGGCCGTCGTAGGACCAGCTGATGCCGATCACGGGCTTGTCGGCGATCGTCGCGGCATTTTTGAGCATCTGCTCAAGCATTGCCATGGTCACAGGCTTGGCGGCCTCATAGGTGAGCCCGTCCATCAGGCCGGACCAGATGGCCATATCGTCATAGTCTGCGGGCCACGCGCTCAGAAGCGCCTTGTCCAGGCCGGTGCTGCGCAGGACCATTGCAGCGGCTTCCAGCTGCGTAACCGCCGCGTCAGGGGCAAAGGTGTCCTTGCTGACACCGTTGACGATCCCCTTGGAATAGGCGAGGTTGATCACGCCCTCATACTTGCTGCTCTCGGCAACATCCTTGAAAGCGCTCGCTTCCTTTGCGCTCGCCTCTGCCTGCGCAGAGAGACCCATATTCTTGATGACCTCCTGCGTCACTTCGGCACGGGTCAACGAAGAACCGGTATTGCTCGCGAAAGCAGTGGCAGAGAGACTGAACACGAGAATAAGCGCCATAATCAGAGACGTTGCTTTCTTAGACAATCTTTTCATACAAATTCTCCTTCGTTCGATATTGTGCGGCATCAACGCACCGCTATGTCGTCATAATAGCGAGGGAAAGCAAAAATAGCAAGTCTAAGTTTCAGCAATCTGCATTTTTAGCCACTGCATACAACACATCGACCGTCCTTCCCGTATAAAATGCACAATCACTTTTTCATTCCTGCATTTTTCTTTTATCCCAACGCTGTACAACGCTCCCTTCACCCTTGTTTTTGCGGCGGAAACACGGTATACTATGAATAGCAGTATCCTCTAAAAACGCTTTATCTCATTCAGGAAGGACGATTCTATGGATATTAAATTTTCCGGTTCGGACGCAAATGGCTTCCAGTTCGATCAGAACGCCGCGCCCAGGCCCAAGAAGGAGCGCAAGCCTCGCAAATCGATCGGCAGCAAGGCCGGCCGCATCGCGGTCAATGCGCTCGTCACGCTGCTCGTCGGCGCGGTTTTCTTCTATCTTGAGCTGCCCGCCATCAACCTGCACGCCGAAGAGTTTTACGGCTTTGCGCTGCTGCTGTGCATCACCTACTGCATCTGCTCGCTTCTGACCTCAGGCTTTCAGGGCACGGGCGCGAAGGGCTACTTCACCTTCGTCAAAAAGCAGTGCACCGTGCCGTTCCTCGTTTCGGCACTGCTCATCGTCACGGCGCTCATCGGCGCGCTGACATCGTGGGTGGTGCTGCGCGCGAAGGACTATCAGGCGCTGCTGCCCATCGAAAATGGCAGCTTCACCGAGGAGATCGCGGAGGTCTCCTACGACCGCATCCCCATGCTTGACAAGGACAGCGCACAAAAGCTCGGCGACCGCAAACTCGGTGAACTTGCCGACATGGTCTCGCAGTTCGAGGTCAGCGCGGACTACACGCAGATCAACTATCACGGCCGCCCCGTACGCGTCACGCCGCTTCGCTACGGTGACATCATCAAGTGGTTCAACAACCGCTCCAAAGGCCTTCCCGCCTATCTCGTCATCGACATGGTGACGCAGAACGTCGACGTGGTACGTCTTGAAGACGGCATGAAGTACACGACCGCCGAGCATTTCTCGAGAAATCTCTACCGTCACCTGCGCTTTGCCTACCCCACCTTTATGTTTGAAGAGCCGGTCTTTG
>DPGF01000013.1:0-135 GCA_003522105.1 Oscillibacter sp.
AGCTGCCCGACGGCATGGACGAGGACAAGGTCTCGAGCGCGGGACTTGCCGTCATGTCGCAGCTGACGAAAGGCGAATATGAAGAGGTCTACGACGCGCTGCGCGAGGACGTGCGCGAGCAGACGAGCGCCGATG
>DPGF01000013.1:416-3078 GCA_003522105.1 Oscillibacter sp.
GACGAGCCGCATGCCATCGCCGTCATCGGCGCAAAATACGACAAAAAGTCCGTGGTGTTCCGCATCGCGTTCGATACGGAGATGAACCTCATCGGACTGGACGTGAGAGGGAAGTGAGCAGATGACAAGAAAAATCATCGACATGACGAAGGACCCGCGCGGCGGCCAGTTTGAATACTTCCGCACGATGACCGACCCGTGGGCGGGCATCACGGTTCCGGTGGATATTACGGATCTTCTTGCTTCGCTTAACGGCCGTCCGTTTTTCCTCAGCTATCTCTATGCGGTGATGCGCGCGGCGAACGCCGTGCCCGAGCTGCGGCGGAGATTGCTGCCCGACGGTCAGGTCGTTGAGTATGATCACTGTGACCCGTCGTACACCGTGATGAAGCCCGACGGCACGGGCGTTTACGTCTACTGCCTGCTTGAGGACGATCTGTCGTCTTACGAAAAGTTTGTCGCCGAGGGCAAGCGGCGGCAGAAGGAGACGCTCGAGCGCGGTACGCTGACCGAGGATGGCGACGTGCTGGCGAATTTCTTCGTCTCCTGTGTGCCGTGGCTCTACTACACGCAGATCAAAGAGCCTGCCGGCGGCGCGGACGACAGCAATCCGCGCTTTGCCTGGGGAAAATACCACGAGGAAAACGGACGCACGATGCTGCCGATGTCACTTTTTATCAACCATGCGCTCTGCGACGGCTGGCATGTCGCGCAGTTCTATCAAAACCTCGAGCGCGAGCTCGCGAAATTGAGCAAATATCTGAAGGCCCAAAACGAACAACAAGAAATTTTACAATAAAAGGAGAAACCAACTTATGTCTCAGCCCAAGTATTACGGTCTCAATGAGCTGCGGGAAATGTTCCTGCATTTCTTTGAGACGAAAGGCCACCTGCGCCTGCCCAGCTTTTCCCTGATCCCGCAGAACGACGCGTCGCTGCTGCTCATCAACTCCGGCATGGCGCCGATGAAGCCTTTCTTCACCGGTGAGCAGGAGCCGCCGCGCCACCGCGTGACCACCTGCCAGAAGTGCATCCGCACCGGCGACATTGAAAACATCGGCCACACCGCCCGCCACGGCACGTACTTTGAAATGCTCGGCAACTTCTCGTTCGGCGACTATTTCAAGACCGAGGCGATCCACTGGGCGTGGGAATTTTTGACGAGCCCCGAGTGGGTGGGTCTTGACCCCAACCGTCTGTATCCATCCGTCTTCGCCGGCAACGAAACGACGCCCGCCGATGACGAGGCATTCCGCATCTGGCACGAGGAGATCGGCATTCCCGAGGACCGCATCTTCAAGTTCGGCAAGGAGGACAACTTCTGGGAGCACGGCTCCGGCCCCTGCGGTCCCTGCTCTGAAATTTACTATGACCGCGGCGAAAAGTACGGCTGCGGCAAGCCCGGCTGCACCGTCGGCTGCGACTGCGACCGCTATATGGAGGTCTGGAACGTCGTCTTCTCCCAGTTCGACAACGACGGCCACGACCACTACACCGAGCTCAAGCAGAAGAACATCGACACCGGCATGGGTCTTGAGCGCTTGGCCGTTGTGTGCCAGGACGTCGACTCCCTCTTCGATGTCGACACGGTGATGAACATCACGAACAAGGTCACCGAGATTACCGGCGCGAGCTACGGCCAGAGCTGCGAGAAGGACGTTTCCCTGCGCGTCATCACCGATCACATCCGCTCCGCCTCCTTCATGATCTGCGACGGCGTGCTGCCCAGCAACGAGGGCCGCGGCTACGTGCTGCGCCGCCTGCTGAGAAGAGCCGCGCGCCATGGCAAGCTCCTCGGTGTCAACCGCCCGTTCCTCTATGAGGTCGTGGACACGGTCGTGCACGAGAACGAGGGCCACTATCCCGAGCTGCGCGAGCGTCAGGCCTATATCACCAAGGTCATCCGCACGGAGGAAGAGAACTTTGCTAAGACCATCGACGGCGGCATGAAGATCTTCACCGAGCTTCTCTCCGCCCACAAGGAGAAGGGCGAGACCGTCTTCTCCGGCGCGGACGCGTTCAAGCTCTACGACACCTACGGCTTCCCCATCGACCTGACGATCGAAATGGTCGAGGACGAGGGCATGACGCTCGACCGCAAGGGCTTCGACCAGGAGATGCAGGAGCAGAAGACCCGCGCGCGCGAGGCGCGCAAGGCGCTCGGCGACCTCGGCTGGGCAGGCGTTGAGTTCGGCAAGGACGTGCCGTCCACCGAATTTGTCGGCTATGAGAACGACTCCATCGCTGACGCGAAGATCGTCGCGCTGGTGGTCGAGGGCGAGCAGGCCGAGGCTATGATGAGCGGCGTGGAGGGCATCGTTGTGCTCGACAAGTCCCCGTTCTACGCCGAAATGGGCGGCCAGATCGGCGACACGGGCGTGATCCGCTGCGGCGAGGCCGTGTTCGAGGTCACGGACGTTCAGAAGAACAAGGGCGGCAAGTTCATGCACAGCGGCAAGGTCATCTCCGGCAGCTTCCAGCTTGGCGAGACCGTGGAGGCGAGCATCGACGCAGAGCGCCGCATGGCGATCCGCCGCGGCCACACGGCCACGCACCTTCTCGACGCCGCGCTCAAGGCGGTGCTCGGAGACCATGTGCATCAGGCAGGTTCTCTCGTTGAGCCCGACCGTCTGCGTTTTGACTTCACGCACTTTGAGTCCAT
>DPGF01000027.1:0-3384 GCA_003522105.1 Oscillibacter sp.
TGGTAGGCGGCGTAGGTGCGGGCTGCTTCTTCCTCCGTGCGCCGCGCGGCATCCTCCGCGTAGATCTCGGCACTGATGCGTTTGTACTCACGTTCTGGGAGGTGGTTGCAAAGCTCATCCAGCACATCTTCCAGATGCTTCTCCAAGGTTTCATCCCTGAGATGCTTCTCAATGGCATCCTTCCAACGCCGGTCGATCCACAGTGTGATGTCTACATGATCCGCCATCTCAGTCACCAGCCCTTTCGCCGACAGGCTGTTCCAATGCAGAGGGAGGCTCCACCCGCATCTGCGGCTTCGCCGGCCTTGCCGGACGGCGGGGACGGGCAGCGGGCGCTGTGCGGCTGGCGAGATATTCCCGTACCGGCTCCGGCACCTCGGATTCGTAGAGACATTTGAGCAGTTCTTCCAACTGCGCCTGCACGCTGGTGTTCTTTTTTTTGAGCGAAAATTCGAGAGCGGCAAGCTGCTCACTCTCGAATGTGATCGTGACATTTTCTTTTTTCATAGTCGGCATATTCCTCCGTTCCTATTTCATCTGCATCGTCTGTTCTTGCACCGTCTGCTCACAGATTTCAAACAGCGTATGAGAGAATTCTTCTTCCTGTCTCATCTCCTGCGTTGAGACCCATGCGCTGCGTACTGCCTCCAGCGGGTCATCCATAGCCGCCAGCACTTTCAACTGTTCACGGTCTAAACGCATGGTCAGCAAGGCATTATAGCAAAAACGATTCGCCTCGATCTCTCCGGCGTTGGCGATGAGCTGTCCCTGCGTCATGCGGTAGAGAGAATCTGTGTATTCCCTCTGCTCGCGCTCGACGTGTTCAAACAGGAGCTCCCGCAGTTCCGATGTGGTTTGCACCGGATTTCCCTGCACGATCCCATCCGTAAGAAACAGTGCCACATCGATGACCTCCGCGCTGCGGAACGCCACATCGCCGCGGTAGCCGATTTTCAGCATGGAGAATTCTTTTGCTGCCTGCATCAGTTCTCTGGAACTGCCGGGAGGGATCTCCTGATTCCAGCGGTACCAGTTATCCTCATAGCCACGGGGCGTGAGTTTGAGGAGAACATAATCCTCCGGCACGAATTTGGGATAGCGGCAGAGCTGACCGCCCACGGCGTAATAAGACTTGCCTTCACAGAGAACCGTCTGTGCCATGTATGCCCGCATCTTATCGAGGCTCTCGCAGAACCAGCATTCGGTATCATCGAAGCGGCGGATCATGCCATCGTCCAGAATGCTGTCGAGATTGCCTTTTTGTGTCAAATGATAGACCGTGGACGGTCTGGGAACTTTTTCGTATGCCATATTATTCGACCTCCTCGTAGTAATCGCGGAGCTGGAAGCCCAGCGCTTCCATGTCGCTGTGATCCATGCCGAGTCCGTGACGAAGGATGTCATAGAGATTCCCAGCGTCATAGCGGCTGCTGAGAAAATCCACGAGCTTCGCAACCAACTCCTGTTCACGCTCCGGCGTGATCGGTTTTATTGCAGTATTCATAATTAGTTTTTCCTTTCAGCCTTTCGGCAGATACGCCCTCGGATTCGTTCGCTCGCCGTTGACGCGCACCTCGAAGTGGAGGTGCGGTCCGGTGGAGCGCCCGGTGCTGCCGGAGAGGGCGATGATGTCTCCCGCCTGCACGGTTTGTCCCACTCTCGCCAGAAGCTGAGAGCAGTGACCGTACAATGTGGTGAGTCCGTTGCCGTGGTCGATCATCACATAATAGCCGTAGCCTCCGGCATTGTACTTGGAGACCGTCACCGTCCCCGGCAGCGCGGCGTGGATGGGCGTGCCGGTGGGAACAGCCAAGTCCATGCCTGTGTGCCCTCTGCGCTGGCCGGTGATAGGGTCAATGCGGTTGCCGAATTCAGAGGAGACACGGCTTTCCCAGCCAGAACCGATGGGCGAACAGAATCCGTCTGCGCCAATGTACGGCACATCCGCGCCGGGTATCCAGCCCTCTGAACCTCCAGCAACGCCATAGCGCACCAGATTGTACACACTGTCGGCATTGGACTTCTGTTCCGCAGATATTTCCAAGTGAAACAGGTTTTCAAGATTGCTGTACACGGTGGCTATGTCTGCAACGGGAATCGCCACGGTGTAGCTCTCCTCGGTTTCCGTCCCATCCTCGGCGGTGACGGTGCGGGTGCGTTCCTCGTAGGTCACAAAGCAGTCCACGAATTGCTTATGCGCTCGGCGGCTCGGTGTGTCCTCTCCAAAGAAAATGGCATAGAAAACAGCCTTGACGCGGATACCGTCAAGGCTGTCGCTGTCCTCCGCCATGTCATTGATAGCGGCAATGGCATCGTCCAGCAGCGTGAAGCTGCGGCGCATATCTTCAATATAGGCAACATATTCCGCAGGCGTTTTGCCCGGAATGTTGCCGCCGTTGAAGCACAGCAGAACGGCGGAATTATTATGCTCCGCGCTGCCGGAGAGCAGAGAGCAGATCAGCGCCAGCGTCAGGATCAACGGTGAACAGATCGCCGCCACGATCCAGCCCAGCTTTCGCCGGGTGTCCTCATCCGAGAGCGCTGCAGCGGCGATCTTCGCCAGTGCTGCGACGGGTACCGCCATTACCGTCCACCTGCCGTTCCGAAGATGGCCTGCTTGTACTCCGGGGCCTGCACCTGCAAGAGATAGCGTTCGTTGCCGCACTTGTAGAGACAGGAGCCGCGCTGCGGGTCCCGGATCAGGGCATATTCGGACTCCTCCAGTTGGAGGTTATCCATGAAAAACTTCTTATCCACATTGCCGCCGTTGAAGATGAACTGATGGACGGGGATGGAAAAGAGGGGGCGCGTCAGCTCCCGTATTCCCGGCTGGGTGAAGTCCTCCAGATTCTGGCTGGCGAGGAACAGGGCGGATTCCTTTTTTCGTACTCTTTTAAGCGCGTTGCGGATGTAGGTGATGACGGTGGGATCGGACAGCCACAGGTACAGCTCGTCAATGGCTGCCACGGAATTGCCCAGCGTCAGAAGCTGATTCGACATATAGGACAGCAGACTGAACAGCAACGTGTTCCGCAGATTTTCCGCCATGTTATCCAAACCCTTAACACAGAAAACAAGGAATTTGGAGTTCGTGATATTGGTGTGCCCATTGAAGAACCGGGCATCCGCGCCGCGGCACATGGAGTGGAGCCCCAGCAGCAGATCCCGCAGCATCTCCCGCGGGTAGAGGCTGTCTGCGGCCTCGTAGTGATCATAGCTTTGCTGAATGGCGTCATAGAGGTCGGAGAGGATGGGGTAATCCTCCGGCTGCATCGCTGCGAAGTCCGTGCGGTCGGTGATGTTCCACTTTTGATAGAGCCGCTCCACCATCAGCTCCAGCGTGTCGATGTGGGGTGTGTCGAAGCCCTTGTAGACGCGGAACAC
>DPGF01000027.1:3670-4021 GCA_003522105.1 Oscillibacter sp.
TCCAGCAGGTTGATGCGGTACTGCCCGCTTAAGTAGTCCAAAAAGCAGCCGCCCAGGGCGCGGCACTCGTCCTCCATCTCGTGCTCGGAGTCCAGAGAAATGACGTTTTTCCCCGCCTCCCGCACATTGCAGAGCAGGAGCTTCAGAAGATAACTCTTGCCCTGTCCGGTGTTGCCGAGGATGAGGGCGCTGGCGTTGGTCTTGTCAGAAGCACGGCGGTCGAAGTCCACGATGATGTTGGAGCCGAAGCGGTCCCGGCCAATGAAGAAGCCCTTGGGATCGGTTTTGCCGGAATAGTTCATGGGGTACAGATTGGCAACGCTCCTGGCAGGCAGGACACGCTCCGCAAAA
>DPGF01000027.1:4351-5846 GCA_003522105.1 Oscillibacter sp.
GCGGCAATGTCCAGATACACGCCGCAGTGGATGAGCGGCTCCTTTTCCTGCCGCTGCTTTGCCAGCAGCTCCGCCATATCCCGCAGGTTGGCCTCCGCCGTGACGCTTTGCTTGTAGTCATTGGTGTTGCTCCGCTCCATGCGGCTTTTGTTGGTGGCGGCGTGGAGAATGGCGTCCTCCTCGGCGGGCGTGACCTGCCGCGCTGTCAGGCGCAGGTTGGCGCCGCCCATATCGCCAAGGCCCCGCAGCAGCGCCAGCTCATCCGTCATGGGCGGGTAGCTTTTCAGCGCCATTGCCGTGTGATAGCGGCTGCCAAGGATGAAGTGGTCGGTGTTGAACTTCACCGCCGCCGGCGCGATCATATCCAGAAAGTCTTTCGGGCGCTGGACCTGCTCCGACATCTTCTTTTTCTTCTTCTGTTTCTTTTTAGCCATGTGCCATATACTCCTCTCCATCGAAATCACGGAAGACCTCCGTGGTGAGATCCTGCCGGTAGTAGATCGCCAGCAGGCGCTTCACATCCTGCTCCTCCGCCAGACGCACGCGGAGCCCGTGGTCGCAGATGGCTTTCTCCAACTGCCGCAGCGCGCTTTCGTCCGCACCGGCTTTTTCGTCCAGAGGGAGCACCAGCACAAATTTGCGGGAGGAGGCGGAGGAGAATTGAATGGCGTCCAAATGGGCCATGTCCCGCTCCAGCAGCTCCCGCACAGCAGGCTCCGTTTCCTCCTCCAAGCGCCGCAGGTAATACTCCTTGTTCCGCTGGAAGGATTCGCGGGAATCCAGAGCCAGGATTTCAAGCGAGGGCTGAGTGCTGAGAAGCATGGTAAGGGAGCGGACGCGGCCCCGGATGACTTCCGGGGACAGGACGGAGAGGTTGTCCGGCTGGATCAGGAAGAAGACCCGCTCACCGGAATCTGTCACGATGCCGTGGGGTGTCACACGGACGATGCCCATGAGCTGCCGGGTCGATTGCCGCTGGCGCAGCTCCTTTTTCTGTTTCCGATTCATGGGTCCAGCCTCCATTCATAATATTGTTGGCATAGAAAGAGAAAACAGGCGGCACGGCGCAGGAAGTCTAAAATGCTGCTGCCATCCACCTGAATGGTGAGGAAGGCGTACAGCACCGTGACCACCAGCAGCCCCATGCCGAGGCCCTGGGTCAGCGCCAGCACAGAGAGCAAAGCGCCGATGCCGATCACGGCGATGTCCCGCAGCAGCCAGAGCCACAGCATGGGCTTGGCTTTCAGATTTTCGGGGTAAATAAACATTTTGTTCCTCCAAAGCAAAACCGCTGCCGAGGATCTCAGCAGCGGTTCACACGATGTATTTCTTATTCTTCGGCGGCGCCGGCGTCCTCCGCCAGCGCCTGCCGGATGCAGTCCAGGAAGAAGGCGTTCTGCTTGATGCCGTTCCGCTTGAGGTATGCCTTGAGCTGCTCAAACAGCTCGGTGGGCACCTGAAACGCCACCGTCCTCACATTGTCCTTGTCCATCTT
>DPGF01000090.1:0-11937 GCA_003522105.1 Oscillibacter sp.
CACTGCCCGTTGTAGACGCCGCCTGCATCCGACGTGTTGACGAACTGCGTACCGCCGGTGAGCTTTGAAAGCACCTTGCAGTCTACGCGGGGCGCCTCCACCTGACGGAAGTTGGCGGGGACGATGCCGAACGCCGCCATGAACTCCGTCACATACTCATTGGAAGCAAGTCCCAGCGCCGCAGGAGAGGCATCCAAGACATAGTTTTTGGATGTACTCAGATTATCCGCCAGCGTGCGCCAGGTATCGCCGCTGAGATTGGTTCGGTAGACGATCTTATAGTTGCCGGGGGTATTCCACGTGCCGGTGTAAATCTTTTCAAGGCGCGCCGCCTTGACGGGCAGGGTATCGCGCCAGTAGAAGGATTCCAGCGCCGTGGTGGAATTGTTGGCAATACCGGTGAAGTTGTAGCGGACAAGCTGCCCCGGCATGACCTCCACGTAGCCGGTTTTCTTGATGGACACATTGGTGTACAGGCTCTTATTGGTCATGGCTGCCTTGACGATCTGACCGGCGTGTTCGATCTCCACCTCAATGGGTGTCTTATCCAGCCCGTAAAACTCCGCTGCCTTGGATTCCACAATTTTATATCGCGCCAAAGGCAGGGGCTTGCTCATCGCCAAGCCGTTTTTGTCCGTCTTAATGGTATCCACCAGACGGTTGGTGCGGGCGTTGTAAACTTCAAAGACGGTGTTGGGAATCGGCGTTCCGGCGGGCCAGCCATTCATGGAATTATAGTCCGCCGAGGTCTTGACGATCTGGATCTGACCGGTGATGGGGGTGTTCTTCCACTCAACTTCCGTGGTTTCGCCGCTGCGGACATAAACCGTCTTTTTCTGCGTGTCGGGAATATATCCCTCATTTTCCAATTCACGCAGATAATAGCGGCCATTGGTCAGATTTTCAAAACGGACATACCCTCGGTCATCGCTGGTTTCCTGCGCGATGGGATTATTGCCGCTATCGTACAGAATGAAGGAAACGCCGTAGATGCCCTCGCCGGTGGTCGAATCGACCTTGTGGATCAAGATGCCGGAGATGGCTTTATTGGTCACCGTTTTTGTAGTAGTCTTACCGTCCACAATAGCGAAATAGATAGGGGTGTTGTCAAGCTGGAAGCCCTTGCCCGCCTCAGTCTCCACGGCACAGTAGCTGCCGCTTTCCAGCGGCACATACACGCGGCCGTCCGTTCCGGTGGTGACGGTGTCCACCAGACCGCCATCGCTGACACGGCGGATCTCGAAGGTGGTGTTGGGGATGCGCTGAGTTTCGTCTGCCGCATTGACCTTGATGAGCTCCACGCCGCCAATGGGGGCGTTATAAAAGTACAAGGACTGCGTGTCATTGGGGTTGACCACCACGGTCTGCGTGCGCGTATTCTCGTCGATGGTGTAACCGGAGATAGATTTTTCCTCTGTCACCACCAGTGTGCCGGTGACGCCCTTGAGAATGATCTGCCCGTTTTCGTCGGTATAGTACAGACCGTTGGAGCTGATTTTTCCGTTTTCGTCGGGGACGAACTCGCCGGTAGCCGTAGTGATCTTGAAGGTAACGCCCTCCAGCGGCGTCTTGCGGTCCAGAGCGGATAGTTTGTTGATGATGAGTGCGCCCTGCCGCTCGTTCCAGAAGGTCATGCGCTGGGGAGACTGGCTCTGGTCGATCTTGATGCTCTGCGGCGTGCCATCCAGCACGAAACCGTCCACAGATTTGACCTCTTTTGCGGTAACGGTCATGCCGTCGGTCAGACCCTCAATGACGATCTGACCTGCAGCGTCGGTGGTATAGTAGCCGTTGTTGGGGCCGACTACCGCGCCGGAGGAGTCCGTCACAAGGAACTGTACCCCGGCAAGCGGTTCATTTTTCGTGCCGGAAATGTATTTCTGGAGAATCAACGTTGTGGTGGGTTTGTTGTAAAAGGTCAGCGTCTGCGTGTCGTTGGGATTGACTGCCACGGTCTGTGTGCGGGTAGCTTCGTCAATGGTGAAGCCGGGGATCGTCTTGGTTTCCGTTGCTACCACGGTGCCGACAACGCCGGAAATGCGGATCTCACCGGACTTATTGGTGTAATAAATGCCGTTGCTGGACAGTTCGCCGTTGGCGTCCGGGACAAAGCTGCCATCCGCATAGGTGATCTTAAACTCTACACCCTCCAGCGGCTCCCCGTTGGGGCCGGAGCTGACCTTGCGGATGATGAGATTACCGGCAGGCTGGTTCAGAAACTGCAAATGCGCCGTCTCGCCGCTCTTGATGAGCGCGTGCTGGGGGCTGTCATCCAGCAGGTAGCCCGTTTTTGCTCTGACTTCACGGGCAATGACCGTCATGCCGGGTTCCAGACCATCCACCAGAATTTCGCCTGCGGCATTGGTGGTAAAACGGCCGTTGTCGTTGCCGAGATAATGGCCGCTGCTGTCGGTCAACTGGAACTCTACGCCGGAGAGCGGTTCGTGCTTGCTGTCGTCGCTCAGTTTTGTAATGAGCAAACTTCCCAGCGGGGCATTGCCGAAGCGGAGTGTCACCACATCCTGATCCTCGCCGGAGATCCACACCGTCTGGGGTTCGCGGTCGATGATGTGATTTCCGTCGCTTTCGATTTCCTGGCAGATGTAAGTGCCGCGTTTGAGGTTTGTCACGGTGAACGCTCCGTTGGGTCCGGTCACATAGGTACCGATGACCGTACCGCCAGTGCCGGAAGTGCCGCCGCCTAAATATCTCAGTTCAAATCGGCAGCCCTCCAGTCCCTTTCCGGTTTTGGCATCATATTTGTACACAACGAGGGCACTGTGAGGAACATTGTCCACGGTCACGGTCTTAGAGGTATTGGCTTCCAGATAGAACTCGGTGACCCCACTGCCCTGAATGCCGAAGCCCTTGGGAGCGGACTCCTCCACCAGTTTGTACCAGCCACGGTTTACATCGGTGATGGTGATTTTACCATCGGAGGCCGTTGTGAACACGCCGAGGTCGTTGATCTCGCCGGTGGTGGTATTGTCCGAACCGTAATAGATATGGAATTTGGCATTGGAGAGAGGATCTCCGGTGATGCTGTTTCGCTTTAGGACCGTCAGAGAGGGTTTGACCGCGTTGAAAAAGGTCACCGTTCTGGTGCAACCCGCTTCCAGATGGATCTCCTGGGGGATCTCAGAGAGAATGACATTGGAAGGCACATTTTTCTCTGTAACACGGTAACTTCCCGCGGGGATGGAAGCGAGGAAGATGCGCCCCGCGCCGTCCGTGGTGGCGCTGGTGGAAAAGCTGCCGTCGATCTGCTCAATGAGATAGGTGACGCCCTCGATGGGCTCCCCGTTGGCAATGTTCTTCTTGATGATTTCAAGGCCGGGCTTTTCGTAGTCAACGAAAGTGACCTCGGAGGTTTTGCCGGGGCGCAGCGCCACGGTCTGCTCCGTATTGCTCACGATATACGGCTCGGGCACGGATTCTTCGCGCACAACATAGACGTCTGCGGGAATGGCCGAGAGGGTGGCGGAACCGTCTGTCCCGGTCGTGACGGAGGTGGAATAGCTGCCGGTAACGGACTTAATGGAAAACACCGTGCCGGCGATAGGTTTGCCGCTCATGGCGTCGCGCTCGGTGATCTTCATGTCGGGCTTTTCATAGTTGACTGCCGCGACGGTGTACTCGTGATCACCCTCAGTTACATCTACGTACACGCTCTTCGGCGTGGGATCGACGCAATAGCCGTCCGGTGCGGAGGTCTCGACAAAGCTCCAAAGGCCGGTGGCGGCGTTCTCAACATAGATCTCACCCTGCGCATTGGTGATGTCGCTGCCGACGATCTGACCGTTAAAGTAGATGCTGAAACGGGCACCGGCGAGACCGGTTGTGGTTCCACCAGCAGTTTTTTTCAGCACGATCTTGCCCGTGCCACCCGTAGGCTGCTCGGGCTGGTCGGGCGCAGGCTCGCCCGTTACGAGTTTGCGCGGGCCGTAGTAGTTAAAAAACGACTGATTTTTGCGGTTGCTGGAGATCGCGTACACCGCCCATCTTGCACTCTCATCCTCCACGATGGTTGCGGCAATGCCCTGCGCAGCGTATTCCTCGATCTGGCGCTGGAACTCGGCATCCTCAGCTGCTTTCTTTGCAAGGAGGGAGTCGATGAGGCTCAGATACAAATCATAGGTGTCGGCGTTGGCATAGCCGCCCGCGTCGCCGTCTCCACCGGGCTCGCCTTTATAGCTTTGATTCTCCCAAACGTAGGTCTGTACGGCCATAAAAAGCTGGCCGACGTTTGACTCTTTGCAATCGTTGAGGTAGGTCATCATCCACTTGACATTCTCAACGGTCGCGGCATCCATCTCGCTGAGACCACTGTTTGTGAGCGCCGACTGCAATACGGTATCTGCATCTGCACCGGTGCCGGAAGTCCATGTAAAGGAATTCAGGTACGACGCGGTGGCGTAGTGATAGCCAAGTCCGCTATCCATACAGTACACGAGCTTGCCGTCTGCCAGCGGCGGGCGGTAGCTGTACGGGGTACCGTTGGCGAGCAGGCGGGTGCTCCAATATGCCTGGTTGGTGGTAATCTTGAGGCCGGAACCCGTGTTCGACGCGGCGAAAGCCGCAGTCGGCAGCAGGCTCAAGATCGTCACCAGTGTCAAAAGCAGAGACAGTAGGCGTTTTTTCATAGGTTTCATAGGGTTCTCCTTTCTAAAAATGCGTAATAAAAAGAGCAGACCTTGCGATCTGCTCTTGCGTGAGAGTTGATGATTTACTTACTTGCGGGAGTATCCACCCAAGTGACTTCACAGCCGTCCAGCAGGAAGACCTGCACGCAGTACCAGCAGTCAAAGCCGTCCTTGTCAATACCTCGCGCCAGCCCGACGCCGATCTCCCCGTATCGGGAGCTCGTCATGTTGTCCGCGTGGGCCTTGGAGTTGGACCACAGCTCGACCACTGCCTCGGAGAGCGTTTTGTGCTGCTGCTCGAGGTACAACTCCGATATACTGTGAATATTTTCTCCAGTGTATTTGCTGTCGGTGACGGTGTTGCTCTTGCGCCCATCCGGACGGGTGTGAGAGTAGACGCCGCTGGCAGCCATCTCGTCGGCGCGCACCTGCGCCGCCTGCATGAGCTTGTCGTTGACGCTCAGCGCGGCAATACCTTTTGCGCGCCGCAGCGCGTTGGTGCGG
The DNA here is from genome assembly GCA_003522105.1 of Oscillibacter sp. Taxonomy (GTDB): domain Bacteria; phylum Bacillota; class Clostridia; order Oscillospirales; family Oscillospiraceae; genus Hominicoprocola. Next base: position 5,148 of record DPGF01000090.1, read on the forward strand.
TCCACGATATCCTGCTTTGCGGCGGCAACGTCAGTCTGCACAGGTTCTTCCACGGGCTTTGTGGCCGCAGACTTTACCGGCGCTTCTCCGGTGTACGGCTTGTCTGACTCAATTTGAACGCATTTGGTATCAGCGTTCCAGTAGACATTGAAGCCGACCTGTTCGCCGATGTCCCGGAGCCGCACATAGTTGCTGCCGTTGATGTTGTACGCCGTCAGGCGGACTTCCTGCCCGTCTACAAGGATGCGGTTGGTGGAAAGCGTCGCTTTCAGCGATTCCACCGCCTGCGCCGCAGGAGCACTCAGCGAAAGCCCCAGCGCAAGGCCGCAGAGGACGAGTCCTGTATTCTTCAATCTGTTCATTGTTCTGCCTCCATTCTGAATGTGTATGTGGAAATCTTCCTCGCAGCTTCACCATATCACAAGCGACGGGCAGAAGTCGAATAGAACCGATCCGGCAAAACGGAGAAAGAATCAAGTCTCCACCGCGGTGACGCACCAGCGCTGGTCGCGCTGGTTACGGACGCAGGTGTAAAGCGTGAGCATATTCTCGCCGGAGTCCGCAAGACCGCTGCGGTCTGTCTCGCTGACCTTGAAGACATCCGTCACCTGGTAAGTGCGCGTTCCCAGCTTCGTCGTCAGCGTGACCTTATCGCCGATGTTCAGCGTGTGGATCTGCCCGAAGTAGCTGTTGGCACCGCGGTTATGGGCGGCGAGGCAGACGTTGCCCTCCCACATGGAGGCGTCCTCGAAATGCCCAACGCCCTTGGCAAGCGTCTTGCTGTCCGTTCCCTGATAGATCCTCACACTCAGGCCCAGCGTGGGGATCTCGATCTTGCCGAGGGAACCGTTTTTGTAGTAGAGCTCGCTCGTTACATCCGTGAACAGCACAGAGGGCTGATAACCGTTGCCGCTGCTTACCGTACTCCCTGGGGTAACCACATCACCGCTGCCGCTGATCACGGCGCCAGCCGTGGGAAGGGTGCGCGGCGCAAGATTCGGCGTCAGATATTCGCCGGTATGGAGCGCGTTCATGCTCTCTGAGCCAAAGGCGGGCGGAATGAGGGCTGCGTTCTTGCTCACATCCTCGTTGCGCATAGCGCCGCCATCTGCCGTGTGGATCACTTCAATAGAGGTGTCCTTGCCAAAGTCGTAATCATTCGGCGCGTCGATATTGTATTCCAGCGCATACGCCGGAGCCGCCAGAGCTGCTGTCATGCAAAGGCTCAGGCAAAGGGTGATGATCTTCTTCATTCTTCTGTTTCCTCCTCATCTGCGTTTTCTTTTCTGTGCTTCACCAGCAGCGCACCGCCGACGCCTGCGCCTGCCGCAGCCACAATTCCGAGGGGAATCAGCACATAGGACCAGCGGAAAGCGGATGCCGCGGAAGGTACGTTCGCAGGCTCTGCGGGCTGGATGGGCGTTCCCTCAAAAATGGCGACATAGCGGACACGGTTGAGGGCGATCCGGCTGACGGTTCCGGTATAATCCGCCGTGACGGTATAGCCCTTGACGTAGCTGCTGGTGGCGCTGCCGGTGTAGGTGGCAACGGCGGTATAACGATCCGCCACGGCGTAGCCGTCCATGTTGGCGGTATTGTCTGTCTGCCACTGGATATCCGAGAGCGTCAGGGTCCTGCCGCCGTCCTCAATGCTCTTGGGGATGTACTGTGTATCCTGCTCGGCAAGATTGGGATAGCTGCGCTTGACGGAGAGCTGCTTTGTAGAACTGCCGTAGCCGGAGGGTTCCACCTGCACGGTATCAAGTCGGAGTGTCAGGGTTCCCATGAGCCCATCGTCCGTGATGAACTCCCGTTCCTGCGGCAGCAGCGCCAGCACGGATTCCATATCCTTTTTGGCGCTTTCAACGGAAATGTGCTCTGTGTGCTGGCGGCTCTCGTTTTCCGGAAGCTCCTGCTTCAGAAGGTCCGTCAGGGTGTAGTGGAAGCCGTCTTGCCGGAAGTCCGAGCGGGGAATGCCCGCGGGATCATCTTCCGGACTCAGATCATAGATTTTTTTCAATTCTGTGCCATCGTCACTTCGGACGATGGCGGTGGGGTAGCAGACCTTGGCGTCCGGTACCGCGGGTTCAAAGTCTGCCGCCAGCGCAGTGGGCGTCAGTGCCAAAGTCAGGCACAGCGCCGCGGCGCAGAGGAAAAGGGTTCGTTTCATTTTGTGTTCCTCTTTTCTTTATTTTTATAGTGATTTTTCGTCTGCTCCAGCAGAAGGTCATATTCCCAAGGTTCCGATTCTAAGGAAAGGTAGGCGCCGTCCTTCGTCATACCGTCTACCCGGTAGCTCAGCACAAGTGGAAGCTGCCGCTGCTTTTTCACGTCCTGAGGTGAGATCCAACCAACGCCGCCCACAAAAACGGAACGGATGGCGGAATCGTAGTTTTCTTCATAACCCTGCCAGAGAAGCGCCTCCCGCAGTTCTTCCCGCAGCTTTCTGCGCTGGGGAACGGGCACCAAACGCTCCGGTTCCAACAGAAAGCGGGGATGCAGAGCTTCTAAGCAGATATCCAGCGCAGTTTTCAGGTCGGTATTCTTTTTCGTCAAGCCGCTGCGCCGGTAATCTGCCGCCAGAACATCCTCACCCTGGGCGTCGCCGGGGAAAAGACGCACACAGCGGATGAGTTCATAAGCGTGGGCGTCATCCGCCATACCAAGGACGCGGACACCGTTCATAGGGAGCGTCCGGTAATGCTCAATGGCCTCCGCCAATGCAGAAAACTGCCTCACATCCCATCCGGGTCTTCCGGGGCGGAGATCGTCCACGGTGTAATAGGTCATGCACATTCAGACATCCTCCTCATTTTATCTTCATGCCGCCCATCGTGGGGGCGTCGGTCTGCTCCTGCGCTTGAAGCTCTGCCAGCTTCGGCTTTGCCCACTCCGGAAGGAACTTGTCATCCAGTACGCCGATGAACTCGCTGCGGTTCCAGCGTGTCATCTCCCCGTCGCTAAGGCAGGTGCAGCGCACCGAGCGGCCAATGGCGTGAGGCGAACAGCCAAAACCGTCATGGGCATACCAGAGCTGGTTTTCCTGACTCCAGCAGGATTCTTTCAGTGTGTCGGGGCTGAGTACCAGCACCTTGCCGGTATAGTCCTGCTCGGCACGGTCACCAACGCAGTGCTCCGCACCAAACAGATTCAGCGCCTGCACCGCCTTGCGGTAGAAAGTGACGAAGCCATCCAGCACAGCCGGATGGCTTCGAACAACAAAATCGCTGTTGTGGTTGAGATCTGTGGGAATATATATCTTCTCTGCCCAATGCTTGTTGGCATAGCTGAAACGCCCGTCCCACTTGAGTTCGTGCAGCGTATTGGCAAGCACCCATGCGGTGCGCTTGAAGCCGTATTCCTCCAGCACCGGCGTGATACAGTTCTTGTCCAGATGCATTCCGTCGAAGCTCCGGCGGATGGCTTCCTCGATAGCATTTCGGCAGGCGATGTTCGCCTTGTAACTCTCCCGCCAAAGGGAAAGCTCATTCCGCTTACGGGCTTCAGCAGCGGAATACGGGTAGGGATAGGTTTCATTCATTCTAAGATTGCCTCCTTTTCCAACAGACGGCATACGCCCTCCAGCTGCACACCGGAATCCTCCAGCATGGTGCGAACATCATCGTCCAAATCGTTGATGAGCACATCTGCGGCGGTTTTCTCCGCTGCCTGCACGATGACTCTGCCATTCTCCACGAAAGACTCCAGTGGAGCAGTGGGCGAGATCCCTGCCTCCGCCAGCTGGCAGGGCGGAATTTCAAGACCGGAGCAGTGGGGTTCGTGTTCACAGGCACCGCACGCCGTTTCCGTCATTCCGGCCTCCATTGCCATCTGGCTTCTCTCCGCCAGACGGGAGATCAGCTGCGGTGCAACGGCGGAGATGAGAGAAATGGTTTTCAGCAATTCCGCTACGGTGGGATCTCCCGGCAGCAGCAGAATACAGCCGCTGTCGGTATGGAGGATCAGGTCGCTGACGCCTGCAAGTCCGGAGAGCTGCAGCGCGGCGCGGGGGATGGAAAGAGTTTTATTGTTAGGATCATGGTTCAAATTGAATTTCATGTTGTTTTTCTCCTTTTCGGATGATTTGGGATATGGACCAGCTTCAGTTCCCATTCGCCCAACGGCTCGTCGAAGAGGTTCATCTGGCTGGTCATGTAGGGGCGAGGATCGTAGTTGGTGATGATGAGTTCGCCGAAGGACGAGCCCTTTTTCTGAGAGAGCGGATTGCTGCGCTGGAAAGATGAAATGTACCAATCCTGATAGAGCTTGCGGATAAAGGAACAGTCGTTGTAGGACAGTACCACATAACTGTCACGGCCAGTTAGTACCTGCCAGAGCCGGACATGGAATCTGCGGAAACGTCCCAGCTTCCCAGCGACCCGGTAGAGCCGCTCCGTTTTGACATAGGGCGGATCGGCATAGATAAGACTGCCTTTTTTATCTCGTTCCCGAATGAGCTGCAAGGCGTTTTTGTTCTCCAGCGGCACATCCTTCAGCCGTGCGGATACCGGAGGGAACAAATTCAGGAAGCGTTCGACATCCAACCCTTTGACACCGAAAGAGTTGATCGTCCCGCTGAAGCTGCCGCGGATGGCAAGGTAATACGCCGCTGCCCGCTTTACATCGTAAAGCGCCAGCCGCTCCTGAAAGATAGGGAGCAGTTCTCCGGCCTGCTCCTCCGTAAAGCAGGACCGATCTCCGAGGCATTCGATCTCCGCCTGCACATTTTGAAAGTAGACCTCCTTATGGGCAACAAAGTCCCGGTAATACTCGAAGAGCCTGCGGCTATGGATGGGCAGGAATCTCAGTTCCCGCAGCAAAACATTGGAGCATTCTTTGATGCAAGAGAACAGGTTCACCAGCTCGGCATCCAAGTCGTTATAAATGTCCAATCGGTTTGGGTCCGGCGGCAGAGCCAGCAGCACTGCGCCGCTGCCGCCGAACGGTTCCACATACTGCGTCAGATTAGGCGGAAAAAGCTGGAGGATGTAGGGTGCGATCTTCTCCTTGCTGCCGATCCAGGGAAAGGGCGGCTTAGCCATGTCTGGCCTCCTTTTTTTCCTGATTGCCCCTTATCCCGTCAGCACGGTTTTCCCGTTCAAAGCGAAACTTCCTGCAATATGCCAACAGTTGTTCATCGCGCATGTTTTCTCCTTTCCGGGGTGATTTCCCGAAAAAGGGCATAAAAAAAGAAGGGGCCGATCCCCCTTTCGGAAAATCGGCCCCTAAAATTATTCTTAATGGCTTCTGTGAGTCAAGATGGTATTACTTCATTTTCATCTCCATTTCCTGGGTTTGCTGTACCGGCATCAGCATGGGCTGATAGTCCGCACGGTGCAGCAGGCCGTAGGGCGAGAGCACTGCGTTGTCCTCCTTGATGAGGTCGCAACCGTAGGCGTAGAGGTTTACATGGGAGAGCAGCAATTCCACCGAGTGGTCATCCGTCATGAAGTGAAGCTGGTCGATGGCGGTTTCCTGCGGCGAGCTGATCTCTGGTGTGAGGACGTAGTCATCCAGGCACTCTGTCAGGCTTATGGCGGTTGCAATGTCCTGTACTTCAAACTGTCCCAGCAGAGCCTTCAACTTCGGAAGCTGTTTTTCAGGAAAAGGCATATCCCGCACTGCTGCGGCAAACTCGTTGAACGCCTCTATTTCCATAGGCAGGTCTGCGAAAAAGGCAGCATTGGGAAGAATGCCGTCATAGTTGAGGACAACGGTATTTTCCCAATTCAGGGTGCCGAGCTGCTCCTGCACCGCAGCCAGCGCTTCTTCTGACGCAGGCAGATCCAGCACCGCCGTGCGGTTACCACCGAAGTCAGGGCATAGGCCGAGGGTTAGCCGAAAGAGGTATCCCGGCTTTTCCGGCAGCGTCTTTTGGACGGGCGGCGCAGTGGTCAGCTCGCCGTCCCGCAGTACATACAGGCTGTTCACAAAGACGCCGTTTTCCCCATGACGCATCATTCTTCCGATGCCGGCGAAGTCCAGCATCTCGAATACCTCGTCGGATATGCCGTCCAGCTCGGGGACAAACTCGTTTTCTGCGTAAAACCGGCCGAGCTGGGCGTCATCCGCGGCATCCACCACATGATAGCAGTCGGTTTTTGCGCTGACCGCCAGATCCCGCAGATCCTGCAGCGTGATGACGCCGCCGTTGGTATCGACTTTATTTTGTACCTCCATGCGTAGAAAACCGTCAAAGGCGACCTCCTGCACTTCGTCCAGCGCCGACAGAAGCGCGGTGAGGTCGTTGAGCTCGTTGAGGCTGATGTCTAATCCATCCAAGTGGGGCGAGAGATGCTCAAAGGTATAGTAGTCTTCAATCTCCATGTACAGGATGTCATCTTTCTGAAGGCGTACCCTGTCCAGTGCGTCCAACAGTTCCCACGGTGAGGCGGGCAAGTCCAGCTTTGCGTATGCATCGCTGTTAGGATTGCCCTCCTTTGCCAGATACATGGCAAACACTTTCTTAGCCAAACTTCATTCCTCCCATTTTCTGCTCATAGTAACCGGGGTCAGCGCCGGGGATATCCCAGCCGTGCATGCTGCCGCATTCCATCGCCAGCCGCTGCTCCCGCGTCACCCCAAGCCGCTCGTTGTTATAGTCCGCTATCTCACGGTTATGCGTGGGATCGTCCGTGGACCAATCGCTGGGGTAGTAGCCGCTCTCGCCGCGCTTGATGCAGATGAGCTCGCCGGTGCCGGGGAGGGTGGAGAAGCACAGCTCTGGCAGACCATCCGCCAGCTTGGGGGAGAAAAGCTCCTGTTCCGTTTGGATGCTCCACTCGTCCGA
>DPGF01000090.1:12020-13433 GCA_003522105.1 Oscillibacter sp.
GTTTGGATGCTCCACTCGTCCGAATTCCAAAAGTGGACATACAATTCACCGCCGTCATCCACGGAGATCTCCCGCTGCTCAAAGCCCTCGCCCCAGCCGTCCGATGCCTGTCCGGTGAGGTACTCCTTTAAGGTTTCCAGTTCTGTGTCCGATAATTCCCCAGTGACGCGGCATTCCGCCACGCCCCAGAGCTGGCGATCACGCTCCTCCACGGTGAAGACGGCGGTGCGCACCTTACGGTCAACACTGTCGGCTTCATCATACCAATGCATGAGACCCCGCTCCGCCTCCTCCGGTATCCGGTTTTTGACCAATGTCGCCGTGATCTGATCCTGATAACCCCGCAGCTCACGGCCCTCCAGCAATATGCTGCAATCATCGAATTCACCGTACTCGTTCCGCTCGTAGAGATCGGCGGTCAGGGGCATATACAGCTTGAGGGTGGTCAGCTTGGGCGGCAGCACGGAGAAGCTGTCCTCACCGGGAACAAGCGCAAGCGTCCTGCCGTTGTCCCATTTCATGTGGAGTTGCCCCGCATCGTCCACGAAGTCCACTTCACCCTCCGTGCCGGGAAGAATGGGATGATAAGGATCGTCCATCGAATTAAGCCGGATGCGGGTGCCGGGGGGATATTGCTCCTTGATAAAATCCACCATTTTTCTGTCCATCATTTTATTCCTCCCATTGTCATGCCCTGATCGGGCTTTTTTTGATATTCCTCCAACTGGCGGGGATTTTCCTCGCCGTAGAAGTCAAAGATCATGTCATCCACCTGTTTGCGGAGGTTGGGATCGTCGGTCAGCACCTCGTAGCGCAGACCTGTGGTGGGGCGATACGGAAGTTCTTCCTGTACGCAACGGAGAAATTCGTCCGCATCCGTAAACTCCTGCGCGTCGCCATTGGCATAGGTGACGCGGCCCACCAGGGGCTTGTCCCGCGCCATGTTCTGCCGCTGGACGGCCAAATCGTATACAGCGAGGTAGCCGTTATAATCGCCCGGAGAGGGGTTGCAGCGCAGGCAGTAGCGGTAGCGCTCCGTTTCCACGATGTAGCCATAGTTCTGTACATAGCCGCCGTCGATTTTCCCACCGTGGTCATAGCAAAAACGTTCCATAGCGAAGCGGCTTTTCAGCACATCTTCGCGGAGCTTACCAACGATCTGCTGCAACTCCGCTTTGAACGCGGGGCTGTTCAGTTCCTCTGGGCCGCGGGGCCACCATGTATGCCAGAACTCATTGCCGCTGCGCCCGAAGTCCATGCGGACATGGCCGACAGCGCCAAGGCGCTTATCTTCTTCGGGATGCTGGGCATAAAATAAGCCCGCCTCTTCCGGGCGGGCAGGACGGATATGAAATTTCATGTTCTCCGCGGGATACGGGAGTTGATGCGCCTCGCAGAACTCACGGAGCGTCA
>DPGF01000131.1:0-1821 GCA_003522105.1 Oscillibacter sp.
GATACCAGGGCGCGTGCGCGCCCCACACGATCACGCAGACGGCTCCTGCCATTTGGGGATGGCAGGGGTCATTTGCGCATTTTTGCACTTTTATGAAAAAGGTGTCGGACTGAAACAGTGAACGTTTCAGCCTGGCACCTTTCTTTTTTGCGTGTTTTCATGCAGCAAAATCTTTTTGCTTGCTTATAAACACGCCGTATTGTGCCGCAGCGGATGCTCAACCGTCATAGTTATGCTGACTTTTGTGTATATTTTTACCAAATCGTTTTCCGCTCCATTTTGTCTCTTTATTCAGTGCTACAATCTTGATATGAATTGTTATTCTCGCTATTGACATTTTATGAACATAAATATACAATCGGCATCACAGTCAGTCCTATGAAGGAGGAAACCACAGCACATGAACATTTGGGAAATTGCAACGAATTATTATCAATACTTCCTGCGAGGGACGCGAACGACCATCCTCATCTCTCTGTTCACCGTGTTCTGCGGCTCGATCCTCGGCTGCCTGATCGCTTTCATGCGGCTATCCAAGTTTAAGCCGCTGGAAAAGTTCGCCAGCATCTATATCACCGTCATCCGCGGTACGCCGATGCTCGTGCAGCTCTACATCGTTTACTACCAGCTCGACTTTATCAGCTATCCCACCGGGACCCTTTTCGGTGTCGATCTGGAGCGGGCGCTGCCGTGCATCATCGCTCTGTCGATCAACTCCTCCGCCTACGTTGCCGAGATCATCCGCGCGGGCATTCAGGCGGTGGACAAGGGCCAGATGGAAGGAGCGCGCTCGTGCGGCATGACGAATGCGCAGGCCATGCGCTACGTGGTGATGCCGCAGGCGGTCAAAAATATTCTCCCCGCCATCGGCAATGAATTTGTCACGATGGTCAAGGAGACCTCGATCATCCAGTACCTCGGCATCGGCGATCTGATGTACAACAACGGCATCGTGGTCACCTCTACCTATAACCCGCTTCCTTGCTACTACATCTCCGCCATCATCTATCTGGCACTGAATATCATCCTCGGCAAGGGTCTGAACATCTTTGAAGGGAGGCTGAGAAAGAGTGAACGGTAACGTATTGTTCGAGATCAAGGACTTGCAGAAAAAGTTCGGCAGCCTGACCGTCTTCGACGGGCTGAGCGAGACCATCTGCAAGGGCGACGTGGTCGTCATCATCGGTCCCTCGGGCGGCGGTAAGTCCACCTTTATCCGATGCCTGAACCTTCTGGAGCAGCCCACCGCCGGCAAAATTTACTTCGAGGGCGAGGACATCACGGCCAAGGGCTTTGATGTGAACAGGCACCGACAGAAGGTCGGCATGGTGTTCCAGCAGTTCAATCTCTTCAACAACCTGACGGTGCTTGAAAACATTACGATCTCGCTCACGAAGGTCAAAAAGCAGTTGGAAGAGGAGAGCAAGGAAAAAGCCCTCAAGCTTCTAAAGCGCGTGGGGCTTGAGGACAAGGCGAACGCCTATCCCTCCCAGCTCTCCGGCGGGCAGAAGCAGCGTATCGCCATCGTGCGGGCGCTGGCAATGGAGCCCGATGTGCTGCTCTTCGATGAGCCGACCTCCGCGCTCGACCCCGAGATGGTCGGCGAGGTGCTGCAGGTCATCTCCGACCTCGCCCGCGACGGCATCACGATGGTCGTTGTCACGCACGAAATGGGCTTTGCCCGAAAGGTCGGCACGCGCGTGCTCTTCATGGACGGCGGACAGATCGCCGAGCAGGGCACGCCCGAGGAGATCTTCGAGCACCCGCAGAACGCACGAACCAAAGAGTTCTTATCCAAGGTCATCAACGTCATTTAACAAA
>DPGF01000131.1:2114-14916 GCA_003522105.1 Oscillibacter sp.
ATCAAGGCCGGCCTTCTCGATATGAAACAGATCTTGGCCGTTACGGAAAAGACCTACGCGATGCTCGGTCAGGGCCTCATCAAGAACCCGCCCAAGACCAACACCAGCATCCCTGACAAGGAAAACTGGCAGTCGTTCTTCAACGCCATGCCTTGCTACATCGGCGGCGACATCAACATCGGCGGCATCAAGTGGGCGGCGGAGTCCAAGAAGAACGCCACGATCCCTGGCATCCCCTACGGCATCGACATTTCCATTCTGAGTGACCCCGAGACGGTGCTGCCGTTCTGCATTCTGGACGGCACGCTCATCACCGCGATGCGCACCTCCGCCGTCGGCGGCCTGATGGCCAAGTACGCCGCCCCCTCGAACGCGGATACCGCCTGCCTTGTCGGCGCGGGTGTTATCGGCCGCACGATGATCTCCGCCGTGCACGAGGCGCTGCCTCAGATCAAGACCGTGTACCTCTGCGACATTGATGTCGCCAAGGCCGAGGGCATCGTGAAGGAGTACGGCGACAGCCTCGGCGTTGAGATCATCCCGACGAGTGACAGCAAGGCTGCGGCGCTCAAGTCCCAGCTCATTGTCGGCGAGACCACCGCACCCAAGCCGTTCATGGACACCTTTTGGCTCACGCCCGGCTGCGGTCTCGTCTCCATGCACTCCAACGAGGTGATGGAGGACGTCTTCCTCAAGGCAGACGGCATCGTCGCCGACTACTGGACACAGCTCAAGCAGCACACGAACCCGCTGTCCAAGCTCACGAAGGAGGGCAAGCTCGATGAGAGCCAGATCATGGACCTGAGCGAGCTGGTGCTCGGCACGAAGAAGCTGCGCACCTCGGACGATCAGTTCGTCGCCGCCGCGTCCATGGGCCTCGGCGCGCTGGACATCATGATCGCCTATCAGCTCTACCGGAACGCGACGGAAATGGGCATCGGCACCAAGGTGAACCTTTGGGACAAGCCCCTGTGGGAATAAGCGATAGCAGGAGGAAACGAAAATGAACGCATTCAAGAAATTTGCGGCGCTGCTTCTGGCGCTTATGATAATCCTGTCTCTTGCCGCCTGCGGCAGCAAGAGCGACGACAGTGCGCAGGGCAGCTCGGACGGCGACGCGTTGTCCGATGACACCGCCAAGTCCAAGATCGAGCAGATCAAGGAGGCGGGCGTGCTCGTGATGGGAACCTCTGCCGACTATCCCCCGAACGAATTCCACACGGAAGTGGACGGCAAGGACACCATCGTCGGCTTTGACGTTGCTATCGCGCAGTACATCGCCGATGACCTCGGCGTCGAACTCAAGGTCGTCGACATGTCGTTCGACAACCTGTGCATCAACCTCGCCAAGGGTGATTTTGACATTGTCATCGCCGGTATGGCCTCGACCGAGGAGCGCTTGAAGTCCGTCGATTTCTCCGACCCGTACTTTAAGCAGCAGCAGGCCATTCTGATCCGCGCGGAGGATGACGCGCTCTACAACAAGCCCGAAGACCTGAGTGGTCACAAGGTCGGCGTGCAGAACGGTACCATTCAGGTGCCCATCGCCAACGAGCTGGCAGGCGAAGAGAACGTCGTCGGCCTCGTCAAGGCGCAGGATCTCATCATGGAGCTCAAGAGCGGCAAGTTCGATGTTGTGTACATCGACTACACCGCAGCTCTCGCATTCGCCGCGGCGAACGATGACCTGACGGTCAAGGACATCGGCATCGAAAGCGACAGCGAGGGCCAGTGCATCGGCGTGCAGAAGGGCAACGAGGACTTTGTCGCCTACCTGAACGAAAAGATCGCTGAAATGCAGGAGCAGGGCCTCATCGACCAGTACGTCGCCGAAGCCCAAACGCTGGCGGGCATCGAGTAAAGCCCGTCCCCCTTGCATGATATGAAGCGCATCAGCATACCCTCTACCAAGAGAATTGGGGAGGATATGCTGATGCTGTTTCATTTTGACCGCAGGAAGAAGTCTGAAAAGGAGAAGAAGCCGCCGCGCTTTCTGGTGCTCCGGCGCAAATGGCTGACGCTGGGCGCGGCGGTGCTGGCCGCCGCGGCGATCTTTGCCGCCGTCAATTATCCCGCCGCCGTCAGCGCGTCAGCCGCCACGCGCCAGCTGCCGATCTACTGTGTCCAGCGCGACCAGAAGGTGTGCTCCATCTCGTTCGACGCGGCGTGGGGGGCGGACAACACACAGAAGATCCTCGACGTGCTCAAGGAGTACGGTGTCACCTGTACCTTTTTTGTCGTGGGCAACTGGGCAGATCAGTATCCCGAACAGGCCAAGGCCATCGTGGACAGCGGCAATGAGCTCATGAACCACTCCAACGCGCATGATCATTATAATTCCCTCACCGCCGACCAGATCATCGCAGACGTGAACACCTGCAACGATAAGATCGAGGCGTTGACCGGCATCCGCCCGACGCTCATCCGCTGCCCGTTCGGCGAGTATGACGACCACGTCATCTCCACCATCCGCTCGATAGGTATGGAGCCGATCCAGTGGGACGTGGATTCCCTCGACTGGAAGGGCATCTCGGCGGGTGAGATCACGAAGCGCGTGACAAGCAAGGTGCAGAGCGGGTCGATCGTGCTGTTCCACAACGCGGGTGAGCACACGCCCGAGGCGCTGCCGGATATTCTCGACTACCTGCTTGCCGAGGGGTATAAGATCGTACCGATTTCGAAGATCTTACTCACGTGCGACTACACCATCGACCACGAAGGCCGGCAGTGTCCGGCAGAGGCAGCACAGTGAGCGCGGTGTACTTAATAGTATGTGAAAACGAAAAAGAAGGGGAGTTCTCTTGCAAAGAGAACTCCCCTTCTTTACTTGATTTTCTGGGTTGCAGGCTCGTGCCTTTACGCGCCGATGATGATCGGGACGAACGCTGCGCAGGTGATGCACATCAGCATACCCGTACAGAACGAGTAGGCCATGGTCTCGGGATTGCAGTACTTTTCGACGAGCGGCAGGCACAGGTCGGTCGACGCTGTGCCGGGCAGCGTGATGGCTTCGATATAGCCGATCTTGCTCGCAACGAGCGGCAGGAAGATGAGTCCCATCGTCTCGCGCAGCACGTTGTGCAGAAACGAGATCGCGCCCGCGACCGCGTGTCCTGCGCCGGAGATGACGCTCGGTGCCATCGTGTACCAGCCGAAGCCCGCGCTGATGGCGAGCCCTTCGCGCAGCGTGACGGGGGAGAGGAGCGCATAGACGACGCCGGCGAGCAGCGAGCCAATCACAGAGAAAATGGGCACGAGCACGACGCCCAGCCCCGCGCCGCGCATGACGCGCACGATGCTGCCGTCAAGTCCCATGCTGAAGCCCACCGAGCCGAGCATGATGCAAAGCCCGATGACGAGCAGGGTGCTGGAGACTTCTTCAAAGCGCTCGGGCGCCATGAGCTGCGGCAGAACAAAGTAGCCCAAGAGCATCCCGCAGACGACCATCAGGCAAATGATGATCGAGGACTTGATGCCGGAGGTGTTGACCCCGCCGCCGCGTTCCTCGGCAGCGTTGTCTTCCGTGCCGACGGGCAGGGCGCGGCGGTTGAGATGCACGATCTTGCGCGCGGCAGTGCCGCCGAGCATGCTGCCGACGGCCGTGAGGAACGTAATGAACAGCGCCTGCACGCCGATGCTGCCGAGGCTCGACGTCACCTCCTCGTCTGCGCCCATGCGCAGCCCCATGAGGAAGATGAGCAGATAGATGAAAAAGCTCGTGAGCTTGTCCAGAAAATGAAAGCGGTCCTTATGGCGGCGCAGCTTGACTGCGATGAGGTAGCAGGCGATCATAATAGACCAGTAGAGAGAGAGCAGAGTCATAGGGCGTATTCATCCTTTCGCCGCGGTGAGGCAAAAATAAGCGGGGGACGGCGCGGTGCCGCGCCGTCCTCTGCTGCTTTGGGAAACGGGGAACTCAGGCGAGGGTCTTGACCCAGGCGGCGTATTTTTCAATGTTCGCGTCGCGCTCCTGCGCGTCCGCGCCCTTGGTGAGCACATAGACCTTGATCTTCGGCTCCGTGCCGCTCGGACGCACGACGATGTGCGTGCCGTCGGAGAGCTCAAAGCGCAGCACGTTCGAGCCGGCGAGCGCGATCTTCGTCACTTCGCCGCTCGCGGCGTCGCGCGCGGTGCCGTCTGCGTAATCCTTGTACACGGCGACCGGAACGCCCGCGATCTCGCGCGGCGGCGTCTCGCGCAGGGACTTCATGAGAGAAGCCATCTTCTCCGCGCCATCGAGACCCGGCATGACAAGGTTGAAGGTCTTTTCACCGAAGAAGCCGTACTTTTTGAAGAGTGCCTCGAGCGCGTCGAAAAGTGTCATGCCCTGGGCGTAGTACCATGCGGCCATCTCCGTGAGGAGGAGCGAGGCGGTGACAGCGTCCTTGTCGCGCACATAATGGCCGATCATGTAGCCGTAGCTCTCTTCATAGGAGAAAATGACGGTGTTCTTGCCCGCGCTTTCGAGCTCGTTCATCTTCTCGGCCATGAACTTAAAGCCCGTGAAGGTATCATAGCAGGCAAGACCGTTCGCCTCCGCCACGGCGCGCGCCATTTCGGTCGTCACGATGGTCTTGAGCGCGGCGGCGTTTTCCGGCAGCTTGCCCGCGCGCTTCATCGCGCCGATGAGATAGTCGAGCAGCAGAACGCCCGTCTGGTTGCCGGTGACAGGCTCAAATTCGCCCTGACGGTTGCGCACCATGATGCCGACGCGGTCGCTGTCGGGGTCGGTGCCGAGGATAAAGTCGACGTCGTTCTTCTTGGCAAGGTCAATGGCGAGATAGAAGCCCTCGGGATTCTCCGGGTTCGGGGAGACGACCGTGGGGAAGTTGCCGTCGATGACCATCTGCTCGGGCACGCAGAGAAGGTGCTTGATGCCAAGCTTTGTAAGCGCCTCGGGTACGAGCTTGTATCCGCAGCCGTGGAAGGGCGTGTAGACAAGCTTAAAGTCGCCCGAGACTTTTTTGACGGTATCATAGTCGTTGACCATGCTCATGACGTTGGCCATGAAGCGCTCGTCGCAGTCTGCGCCGAGCATCGTGATGAGACCCTTTTGCACCGCCTCGTCAAAATCCATGGACGTAACGCCCGTGAAAATGTCGATCGTCTCGAGTTCTCTTGCGATGGCGGCAGCGTGCTGGGGCGGCAGCTGTGCGCCGTCCGACCAGTAGACCTTGTAGCCGTTGTATTCCTTGGGGTTGTGCGAGGCGGTGACGTTGATGCCCGCGGTGCAGCCGTATTCGCGCACGGCAAACGAAAGCTCGGGCGTGGGGCGCAGCGACTCAAAGAGTCTGACGGCGATGCCGTTGCCCGCCATGACGCAGGCTGCCTCGCGCGCGAATTCCGTCGAGTGGTTGCGGCAGTCCATGCAGATGGCAACGCCCTTTTGCATGGCGGCCGCGCCCTCTGCCCGGATCACGTTGGCAAAGCCCTGCGTCGCCCAGCGGATCACGTGGCGGTTCATGTTGTGAAGCCCCACATACATCGTGCCGCGCAGACCCGCGGTGCCGAATTCGAGCGGGCCGTAAAAACGGTTTTCAATCTCTTTTTCGTCGTTTGCGATGTCCTTGAGCTCAGCGCGTTCTTCCTCGCTCAGCGCGGGAGAGGCGAGCCACTTTTCATATTCCTGACGGTAATTCATTGCTTATCCTCCTGTTCCGGAATTTCGTCGATGGGACGGATCAGATTCTTCGCGTCCTCGAGCATGGACGCGGGGACATAAAGTCCTGTGCCGTGCCCGGGCGTGCCGAGCACCACCTTGCCAAAGGCACCGTCGCCCTCGTATTTGCGCAGCACGGGAATGCCGTAGGCGCGCAGCATGGAGCAGAGCATATCCGCCTCTGCATTTGTATCCATCACGCGCGTTAAGAACGCGGGCTGCTCGTTCTTGCCGCCGGCGTCCTTGGGCCAGCGCTCGGAAAGGTCATGTTCTGTCTTGCCCCAGGTGAGCTTCACTTCATCTGACATGGGCGGTTCCTCCTTTTGTAGATGGTTTGTGTTACTTGTGGTATTTCGTTCCTGCCTCGATCTGGTAGGCGCGGTAAACTTGCTCGAGCAGCATTACGCGTGCCAAGTGGTGCGGAAAGGTCATCGGCGACATCGAAAGACGCAGGTCAGCCTTTTTCTTTAAGTCCTCGTCAAGACCGAAGCTTGAGCCGATCAGAAATGTCAGCTGCGAGGCGCCGCGCGCGGCAAACTGCTGCATCTTTTCGCTCAGCGCCACGCTGCTCATCTCCTGCCCTTCGATGCACATGGCGATGAGCGCGCCGCCCTTGGGCAGCTTCTGCTCGACCAGTGCAGCCTCTTTTTTGAGCGCCTGACGGATCTCGGCCTCGCTCGGCTCGTCACCGAGGCGCTGCTCGGGAAGCTCCAGAAGCTCCAGCTTACAATAGCGCGAGAGCCGCTTTTCGTATTCCTTCACGGCCTGCTCATAGAAGGCCTCTTTCAGTTTTCCGACGCAAAGGACGGTGATCTTCTGCATACGTGTACCTCGCTGATGGTGTCGCGCGGCGCGGCGGAGAGGCGGACGCTCAGCCCGCTTGCCTGCAACGCGCGGCCGACGGTGTATTCGGCAAGCTGCGGGGAGTTGTTCTCGTCGCTCAGGTGCGCGAGCAGAATGTCGCTCGTGCCGGCGCGGACGCATTCCACGGCGAATTCTGCCGCAGCTTCGTTGGATAAATGCCCGCATTCGCCGAGAATGCGCTGCTTGAGATAATAGGGATAGTCGCCGTTTTTGAGCATGACGACGTCGTGATTCGACTCGAGCAGCAGCATGTCCGCTCCGAGCACTGCATCGTGCGCGTCGTCCGTGATGAAGCCGGTGTCGGTCAGCACGGCGAGCGAGCCGTCGCTGCTCTCAATGCGGTAGCCGACGCTTTCCTTTGCATCGTGCGAGGTGCGGAACGAGCGGATCTGCAAGTCCTTGATGGTGAAGGTCTCGTCTGCGGCAAAGGCATGCAGATACGGCGCGGGATAGCTGATCGCCGCGGCGGTGCCAAAACTTGCGTAGAGCGGGACCGCGTGCTTTTTTTGCAGCGTACCCAGGGCGCGTACATGGTCGATGTGCTCATGCGTGATGAGGATACCGTCCAGATCATCGAGCGTGAGGGAAAGCGCCGCGAGCGACTGCGTGATGCGGCGGCAGGAGATGCCCGCGTCGATCAGAATATGGGTGTTTTCGTGGCAGACGAGCGCTGCGTTTCCGGCGCTCGAACTGGCAAGTGTGTAAAATTCCATGGGCCGATTCCTTTGTATCAATTCGTCAGAATCATACCACAGCCGCGCGCAATAGTCAAAAGAAAAAGCCCTCTCGGCGAGGGCATGGGAAAAGGCAGAAACGCGCTCAGCCGGCGGGGAAGGCAAGCCCCGCCACGAAGCCGTTTTCGCCGGTGCAGACGAGGTCGCCCGCAGCGACGACACCGTCGCAGACATAGAGATTCAGCTGGCAGGGACGCGCCGGATCGGGATAATTCGTCACAACATAGGTGTAGCGGGAGAGCGTTTTCCCGCAATAGCGTGTGAGGTCAAAGCCCTGCTCAAGCTGGAGCGCATTGTAGCTTAAATATGGCTCCTCGAGCGTTTCTCCCAGTGTGATGCTGAGCGTTTCAATCGGCTGCGGGGCGACGGCCCAGCCGAGGGAGGAAAGATAAGAGATGCGCTCTTCATTAGTTCCGGCGGCGATGGGCGGCGGAGCGGAATGCCTGCATGCGCGCAGCGCGAAAAAGAGCGCGAGCAGGAACGCAAAGACGAGCAGGATCTTGACGATCCGGCGCTTGGAACACCTGGCGGTGATGATGAACATGAAGCGACCACACCCTTTCTCTCAAAAGCTATTCCACCGGCGGCAAAAGTATGCTACACTACCTCTTAGCATACAGAAAGGCGGAAATCACCATGGCACAGCAGAGACTCGACAAGATCATCGCCTCCACCGGGCGCTATTCGCGCCGCGAGGTCAAGCTCCTTGTGCGCGAGGGGCGCGTGCTCGTCGACGGGCGCATTGCCGCGAGCGCGGAGGACAAGTGCGACCCGGAAAGCGCGCGCATCCGCGTGAACGGTGAAGAGATCGGATACCGCGCGCACACCTATGTGATGCTCCACAAGCCTGCGGGCGTGCTGTCGGCGACTGAGGACGGCCGCGGAGAGACCGTGCTCGATCTGCTTGCGCCGGAGTATCGCAAGATCGGGCTTTTCCCTGTCGGGCGGCTCGATAAGGACACCGAGGGCCTGCTGCTGCTCACCGACGACGGCGCGCTCGCCCACGACCTGCTCGCACCGAAAAGACACGTCGACAAGGTCTACTTTGCCCGCACCGACGGTGCGCTGACGGCGG
Organism: Oscillibacter sp.; assembly: GCA_003522105.1. Classification (GTDB taxonomy): domain Bacteria; phylum Bacillota; class Clostridia; order Oscillospirales; family Oscillospiraceae; genus Hominicoprocola. The sequence goes on from DPGF01000131.1 coordinate 10,447, forward strand.
AAGACTGCGCGGCCTTTGCCGCGGGCATCACGCTCGGCGACGGACTTGAATGCCTGCCTGCCAAGCTCGATATCCTTGAAAGCGGCGCGCAGAGCGAAGCGCTCGTTACCATACACGAGGGAAAGTTCCACCAGATCAAACGAATGCTTGCCTCACGGGGAAAACCTGTCGTCTATCTCAAGCGCCTTTCCATGGGCACGCTTGTGCTGGACGAAACACTCGGAAAAGGGGCGTACCGCCTGCTCACAGCGCAGGAGATCAAAAATCTGCGGGCAAGTGGGCATTTTGCCCAAGGGAAAACGGCCGGGAATTGACGAGGAAAACTTTGACATTTACAGATTGCCTAAAAAACGTAAAAAAAATTGTTGAAAAGAGAAAAAAGTCCTTGCAAATGTCAGAAGGAGACAGTATAATACCCTTATCAGGTTGACAAAATGCACAAACTCCCTAATACATCAAGGAGGCACGGAATATGTCCGGTAGGATTTTTCAGAACATCGTTTTGCAGTTTAAGGAAACGACCGATACGGTCATTGGCGTGATCGACTCCGAGGGTACGGTCATCGCCTGCACCGACCTGCCGGAGATCGGCCAGCGCTGGCCGCATCTGGTTCAGCCCATCAACGAGGCGGAGGGCGTCTGCACGGCGCTCGAAGGCAAGACCTTCAAAGCGCTCGAGGGTTGGGGCGGTCAGTTCGACTTTGCCGCTTTTACCCGCGGCGAAGATGCCCTCAGTGCCACGGTGTGCAGCATGGCGACCGTTGCGCTCAACACCGCCAAGAGCTATTACGAGGAAAAGCACGACAAGACGTCGTTCGTCAAGAGCATCCTCTCCGACAATATTCTCCTGAGCGACATTTACGTCCGCGCCAAGGAGCTGCACGTGGAAGCGGAGCTCAACCGCGGCGTGTTTGTGATCCGCCGCACGGACGATAAGGCCGACGCGGTGCCTGTCGAGGCGGTGCAGAACATCTTCCCTGACCGGCAGACGAGCTTTGTCCTCTCCATGGGCGAGGACGACGTGGTGCTCGTGCAGCAGCTGGGCGAGAACGTGGAGATGGGCGATCTGGAAAAGACCGCCGCACTGATCGAAGAAGCGCTGCGCGTGAACGGCGAAAGCACGGTGGTCGTCGGCATCGGCACCGTGGCCACGCACCTGCGCGACCTTGCCAAGTCCTATAAGGAAGCGCAGATGGCCATCGAGGTCGGCAAGGTCTTTGATACGGAAAAATATATCATCAGCTATGAAAATCTCGGCATCGGCCGCCTGATCTATCAGCTGCCGACGACGCTGTGCGAGATGTTCCTGCAGGAGGTCTTCAAGAAGAACCCGATCGATGCGCTCGACAAGGAGACGCTCTTCACGATCAACAAGTTCTTCGAGAATAACCTGATCCTCTCTGAAACGGCGCGCAAGCTGTTCGTCCACAGAAATACGCTTGTCTACCGTCTTGAAAAGATCAAGAAGCTCACAGGACTTGACCTGCGCGAGTTCGACGACGCCATCACCTTCAAGGTCGCGCTCATGGTCAAAAAGTACCTCGCGTCCCGCGGCATTGAGGCGTAACGCAAGAAGTTTTTCAGGGCTGCCTTCGGGCAGCCCTTTTTTTGCGCTTTTTCGCCAAAAAAATGAGAGTTTACATAATTATCTGTTGCCATTGCGTGCGCGGCGCGCTATAATAAAAGCTGAAATTTTGCGGGATCGAGTCAGAACCTGCCGGAAACTGAGGGAAGAGCATGATACGGCTGAGCGATGTAGTAAAAGAATATGAAACCGGGACGGCGGCGCTCAAGGGCATTTCCTTGCGCATCGAGGACGGAGAGTTCGTCTTTCTTGTCGGCCCGAGCGGCAGCGGAAAATCCACGATCATCAAGCTGCTCACCGGCGAGATCACGCCGACGGAGGGGCAGATCGCCGTCAACGGCTTCAGCCTGACGAACATTGCCGAGCGGCAGATCCCGCTGCTGCGGCGTTCGGTCGGCGTCATCTTTCAGGACTTTCGCCTGATCGAGAAGAAGACGGTCTACGAAAACCTGAGCTTTGCCATGCGCGCCGTGGGCGCGTCGCCGCGCGAGATCAAAAAGCGCATTCCCTATGTGCTTGAGCTGGTGGGACTGGAGGAAAAGACCGACCGCTATCCCAACGAGATCTCCGGCGGCGAGCAGCAGCGCGTGGCCATCGCGCGCGCGCTCATCAACAACCCGAGCACCATCATCGCCGACGAGCCGACGGGCAACCTGGATCCCGCGCGCTCACTGGAGATCATGCGCCTTTTGGAGCGCATCAATCAGCTCGGCACGACGATGGTCGTCGTCACACACGAGAAGGATCTTGTCAACCAGTTCAGAAAACGCGTCATCACGCTCGACCAGGGACTCATCATGAGCGATGTTGACGGCGTCGGCTACAACGCGAGGTAAGGCTATGCGCAAACACGATTTTACTTACTTTTTCGGCGAGGGCATGCGCAACATGTTCTCGCACGGTTTCATGTCCTTTGCGGCGGTGGGCATCACGGTGGCCTGCCTTGTCGTCATGGGGACGTTTTCGCTCGTGGCCTACAACGCGCAGGTGCAGCTGCAAAAACTTGAGAGCGAGTACGAGATCCTTGCCTTCGTAGATGAAAACTGCGATGAGGCGCAGACCAAGGCTGTTGGCCGCGCCATCGAGCAGCGCGACAATGTGAAGGAATGCGTCTTTATCAGCAAGGAAGAGGCGATCGAATCCTTCGAAGAAAAGTATGAGGGCGACGAGCTTTTTCAGAATCTCGATCCCGAGATTCTGCGCGACCGCTATGCTGTCTATGTTGACGATCTGAGCATTTCCGGCAAGACCGCGCGCGACATTCTCGACAATGTCGACGGCGTTGCCAAGGTGCGCGTGGACGAGGACATCTCCGGCGGCCTGATCACGCTGCGCAACATTGCGGGCGTTGTGTGTATCGCGCTCATTGCGATCTTGCTGCTCGTGTCCGTCTTTATCATCTCCAACACCATCAAGCTCACGACCTTTGACCGGCGCGACGAGATTGCCATTATGAAGATGGTGGGCGCGACGAACGGCTTTATCCGTTGGCCGTTTGTGTACGAGGGCTTTATGATCGGCCTTCTCAGCGCGGTGCTGGGCTTTGGCCTGCAATGGCTGCTCTATGAGTCGGTCGCCAAGAGTCTTGCCATGTCTGACCGGTTGCAGCTTTTGACGATCGTCGATTTTACGGCGATCTGGCAGCCCGTTGCGGCTATTTTCGCCGCCGCCGGTATCCTCATCGGCGTGGGCGGCAGCCTGACCGCGATCCGCAAGTTCCTGCGCGTGTAAAGGGGGCGGACGATGAAGCAGAGAAAAATCGCACGCATCGTGCTTGCCCTTGCCGTTGTTCTGGCGCTGACGATGACGGAGCTGACGCCGCTTTCCATGGTGCAGGAGGCCTCCGCCGTCACGCAGGCGGACATCGACAAGCTCAAAGATGAGCTCAGCGGCATGAACTCGGAAAAGGCGCAGCTTGAAAAGGAACTCAAATCCATTCAGAACAACAAGAACACCGCGCTTGCACAAAAGGAGAATATCGACAAGCAGATCAACCTCCTCCAGTCGGAGATCAGAAACGTGGAGTCGCTCATCAGCGAGTACGAAACGCTCATTGAGCAGACCGAGCAGGAGATCCGCGAAAACGAAGAGGAAGAAAAGCGCCAGTACGAAAAGTTCTGCGCGCGCGTGCGCTCCATGGAAGAGCGCGGCACGGTGTCGTACTGGTCGGTGCTTTTCAACGCTGCGAGCTTTACCGACCTGCTGAGCGCCATGGACTTTATCAGCGAGATCATGGACAGCGACCAGAAGGTCATCGACGATCTGCGTGCTCTGCGCGAGCAGATCGAGCAGAAGAAGGCATCGCTTGAAGCATCGCTTGCCGAGCAGCAGACCGCTAAGGAAACGCTCGTGACCAAAAAGAACGAGCTGAACACCCAGCGCGCGGCGGCGGAAAAGGTGCTTGCCGACCTCAAGGCGAACGAGGCGCAGTACAAGCAGGTCCTTTCGGAAAAAGACGCCGCGATGGAGCGCCAGCAGGCGGAGATCGTCCGCCTTTCGAGAGAGCTTGCCGCCAAGAACGGCGATACCACCGCGACTCTGGGCGGCTACATCTGGCCGTGCTCAAGCAGATACGTCACCTCGCCGCTCGGCGCGCGCTACACGGGCATCGCGGGCGCGTCGACGAACCACGCGGGCATCGACATCGGCCGCGTGGGCTACACGACGCAGGCCGTCGCCGCCAAGGCGGGTACCGTTATCATCTCGGCGTACAACAAGTACCGCGGCAACTACGTTGTCGTGAGCCACGGCAGCGGCAACACCACGACCTATCAGCACCTGTCCTCCCGCTCGGTCAGCGTGGGCGACTATGTTGCCCAGGGGCAGGTCGTCGGCATTACCGGCACGACCGGTGTGAGCAGCGGCCCGCACCTGCATTTCGAGAT
>DPGF01000033.1:0-14082 GCA_003522105.1 Oscillibacter sp.
GGGTTTCAAAAGGGGCGGGGAAATCGCAATCCCCGCCCCTTTTGTGACTCTTTGCATACTTTCTGTTCACACAGAAAGTATGCCCGCGGAGCGACCGGCAGTGCGACACTGCGAAAAACCGTGTCTCAAACGCCGCAATACCCGTCCACGTCGTGTCCCCCGCATCCCCCATCAAAAACGCAAAACCTGCTTCCGCGCAAAACAGAAGCAGGTTTGATGTTTTCACTTCACCGGTTTTATATCCAGCATTTTCTCCATCGTGAACACGGTGAGAAAGCGCGAATAGAAGTCCGGAATGATCCTCTGCGCCACCGGCGTTATGTCGGTCTTTCCCTTTATCTGCTTCACAAGCAGATTCGCCTTGACGCCGCTTATCGTGTAGTTGCTCTCGATCTCCTCATAGCCGAAGCGGTTGAAGAATTTGCGCAGCTTCCTGAGCCTGTCGGGATCCGGATCCTCAAACTCCGTCAGCTCCGCGATGATCCCCTGCTTGTCGGCATAGCGCTTGTTTATCAGGCGCATGATCTGTATTCCAAGCCCCTTACCGCGGCACCACGGCATGACCGCCAGATACTTCAGCAGCACATAGCCGTAAAGGTTTTTCGTCGCGACGAGCGCGTAGCCCGCGTCCATGCCGCTGTCCTCATCGTAAGCGATCAGCAGTTCAAGCGAGCCGTTCATCATGCCCTTGTGGATTGCGATCTTCGGCAGCAGCTCCTCGCTGTCAAAGTCCATTTCGATCAGGGTAAAATAGCGCTCAAGGTCTCTGTGTCCGCCCTTTTTAATGTTCAGCATTGTCGTTCCCCCCACTATGTTTATCCAAGGACTGTGCTCTGCACAGCTCGGCGTATGCTCCGTTCTTCGCCATAAGCTCGTCATGGCTGCCCATTTCGATGATATGCTCGTCCTCGATAACAGCTATTCTGTCGGCATTGCGCACGGTCGAGAGCCTGTGCGCGATGATTATCGTCGTGCGCCCCTCGCTGAGCTTGTCGAAGGCGTTCTGTATCCTCTGCTCTGTCACGGTGTCTAGCGCGCTTGTCGCCTCGTCGAGTATGAGTATCTTCGGGTTCTTGAGGAAAACGCGGGCGATGGATATGCGCTGCTTCTGCCCGCCGGAGAGCATCACTCCGCGCTCGCCGATATAGGTATCGTAGCCGTCGGGCATCTCCATGATCTCGCTGTGTATCTCGGCTCTGACCGCCGCGGCGACGATCTCCTCGTCCGTCGCGTCCGGGCGGCCGTAGCGGATATTTTCGCGCACGGTGTCTGCAAAGAGGAACACGTCCTGCTGCACAACGCCGATGGCGCGGTGGAGCGAGGTCTGCGTGAGGGCGCGCACGTCCTCCCCGTCGATGCGGATCGCACCGTCGCTGACCTCGTAAAAGCGGGGAATGAGCTGGCAGAGCGTCGACTTGCCTCCGCCGGAGGGCCCCACGATGGCAAGCATCTCGCCGGGCGTAACATGGACGCTCACGTCATGCAGCACACCCTCTCCCTCTGTTCCCTCGTAGGAAAAGCTCACATGGTCAACGTCGATCTCGCCGCGGCAGTTCGTAAGCTCCTTCGCGTCCGGCGCGTCCTTCAGCGCAGGCTCCACGCGCATCAGCGCGGTGAAGCGCTCGAGACCGGCAAAGCCGCGCGCAAAGATCTCGGAAAAATTGGCGAGCTTGCGCACGGGGCTGATAAAAGCGGTGATGTAGAGCGAAAAGGTGATGAGGTCAATGTAGTTGATCTCGCCGCGCATGATGAGGTAGCCGCCCACCGTGATGACGGCGGCGGAGAGCAGCGTCATGAAAAATTCCATCGTCGCGTTGAATACGCCCATCTCATGGTGGAAAGCACGCTTGGAGACCTTGAATTCCTCGTTCGCGGTGTTGAATTTGTCGATCTCCTCGTCCTCATTGGCAAAAGCACGCGCCGTACGAATGCCGGAGAGCGACGACTCGATGCCGACATTGATGGCGGCGGTCTTCTGCTTTTCGTTGCGCGAAGCCGCGCCCATCTTGCTGCGGCGCGACATGATAACGGCGATAAACACCGGCAGAATGCACGCCACCACAAGGGCAAGCCGCCACTCGATGGAGAACATGATAACAAGCGCGCCGATGATCGTCAGCGTGGAGATGAGCAAATCCTCCGGCCCGTGATGGGCAAGCTCCGTGATCTCAAAGAGGTCACTCGTCAGCCGGCTCATGAGCTGACCCGTGCGATTATGGTCAAAAAAGCTGACGTCCAGCTCCTGCACGTGAATGAAGAGGTCGCGGCGGATATCCGCCTCTACGCGGATACCGAACGTGTGCCCCCAGTAGGCGATCACATAGTACAAAAGCGCGCGCACGATAAACGCCGCCATCATCACGCCCATGACGACAAAAAACGCGCGGTACTGCTGCTGGGGCAGCAGATCGTACATCGACTTGCGCGTGACCATCGGGAAGGCAAGGTCAATGAGCGCGACGATCGTCGCGCAGACAAGGTCTAAGGCAAACAGGCCGCGGTGCGGCTTGAAGTAGGCAAAAAGAATGGAAAGCGGCTGCTTTTTTTGAAATTCACGGGTCGTCATAATCAATTGCTCCTGAAAACACTTTTTCAAGGTAATTGTAGCACAGGCAGGAGTGCCTTGCAAGGAGGGCCTCTCCTTTTGCGCAAAAAAAGAGCGGCCGAAAGGCCGCTCTTTTACCGCGTATTTTATTTGATGCGCACGATGATCGACAGCACCGCACCGCCGACCGAGGCCGTCACGGTCGTGATGCCCGTCTTGATGGGAGAGATCGTACCGTCTGCCGAGATGGACAGAACGCTCGCGTCCGCCACCGCCCAGGTGGTGGCTGCGTCCGTTCCGGAAACGCTCAGACGAATGGATTCGCTCGGCTTGATCGTACAGTCAAAGGTGCCGTTCGCGTCCTTGGAAAGCGTCGTACCGACGTTGGTCTTGATGCTCAGCGCCGAGGCGTCCACCGTCGGAGTGACCGGAGCCGTCGTGCCGGGGTCGGTCGTTTCGCCGCCCGTCACATCGCCCACGTTCGGCTCCTCGCCGATACTCGGATCGGCCTCGCCATCTGCGTCCGTATCTCCGTCGACCGGCTTGTTGCTGTCGTCCTGCACGCCGGGTAACGGGTCAGCGTCATCGGGGTTGATCTTTGCGACGATCTTTTCGCCGAAGAGCGACCAGCTCAAAAGCAGCAGCACCACGACCAGCACCGCCGCCATCGCGCCGCGGGCGGAGTGGGTCTGCTTTTTATCCGAAACACGCCGGCCGCCGTTCTGCTTGCCGGAATTATGCTTTCCGGAGTTGTGCTTGACCTTACGGGGGTGGTCGCCCTCCTCGCAGAACGGGCACCTGCGATAGCTGGGAGAATATTCTTCACCGCAGCGCGGGCATTTGAGAAGATCCATGCCGACGCTCCTTTCTTTTTGTCAAAAATCAAGTATCTGCCGCACAGCGCAAGCACGCTGTACTCCTTTACATAATACTTGCTTTTTTCTTCCGCGTCAACTGCAATGCGCAAAAAATTGTCGCTTTCCGCAGCGCAGCCTTGCATTTCCGCCAAAGTCTCCCTATAATTGACCTATAAAATACAATTCACGGAGGAAGCGGCGATGAACACCATCTTCATTGGCATTGCGGGCGGCACCGGCTCCGGCAAAACGACTCTCACCGAGCATTTGAAGCAGCATTTCGGCGACGATATCAGCGTCGTCCACCACGACAGCTATTATAAGCACCAGGATCTTCCCTTTGAAGAGCGCTGCAAGCAGAACTACGACCACCCCGACGCTTTCGAAACGGATCTGATGGTCAAGCAGCTCAAGGAGCTCAAATCCGGCAAAGCCATTCATTGCCCCGTTTACTCCTACGCCGACCATCAGCGCACCGAGGAAACCGAACTCATTCTGCCGAGCAAGGTCGTCATCGTCGAGGGCATTCTCATCTTTCAGGATCCCACGCTGCGTGAGATGCTTGACATCAAGATCTTTGTTGAGACCGACGCGGACGTGCGCGACCGCGGCCGCACGCTTGAAAGCGTCATCACGCAGTACCTCACGACGGTCAAGCCCATGCACGAGCAGTTTGTCGAGCCAAGCCGCAAGTATGCCGACATCATCGTGCTCGAGGGCGGGCACAACTTAGTCGCGCTCGACATGATCATGCAGCGCATTGCCAGCCACATTGCCTCGGAAGATTAAAAAATGCAAAAGCAGAATTGATCTATGATCAAGAAAGGAAGTTAACAAAGGAGTACAAATATATGAAAAAAGCGGCTATTTCTTCCATTATTGCTATTATCTTGGGATATCTTGGCTCTGGATTTGGAGCCGAAATAATGAATTGGCCGCAGCTCGGTCCAATTCTTGCAATTGTTGTAATGGGGGCTGTAATCATTACCTCTTTGGAAGAGGACAAATAATTGCTTGACAACTTCCAGTTTGATGAAATAAAGCAGACGGCAATTGATGGGGTAACAAGTTGTATGAAAATTCGAGAAGTGAACGAAAATAAAAAGCAGTTTATATCATTGTTGTTATTAGCAGACGAACAGGAAAGCATGATTGACCGTTATCTTGAAAAAGGAACGATGTATGTGCTTGAAGACAATGGTGTAAAAGCTGAATGTGTTGTCACGGATGAAGGTAATGGAATACTTGAAATCAAGAATATTGCGGTTGATCCGAAATATCATGGAATGGGATATGGCAAGGTACTGATTGATTTTCTTGCCAATAAATATGCAAAAGAGTATTCTATTTTGCAAGTTGGAACTGGAGATAGTCCACTGACAATACCATTTTATGAGAAATGTGGATTTGCTCGTTCTCACAAGATTTCAAATTTCTTTACAGACAATTATAATACCCCAATCTATGAGGGCGGTGTAAAGTTAATAGATATGATATATTTGCAAAGGCGTTTATAGCTTCAGGTTTGTCGAACTGATAAAAAATCCTTTCGGAACAAAAGGGCACTTCTATACTCTCTATCAAGGTGCGTCCTGGGGTACTCCATTTTCCGTCAAGCTGTATACAGATGAAAAAACCGGCCGATGGTCATCGGCCGGTTTTACTGTTTTATGAGCGCTCGCCCTGGCATCTTCTCTTTTTGACTATTTTACACGCCTGCGAAGCGGAACACCACGCCGATCACGGCGGAAATGCCGATGAAAACGATTGGGTGCAGGTCTTTGGTCTTTTTGACGCAGCGCGTGAAGAAGAGCAGCGCCAGCGCAAGGACGATGCCGTGCCAGTTGATCGCACCGTCCCATGAAAACTTCATCAGCAGGGACTCGCCCGCCGACGCGCTCGTGATCCCCGCGATCACCTGGAGCATCACGCCCGCGCAGGCTGCGCCGATGAGACCGGTGGAGGCCGGGCGCAGCCCGTAAAACGCATCGGCGACTGCCTTGCTGTCGCGGAACTTTGCAAGCATCGCCGCGACGATCAGGATAACGACGATCGACGGCGTCACCTCGCCGATGGTGGCGATGATCGCGCCGGGCACACCCGCCACCGTGTAGCCAACGTAGGTCGCCATGTTGATGCCGACCGGCCCCGGCGTGGATTCCGACACCGCCAGCATATTCATAAGGTCCGTCTGCGTGAACCAGCCGGTGGTCGCGCCGATGTCCTTGAGGAACGGCAGCGTCGCCATGCCGCCGCCGATGGCGAAGAGCCCTGTTTTGAAAAACTCCCAGTACAGGCGAAGATAGAGCGTCATTCTGCCTTCCTCCCCTCAAGCGCCTTGAGCGCGATGCCGGAAAGCGCCGAAAGCAGCACGAACCACACCGGCGAAACGCTCAGCAGCATACTGCCGAGCAGCACGAGCGCAAAGATGACCGCCGTGCGCTTATCGACCACGGATTTCTTCAGCAGCTTGAGCACTGCGTTCAGGATCAGCACGCACACGCACACCTGAATGCCGGCAAAGGCATTCTGTACCCACGCAAGATGCGCAAAGTTCGTGATCAATCCCGCGAGAACCGTAATGATGATAAGAGAGGGGAATACAACGCCGAGCGTTGCGGCAATGCCGCCGAGGACGCCCTTTTCCTTCTGCCCGATAAAGGTCGCCGTATTGACGGCGATGATGCCCGGCGTGCACTGACCGATGGCAAAGTAATCGACCAGTTCTTCTTCCGTCGCCCACTTTTTGTTCTGTACGATCTCGCGCTCAAGGATCGGCAGCATGGCCATGCCGCCGCCGAAGGTCATCACGCCGATCTTGGCAAAGGTGATAAACAGCTTCCAAAGCATGTTCAAAGCCCCCTTATTCCACGTATCCGTAAAGGCCGCGCACCGACACTTCGCCCGTGCGAACGGTCTCGACCGTTCCGTTCTCGCGGCGCACGATGAGACCGAATTCCTCGTCCACGTCCAGCGCCGTAACCTTTTCCTTCGTATCCTGCCACAAAAGCTGTACCTCGCGCCCGATGGTCACGCAGCGGCGGCGGTATTCTTCAAGATACGCACTCGTATCGCCCGACTTGAGCGCTGCGTAGAGCGCGTCAAGTTCCTCGATCATCGCCGCGGCCAGTTCCGCACGTGAAATGCGCCTGCCCGTTTCGCGCAGAATGGACGTTGCGATCTGCGCAACGTCGCCGTCGAAGTCCTCCTCGCACTGGCTGACATTGATGCCGATGCCCGGCACAACGTATTGCAGCGCGCCCGTTTCGCCCTCCACGCTCAGCTCGGTCAGGATACCGCAAAGCTTTCTGCCGTTGAGCACAAGGTCGTTCGTCCACTTGATCTGCACGTTCGTGCCGCCCACGCGGTCGACCGCGCGGCTCATCGCAACGGCAACGAGTCCCGTGAGCGGCATGAGCTGCGCGGGAGTGAGCTCAGGGCGCAGCAAAACAGAAAGATACACGCCCTTGCCCGCTACGCTCTGGAAAGTGCGGCCGCGCCGGCCGCGCCCGCTCGTCTGCTCCGCCGCAACGGCGACCGTGCCGTCCGGCGCGCCGTCGAGCGCAATGCGTTTTAAGTAAGCGTTGGTCGAATCAATGGTATCAAAGCAGTCGATGCGCCCGCCGACCACCTGCACCCCGCCCAGAAAGCTGCGCACGGTCTGCTCACTGAGCACATCGGGCAGTGCCTTGAGGCAGTAGCCGCGCCCCGGCACAGCTTCGATCTCGTACCCCTGCGCACGCAGCGCGGAGATGCTCTTCCAGATCGCCGCGCGCGTGATGCCAAGCTCCGCGCTGACGGCCTCGCCCGAAACAAAGCGTCCCTTTTCGCGCAGCAGCAGCGCCAAAACGGTTTCTTTCCCCATAGCGTCCTCCGTTACAAAATGTAACCGAAATTGTTACCTTTTTGAAGTTGACAGTTGGCAGCTTATCGTTTACGATTGACATAATACATCAAACACTGCGCCATTTCGCAGCCGCCGTCTTAGGATTGTAGCACGCTTGCCGCCGCATGTAAACCAAAATCTCGGTTTTCGGTTTACCCGGCGGCTTCTTGACGGATTTTCGACCCGGCATGCTGCGCTAAGCCGATGCGCCCCTCCCACAACATTTTCTGACAGGAGCCGTCCCGTGAGCTTTTCCGACCTTACTTTTCTTTTTTATTTTCTGCCGCTCTTCTTTGCGGTTTATTATCTCGTCCCCTTCCGCTGCAAAAATGCCGTGCTCGTGCTGGGCAGCGCCGCATGTTATCTGCTTGGCGCAGGCATGCGCGACGCGCTGCTTCTTTCCGCGGTGCTTCTTCTGCACTATTTTCTCGCGCGCTTGATGGTGGGGAGATCCCCGCGCATGCGCAAGGGGCTGCTTGCCGCCGCGCTGTCGGCGGATCTGTTCTGCCTCGTCTATTTCAAGTACGCTGCATTTTTTCTTGAAAACTGGGGAAAACTGACCGGGCAGAGCTTCCCCCTCATCAAGCTTGTTCTGCCGCTGGGCGTAAGCTTTTACCTCTTCCAGAGTGCAGGATACCTCATCGACGTCTGCCGCGGCGCGGCGGCGGAGAAAAATCTCGTCGACTATGCCGCCTTTACGATTGCCTTTCCGCAGCTGACGATGGGGCCCATTCTGCGCTACGATGAGTGGCGCGGCGCGCTCAAGGAGCGCACGCTCTCGCGTGAGGACGCCTTCCTCGGCTTCGAGCTTTTTGCCGTCGGTCTTTGCTTCAAGGTGCTGCTGGCCGACCAGCTTGCGCCGCTGTGGGCCTCGCTTGAGCGCATCGGCTACGGCTATCTTTCTACGCCGCTTGCCTGGCTCGGCGCGGCGAGCTACAGCTTGCAGCTCTACTTCGATTTTTCCGGGTATTCTCTCATGGCGATGGGTCTTGGGCAGATGCTGGGGCTGCCCGTGCCGCGCAACTTTGACCTCCCCTACACTGCCCGCTCGGTGAGCGAGTTCTACCGCCGCTGGCACATCACGCTCGGCACATGGTTCCGCGACTATCTCTACATTCCGCTCGGCGGCAGCCGCCGCGGCAAGGCGCGCACGGCGCTCGCGCTGACGGTCGTGTGGTTCTTCACCGGCCTCTGGCACGGGGCAAGCTGGAACTTTGTCCTCTGGGGCATCGTGCTGCTTTTCTTCATCCTGCTTGAAAAATTCTGCATCGGCAGCTTTCTCAAAAAGCACGCGCTGCTCTCGCACCTCTACCTTCTTTTTGTCATTCCGCCCACGTGGGTCATCTTCCGCATCAGGAAGCTCTCCGATGTCGGCGCGTATTTTTCCCGCCTGTTTCCGTTTTTCGGCACGCACAGCGCCGTGTCCGCGCAGGATGCGCTCAAGCTGCTCTCTTCTTACTGGTGGCTGCTGCTCCTCGGTATTCTCTTCTGTCTGCCGCAGCCCCGCCGCTTTTTTGAAAAGCACCGCGGCACGCCGCTCATCGATCTGCCTCTCTTTGTCCTCTTCTGGGTGTGCGTGTACTTCATCGCCACATCGACGGGCAATGCCTTCCTCTATTCTCGTTTTTAAGGAGATCGTTCATGTCCTCCCGAATCCCTTCTCTTCTGCTGCCGCTGTGCCTGTTGAGCGCGGTCACGCTCAATGTCTACCCGCTGCTTGATCCCACGGGCGTGTACGGCAGCTATCTATCAAAGCTCGACAAGAAAACGCCGCCCGTCGCAGCGGTGGCGCTCGCAGCTGCCGACGGGGTATATCCGTGGAGCGAGCCGAAAGCGCCTGAGCCGCCCCCCGCACCTGAGCCGCTGCCAGAACCCGAACCCGAACCGGAACCCGAAGAGCCCGCCTCCCCCTTCACCACGGTGGACGCGAGCTACTTTGACGACGCGCTTTTCATCGGCGACTCGCACACCGACGGCTTCAAGGACTACGCGGGCCTTCCCAACGCCGACTACCTCTGCCACAATGGGCTGACCGTCTGGTCGGCGGTAGAAAAGGCAGAGTTCCCCGGCAGGCAGACACTCTCCCAGGCGCTCCGCGGCAAGCATTACGGCAAGATCTACCTGATGCTTGGCATCAATGAGCTTGGCGCCGGCACGGCAGAGAGCTGGGCCGCGCAGTACAAGGTGCTGCTCGACGAGGTACGCGAGTTGCAGCCTGACGCCATCATTTTCCTGCAAGCCATCTTCCACACGACGCAGGAAAAGTCGGATACAACATTCTTCAAAAATTCGACCATTGACGCACGCAACGCGGAGATACAAAAATTTGCTGACAATGAGACGGTCTTCTACATCGACTGCAATCCCGTCTTTGACGACGACACCAGTGCGCTGACGGCGGAATACTCCGGCGACGGCGTGCACGTCAAGGCTCCCTACTACGTGATGTGGCGCGACTATCTTTTTCAGTTCGGCGTGGTGCGATGATCGCAGCAACAAAAAAGGAACCGCTCTTGGGGCACCCTCCGTAAGGAAGGTACCCCAACTGCTTTACATTTGACTCCTTTTCGGATTGTGTTGTCACAATCCGATGCTCGCTATCCCTATGGACTCGGTGACGTATGCTTCGTATTATTTGTTTATAACTTCTTTGTACCAAGTTGGAACGGGTTTTGTCATATTATCATACCAACTTAGTACATCTTTTGCTTGATTTACCATTACTTGAATTTCGCTCTGACCAAAAGGAATTGCCCAAGGCACAGAGGATAAAGTATTACTGCTGATATAAAGTGCGAGCAACTCCCAAAACTGAACCGGCACATCATTATCGAAGTACCCGTTTACCATTCCGGTTGCAAATAAAGGAGCAGCTTGAGCACACCACACAATGCGGTTAAATTCTTCCCACGGATCTCCAAAGTCATTTCTGTTAAAATCAATAATGTAAAGTTGCTTATCATTCCCTATCATCATATTGCCGATATGATAATCTCCGTGCTGATAAGTTCGAGGGCGACCGCTGAGTAAATATCTGTGAGCATTAATGTAATCAATGAAGGCTTGCCCATTTTCGTACTTGATAGGACATTCTTCATACATTTTGATTTTGCGGTCTGCTTTACGATTAAAGTAAATTTCCCAATCTTCTATTCCTTTGGGAGCTGGGATTTTGTGAATCTCCTTCAGTATTCTTCCCGCTTCAAAACCATAAGAATATTGTTCTTCGCATGTTAAATTATGTACATTTTCTTCTACATCAACACCATCTATCCAAGTTTGAATAGAATAAGCTCCTTCATCAGATGTACCGAACTCTAAAGGTTTGCACATTGGCACACCGAGAGTTGCTACCTGACTCATAAGTTCATATTCACTTTTCTTTCTGTCATACTGTTCAATCGGAGAAACACGAAGCAAAAATCTTTTTCCTTGTTCGTCAGTAAGACAGTATTTTTTATCTTCTGACCAACCTTTATCTATTAGTTGCTTTGTAATAAACTTATGTTGTGGCACAGTCTTTCCCTCCTTCAGATAGCAAATAGTTATTTGCTATCTGAAAATTATTATATCATAAAATGATTTTTCCGCAAACCAGTCATTTTGACGACTTACAAAAGCAAAAAGGGAAACGACTTCCTTGCGGAGTGTTTCCCTTTGAGCGGTTCCTTTTTTGTTATTTTATTCAGTGTTCTACCTTGTAGCCACGGTTCAGGCGCATTTCGAGCGCGTCGAGCTCGCTGTAAAGCTCCGGCGGCACCTTGCCGATCTTTTCGTAGTAGGCGCGCGCGTCCTCGCACTCCTTGAGCCAGAGATCGCGGTCGACCGAGAGGAGTCTGCGCATGTCGTACATCGACATATCAAGGCCCTCCATGTCGATGTCGTGGGTGTTGGGCTCGTAGCCAAGCGCGGTCTCCGCCGCGCCGATCTCATTGTCGGCGCGCGAGATGATCCACTGCAAAACGCGCATATTGTCGCCAAAGCCGGGCCAGGCAAAGTTGCCGTCCTCGTCGGTACGGAACCAGTTGACGTTGAAGATCTTCGGCGGCTTGGGGATCTTCTTGCCCATGTCGAGCCAGTGCTGCCAGTAATCGCCCATGTGGTAGCCGCAGAAGGGCAGCATTGCCATCGGGTCGCGGCGCACCACGCCGACCTGACCGGTCGCCGCGGCGGTGGTCTCCGAGGCCATGATCGAGCCGATGAACACGCCGTGCTGCCAGCTGAAGGACTGGTAGACGAGCGGCGCGGTCTTCGCGCGGCGTCCGCCGAAGATAATGGCGCTGATGGGCACACCCTCGGGATTGTCAAACTCCGGGCTCAGGCACGGGCAGTTGCGCGCCGGCGCGGTGAAGCGGCTGTTGGGGTGGGCGGCCTTTTCGGGGCTCTGCGGCGTCCACGGGCGGCCGCGCCAGTCGATCGCGCGGGCGGGCGGTGTCTTGTTGAGCCCCTCCCACCAGACGGTGTTGTCGCTCAAATCGAGGGCGACGTTCGTAAAGATCGTATCCTTGTGCGTCGAAATGAGCGCGTTGGGGTTCGACTTCATCGACGTACCGGGCGCCACACCGAAGAAGCCGTTCTCCGGATTGACCGCCCAGAGTCTGCCGTCCTTGCCGACGCGCAGCCACGCAATATCATCGCCCACGCACCAAACGCGCCAGCCCCAGCGCTGAAGGCCCTCGGGCGGGATCAGCATGGCAAGGTTCGTCTTGCCGCAGGCGGACGGGAAGGCCGCCGAGATGTACTTGATCTCGCCGCGCGGGTTCTGAATGCCGAGGATCAGCATGTGCTCGGCCATCCACCCCTCCTGACGGCCGAGGTTCGAGGCGATGCGCAGAGCGAAGCACTTCTTGCCCTGAAGGACGTTGCCGCCGTAGTTGGAGTTCATCGAAATGATGGTATTGTCCTGCGGGAAGTGGACGATGTACTTATTGTCCTTATCAAGGTTGCACTGGCAGTGCAGACCCTTGATGAAGCCTGTGTCGTCACCGAGCGCATCGCACACGGCCTTTCCGACGCGGGTCATGATGTGCATGTTGAGCACAACGTAAATGGAGTCTGTCAGTTCAAAGCCGTACTTGGCGAACGGCGAGCCGATGATGGACATGGAATACGGGATAATGTACATGGTGCGGCCCTTGTAAGCGCCGTCAGCGAGAGCGTACATCTTCTTGTACATTTCCTTCGGCTCCATCCAGTGGTTCGTGGGGCCTGCGTCCTCTTCCTTTTCGCAGCAGATGAAGGTACGGTCCTCCACGCGCGCTACGTCGTCGGGGTCGGTGCGGTGCAGATAGCAGCCCGGCAGCTTATCCGGGTTGAGCTTGATGAGGATCCCTTCTCTGACGGCCTGCTCGCGCAGCTCGCTGATCTGGTCTTCCTCTCCCGTGATCCAAACGATCTTGTCCGGCTTGGTGATGGCGGTCATCTCGTCGATCCACGACAATACCGCCTTGTTGTTCGTCAAATTCGTCATTGTTCTTTTCCTCGCAGCATTTTCACGGCGCAAAGGAAATTTTTTTGCACCGCGTCTTGTGTGGCGTGCCGTGCCGCGCAAGGCGGCAGAGAGCGAACCGATGCACAGGAAAATGGTTGCTATTGAGTTTGACTCCTTTCTACCGCAAATTGTAGCAGAATGTCTCATCAATAACAACCATATAGCTTATTATTTTTTTGAATATATCGCAGCATGTTATCGCAGTAACGCGCCGATCGCGGCGGCGAGAGCCGCAAATTCCGCAAGGCCCAGTCGTTCGCCGCGGATAGTTGCGTCAAGTCCGCAGGAGGTGATCGACTGCGCAAGCTGCTCTTTTGTGAGCTGCGAGCCGAACGCCGTCATCAGGCTGTTGACGAGCGTCTTGCGCCGCAGGGCAAATGCGCCGTATACCACGCGGAAGAAGAGCTTCTCGTCCTCCACCCTGACGGGCGGCTCTTTGCGCACCACGGCGCGCAGCACGGCAGAGGTGACCTTGGGCTGGGGCTCAAAGCACTCGCGCGGCACGGCGAAAAGATACTCCGGCTCCGTATAGTACTGCATGAAGACAGAAAATGCACCATAGGCGCTCGTGCCCGGCGCGGCACACAGCCGCTCGGCGACCTCCTTCTGCACAAGCACCGTAATGCTCTCAAAGCACTTCGCCTCGATGAGCGCGGTGATGGCGGGGGTCGTGATGTTATAGGGCAGGTTTGCGCACACGATGGGCGTAAGGCCCCCGAACTTTTCGCGCACCAGCGCGGGGATATCGGTCTTGAGAATATCGGCGGAGACGACCTCGAAGTTATCGTAGCGCGCCATCGTCTCTTCAAGGATCGGCAGCAGCGTCTTGTCAAGCTCCACAGCAACGACCTTCCCCGCGCGCTCGCAGAGCTCATGGCTCAAAGCACCGATGCCGGGGCCGATCTCCAGCACGCCGTTTTGCTCGCTTGCGCGCGAGCTTTCGGCGATCTCGAAGGGAATGGCGGGGTCGATGAGGAAATTCTGACCCATGGACTTGGAAAAGTGAAAACCGTGGCGCTTCAAGAGCGCCTCGATGGCAGCTTTGTTGTTGCGTTCCATAGCGTTGTTCCTTTCTGCGCTCTGGGCGTAAAGAATCGTGAAATTATTTTATCATATTTTGCGCAAAAGAGTAGTAAAACTTTTTTTCCTGTGATAAAATGCAGCAATCTCAGGAAAAGAGGGATATTCTCATGGAACTCACACCGCAAATTCTGATCGTTGTTCTGCCGCTCATCTTTCTTGGCGGCTTTGTCGATTCCGTCGCCGGCGGCGGCGGACTCATCACGCTTCCCGCCTATCTGAT
>DPGF01000033.1:14210-31168 GCA_003522105.1 Oscillibacter sp.
ATCTTTCTTGGCGGCTTTGTCGACTCCGTCGCCGGCGGCGGCGGACTCATCACGCTTCCCGCCTATCTGATGGCCGGTATCCCGGCTCACCTTGCCGCCGGAACGAACAAGGTCGTCAACGGCTGCGGCGCGCTGACCGCCACCTTCAAGTATTTTCGCAGCGGCAAGATCCTGCTGCGTCCCGCCATCGCTGCGGCCGTCGGCGCGCTGATCGGCTCGGCGCTCGGCACAGAGTTGGCCGCCGTCATCTCGGAAAAAACGCTGGAAACGCTGATGCTTATCGCGCTCCCCTGCGTGGCCGTCTTTCTGACGGTAAAAAAGGATTTCGGCAAGGACATTCCCGCAGAAGAGCGCCCCGTATATTCCGTTAAGCGCGAGGTCGTCACCGCCGCGCTCATCGGCCTTGTCTTCGGCTGCTACGACGGGCTGCTGGGCCCCGGCACGGGAACCTTTATGATCCTTGGCTTCACGGGCTTTCTCTCGCTCGACCTCATCACGGCAGGAGGCTGTGCCAAAGCTACCAATCTGGCCTCCAACGTTGCCGCTGCCGTTGTCTGGATCCTGCACGGCAGCGTTCTTTGGAAGCTGGCGCTGCCTGCCATCGCATGCAGCATTCTCGGCAGCTATCTCGGCGCGCGCTATGCCATTCGCGGCGGCAGCAAAAAGATCCGCAACATGATGTTCGTGGTGCTGGCGCTTCTTTTCATCAAGATGGGCTATGAGCTGCTGTTCTGAAGCGGCAAATTTGATCAAAAAAAAGAGGACAGCCGGAGCTGTCCTCTTTCTTTCAGTTTTTCAGGCTGTGCAGCGGCGCGGGGATCCTGCCGCCGCGCGCAATGAACTCCGCGCTTGAATAGGGATGAACCGCCTGCACCGGTGCCGAGCCGAGCAGTCCGCCGAACTCTACCATATCGCCCACCTTACATCTGGGCACGGGGATAACGCGCACCGCGGTCGTCTTCGTATTGATCATGCCGATGGCCGCTTCATCGGCGATGATGGCAGCGATGGTCTCCGCGCTGGTGTCGCCCGGAAGCGCGATCATGTCGAGTCCTACGGAGCAAACGCAGGTCATTGCCTCCAGCTTGTCGAGCGTCAACGCGCCGGAGGACACCGCGGCAATCATGCCCTCATCTTCGCTGACGGGGATAAACGCGCCGGATAAGCCACCCACCGAGGAGGAGGCCATCACGCCGCCCTTTTTCACCGCGTCGTTGAGCAGGGCGAGCGCGGCGGTCGTACCGTGTGTGCCGCAGGCCTCAAGCCCCATTTCCTCCAGAATGCGGGCCACACTGTCACCGGCGGCAGGGGTTGGCGCGAGCGAAAGATCGACGATGCCAAACGGCGCGTCGAGCCGGCGGCTCGCCTCCTGCGCAACGAGCTGGCCCATTCGCGTGATGCGGAACGCCGTTTTCTTCACAGTCTCCGCCACCACGTCGAACGGTTGGCCCTTGACGCTTTGCAACGCGTGATACACAACGCCCGGCCCAGAAACGCCGACGTTGATCACTTTTTCAGGTTCGCCCACGCCGTGAAATGCGCCCGCCATAAAGGGGTTATCCTCCACTGCGTTGCAGAAAATCACAAGCTTGGCGCAGCCGAAGCCGCCCTGCTTTTCCGTGAGTGCTGCCGTTTTCTTCACCGTCTGTCCCATCAGGGCGACGGCGTCCATATTGATCCCCGCCTTGGACGAGCCGACATTGACCGACGAGCACACAAGATCCGTGCCGGCCAACGCTTCGGGGATTGCGGCGATCAGCTTCCGGTCAGCGTCCGTCATGCCCTTCTGCACGAGCGCGGAAAAGCCGCCAATAAAGTTAACGCCAACATTTTTGGCCGCGCGGTCAAGCGTCTTGGCAAACGGGACATAGTCCTCCGTCTCCGATGCAGCGGCGACCAACGCGATCGGTGTGACGGAAACGCGCTTATTGACGATGGGAATGCCGAATTCCCGCTCGATCTCTTCCCCCGTTGCGACCAAATGCTCTGCATAGCGGCTGATCTTATCGTAGATCTTTTCACACGCGCGCTCCGCGCTGCTGTCCGCGCAGGAGAGGAGCGAGATGCCCATTGTGATCGTGCGGATATCCAAATGCTGCTGGTCGATCATGCGGATCGTTTCCAGGATATCACTGCGGCTTAGCATGACTCTCTCCCTCCCCGCTCAGATCTTGTGCATTGCGTTGAAGATGTCCTCCCGTTGCATGCGGATCGCAATGTCCATCTCCATGCCGAGGGCGCTCAGCTTTTCCGTCAGTTCTGCAAAGGAGAGTGGGCAGTCTGCCAAATCGGCCAGCATGACCATCGTAAAATTCTCCTGCAGGATCGTCTGGCTGATATCCAGAACGTTTACGTTCCACTGCGCCAGCAGCGAGCTGACGCCTGCGATAATGCCGACGCGGTCTTTTCCGATCACTGTGATAATGGCTTTCATCTTGTGCGCTCCTTTCGGTTTCTGCCGATAATTGTATCACGTCACCGCAATAAAGTAAATGTTCCGAATGCGCAATATGCGCATTCGGAACATGCATTTATCGTACTATTCGGCAAATTGTCCCTCTCAGTCGAGGAAGTAGACGGTCGAATTCCTCTGGAGACCGAACTGCTTGCACTCCTGATAGGTGTTCATATAGAGGTCGACTGCCGCACCTCGCACGCCGGTATCCTCGGCAACGGCGTTGCCGTAGGTGTAGCCGGTTGAGCCGACGATGAACATCTCGGTGCCGAGGGGGATAACCTTCTTATCCACCGCAACGGTGCCGACATGGACGGTCGTACCCGTGGCGGTTCTGGTGCCCACGCCGCCGTAGCCCGCGGTATAGGCCGTGCAGGTAACCTTCATCGAGCCGGAGAAATGAACGGAATCACCGGACTTCATCAGAAGGTAGCCGCTGCCGTCGTCCTCATAGGCGACGGACTTGACCGTATCGCCGCTCTGCGCGCGCTCCACGAGCGTGCCGACATAGGTGATCTCGGCAACGGAGGTGTTGTTCTTCTCCTCTACCGCCTGACGGGAGACAAACTGACCGTCTGCGTACACGACCTCGTAAACAACATCGCGCGTACCGTCGATGCCCTGCTGCACGACCTTCGTTTCGCCCTTGGGCAGGCGGTAGGAGGTGGTGGTCATCGTGATATGCTCCGCAGCCTCGGTATCCGTTTCGTAGTAGGTAAAGTCGGAAGCGACTGTGATCTCGACCGACTCGCCGGAAACATCGACCAGCACCATCTCAAGGGGGCTGACCGAGATTTGCAGGCGGCGCAGCAGCTCGCTGACGCGCTCGCCATTTCTCGTGGTGGCGTACTCAATATCGTCGCCGTGCGTCACCGTTACCTTTTCACCGGCAGGGAGCGTAACTTCTGCGTCGGCGCTCTGCGCGCCCGTGACGATAACGCGCTCCTGCGGGATGTCCGTCGTGCCGTCGAGCACGCTGACCGCATCGCCGTCGGCGATCAGATACAGCGCGTTCGCGCGCAGCTCGGGCGAACTGTTCAGCAGCATCACCGCGGCGAACAGCACGAAGAACATCGCTCTCCGGCTGTGCGGGGCTGTGAACAACTGTTTCAAAAACTTCTGCATGAAATACTCCTTTTTTCACGGCGTGAGCCGCCGCAGCTTCGCGCAGCGGGGGAAATGCGCTGCGCCCGGAAAAAGATTACAATTTGTAACTTTTCCAAAACATGCTGGCAGTATACCGCTCGAAAAAGGATTTGTCAAGTTCTCGCCATTCTTTCGACAAAAGTTCTGTTTTCTTCTATTATTTCGATATTATTGGAACTTTCTGTTTGTAAAAATCAGATTTCGCGCTCATGAAAACAGCATTTTTCAGGTTTATGTAAACTTCTATCACCCCTCCCCCATGCCGCGCCGCCGCGCTGCGGAAGAACCGGCAGCCTCCTTTCCGGTGCATTTGTTCCCTCGAAGCGGGGCAAAAAATCTCTGCGGGCAGTCCGGGTGTGTCCCGCCGCCTTCCCCCGGCGCGTCAAAGGCCGGAAAAGCCTTGCAAACACTGTCCTTTTTGCTCGTCAGCACCGCCTTTGCCCCGCACAGAAGAAATGCAGCGCCTCCCGTGTCCGCAAAGGTCACAGGGGACGCTGCATGCAGCAAATTGCATCGCCGCAGAGCAAAATATGCAAGTTTGACTTTTTAAAAATTCATTTATCGAAATTCAATTATGTCAACCCGTATTTTCAGATTTTGTTGGCAAGTCCAACAAAATCAAGCATTCTTTTTCCCTTTTTCCGCCAAACGGACGGCAAGGGAAGAAGTTACCGATCCCGACTTTTTCCGTTCGTTTCGCCGTGAAAATGAAGGTAAACAGATGCCGCAGCGTCTTTTGGCAGCACACGTTCGAGGGCGAAAATGTCCGCCTCTCGAATTGCCTTGACGCTCTTGAACGTCTTGAGCAGCGCCTGTGCGCGGACCTTGCCGATGCCGGGAATGCCGTCGAGCGCCGAGCGCGTGGAAGAGCGCGTGTGGCTCTCGTGGTGAAAGGTGATGGCAAAACGGTGCGTCTCCTCCTGGATCTGGCCGATCAGGGCAAAGACGTTCGGCGCGGCGTGCAGGTCGATCTCGCGCCCATCCGCCGTGACAAGCGCGCGCGTGCGGTGGCGGTCGTCCTTGACCATGCCGAAGATGGGAACGCGGACCTGCATCTTGGCGCACACACGCTCGGCAACGAGCGCATGCGTCACGCCGCCGTCGATGAGCATCACGTCCGGCAGGGGAGTAAACTTTTCGTCCCCGTCCAGATAGCGCTGAATACGGCGCGTGAGCACCTCCTCCATCGAGGCGTAGTCGTCGGGATGGGCCGAGAGGCTCTTGATCTTAAAGCGGCGGTAGGCGCTCCTTTTGGGCTTCGCCCCCTCGTAGACGACCATGGAGGCGACAATGTCGCTCGCGCCGGTGTTGGAAATATCGTAGGACTCCATGCGCTCCGGCGGCGCGGCAAGCGACAGCATGCCCGCAAGCTGCGAAAGCGTGCGGTTTTCCCGCTCCTGCGCGGTCGTCACGCGCTCCACGTCCTCTCGCGCGTTGCGCTGCGCCATGGCAAGAAGCTCCGCTTTCTCGCCGCGCTGCGGCACATGGAGCGTCACCTTGCGCCCCGCGCGCTCGGTCAAAATCTGCGCAAGCTCGTCCGCACCCTCGATCTCGCAGGGCAGCAGGATTTCACGCGGCAGAACGCTCTTATTGAGGTAATACTGCGGCAGCAGCGCCGAGAGGATCATCTGCTCGCTCTCGTCCTGCGGTGCGGCGAAGAGGTTCAGGTCGCGCCCCGTCACGCTGCCGTCCTCAATGTGCAGCACGGCGCTGCCGCATTTGAGCGCTCCGCGGTAAACGCCCCAGATGTCGGTGTCGGCGCAGATGCCGGCGATGACCTTCTGGCGTTTGCCCAGCACCTCGATGGCGCGGACGCGGTCGCGCAGCGCCGCCGCCTGCTCAAAGTGCAGTGCCTCGGCCTCGCGTTCCATCTCCTCGCGCAGCGCGCGCGTGAGCCTGCGGTAATGGCCGCCCAGCAGCTCTTCCGCCTGACCGATGCGGCGCAGATATTCCTCCTCATCCGGCGTGCCGCGGCAAAATCCGTCACAGCGTCCCATGTGATGGTTGAGGCAGGGACGCTCCTTGCCGATGTCGCGCGGAAAGGCGCGGCTGCACGTCGGCAGCCGGAAGGCCGCGCAGATCGCGTCGATCGCCGCGCGTGTTTCGCTCCGCCCGCCGAACGGCCCAAAGTAAAGCGCGTCGTCGTCCGCGGGTTTAGAGACCATTGTAAAGCGCGGATAATGCCCCGTGCCGAGGCGCACAAAGGGATAGCCCTTGTCATCTTTCAAGAGGATGTTGTAGCGCGGCATGTGCTGCTTGATGAGCGAGTTTTCCAGGATCAGCGCCTCAAACTCGCTTGAAACGAAGATGGTGTCAAAGTGATCCACCTGCGCGACCATGCGGCGCGTTTTCTCGTTGTGGGAGGAACCCTCTTGAAAATACTGACTGACGCGATTTTTGAGCTTTTTGGCCTTACCGACGTAGATGACCTCGCCGCTTTTATCCATCATCAGATAAACGCCCGGTGCGAGCGGCAGGTCGTTTGCCTTGTCGAGCAGCTCCTGCTTGGTCATAGGCCGCTTCCTCCTCTTGTCTACATATATAATAGTTAATAGTATATCAGGTCGAAACCGGAAAATAAAATGGAAAAAGGCGGCTTCTTTTGAAGCCGCCTTTCCTGATCGTGTTTTATTCGCCGAAATTGCTGGAAACCAGCTCGCAGAGAGCCGTCACAGCTTCCTTTTCGTCAGCGCCGTCGGCCAGCAGGGTGATGGTCGTGCCCTTGACGATCCCGAGGGACAGCACGCCCAGCAAGCTCTTGGCGTTCACGCGGCGCTCATCCTTCTCCAGCCAGATGCCGCTCTTGAATTCGTTGGCCTTCTGAATGAAGAACGTAGCGGGACGGGCATGCAGGCCTACTTCATTGTTGATCGTAACATTCTGAGTATACATCGTTACTTCTCCCTCTCCAAAAAAATCTTTCGGACTTTATCGTATCATATACCATTTAGGGCAGATTCGTCAATGCCAATTCGCGCGAAACGGCTCGGATTTGGCAATAAACACAGACAAAGTGCTTCCCCGGGCAGGCATTTATTTCAACTCGACCACAGTGACGCCGGACTCGCCCTCGCCGTAGTTGCCGAGGCGGAAGCTCTTGACTGCCTTGTTGCGCTTCAGGCTCGCATGCACCGCCTTGCGCAGCGCACCCGTTCCCTTGCCGTGAATGATGGTCACCGTTTCAAGATGGGCCATCACGGCAGCGTCGATATAGTTGTCGAGCACGCTCTCGGCCTCCAGTGTTTCCATGCCGCGAATGTCAAGCTCGCGCGCCGCGCTCGCCGTGCGCAGGATACGCTGCGAGGGAGCGAACTGCGGCTGCTTCTTCGCTGTTGCCGCGCGCTCTGCCTCTTCGATGAGGCGCACCTCATCGGCTTTGACCTTCATCTGCAAAGGCCCTGCCTTGAGCGTGAGCGTATCGCCCTTGACGGCTGTGACCTCGGCCTGACGCCTTGTGCCGGGGATCTCGACAAGGTCGCCTTCCCGAATGGGGCGTGAGGGCTTGGGAATGGGCTCCGCGCGCTCATCACGCAGACCCACGGCATCGCGCGCCTCCTTGATGTTGTGCATGATCTCGGCGCGCTGGGCGTTCATCTGCTGGGCGTCGAGCTTTTTCTGCTGCTTGCGCAGCGCGTCCAGCTCGCGGAAGGTCTCGTCCGCGGCGGATTTCGCCTCGGCAAGCAGGCGCTTGGCCTCGGCCTCGCCGCGGCTGCGGGCGTTCTCCTTTGCCTTTTCCATCTGCGTGCGGAATTCACGCGCCTTGCGCGCGTCTTCCTCGCGCTGGGCATAGAGACGGTCGACCTCCGCTTTCTCCTTTTCGAGCTGCTGTCGCTTCTGCTCCAGCTGCGTGAGCACATCTTCAAAATGGATGCTCTCGCTGTCCATCTGCGCCTTGGCCTTTTCGATAACGGTCTCAGAAAGTCCCAATCGCTTTGAAATGGCAAAGGCATTTGACTTGCCGGGAATGCCGATGAGCAGCTTGTAGGTCGGGCAGAGGGTCTCCACGTCGAATTCGCAGCTTGCGTTCTCCACGCCCGCAGTCGTCATGGCAAAGGTCTTGAGCTCGGCGTAGTGCGTTGTCGCAGCGATCTTCGCCCCCTGCGAGCGTGCCTGCTCAATGATGGCGATGGCAAGCGCCGCGCCCTCGACCGGGTCGGTGCCCGCGCCCAGCTCATCGAAGAGAATGAGGCTGTGGGTATCCGCCTCGTCCAGGATCTGCACGATATTCTTCATGTGCGCAGAGAAAGTCGACAGGCTCTGCTCAATGCTCTGTTCGTCGCCGATGTCGGCCAGGACGGCGGAGAAAATGCTCACGGCGCTGCGGTCGTCACAGGGGATATGCAGCCCGCACTGCGCCATCAGGCACATGAGACCGAGCGTCTTGAGGCTGACGGTCTTACCGCCGGTGTTGGGGCCGGTGATGACGAGCGTATCGAAGCTTCGGCCCAGCTCAATGTCGATGGGCACCGCCTTCGCCGGATCAAGCAGCGGGTGGCGCGCGTGGCGCAGATAAACGCTGCCGTCCTTTTTGATCTCCGGGCGCATGGCGTTCATGCGGTAGCTCAGCTCGCCGCGCGCGAAGATGAGATCGAGATGGACAAGAATATCATAATCCCACAAAATATCGCGGCTGAAGCTTGCCGCCTCGCCGGAAAGGGCATAGAGAATGCGGTCGATTTCCTTTTCTTCTTTCGCCTCGAGTTCCTTGAGCTCGTTGTTGGCCTGCACCACGCCCATCGGCTCGACGAAAATCGTCGCGCCGCTCGAGGACGTGTCGTGCACCAATCCCGGCAGCTCCGCGCGGCACTCTGCCTTCACCGGCACGACGAAGCGCCCGCCGCGCTGCGTGATGAGCGCGTCCTGCAAAACGTTGCGGTAGCTCGGGGAGGAAATGATGCGCTGCAGGATCTGGCGGCCTCTGGCCGCCGCCGCGCGCTTGTGGCGGCGGATCTCGGCAAGCTCGGGCGAGGCCGCGTCGGCGATCTCGTTTTCGTCGAGGATCGCGGTCGTGATCTTCTCCTCCAGAAAGCGGTTCGGGTGCAGGGAGAGGAAGAGCTTGTCGATGACCGTGCCTTCCTCGTCCTCCCTGTAATAGTCCTGCACGCGCCGCACATTGGCGAGCAGCCCCGCGATGTCCAAAAGTTCCCGTGTATTGAGCATGCCGCCGCGTTCCGCACGCGAGAGCGACTCGCCCACATCGCGCACGCCGCCGAAGGCGGGACTGCCGCGCAGCAGGATCATCTTACGCGCCGCGTCGGTCTCGTCGAGCAGGCGGTTCACCTCGCCATAGTCGTCCGACGGCGTCAAACTGCGCGCCCGCGCCTTGGCTTCCGCGCTCACAGCGTGACGCTCGAGCATTTCCAAAAGGCGCGGCAGCTCCAGCACGCGGATGGATTTTTCAAACAGTTCACTCATAGTTTTCTCCGAAATTTTGATTTCGATTCGTAATGATTTCGACAGATAATACGTTTAGTCGACAGTTTTCATGCTTTTGTAGAAGTCCAGCGTCTTAAATCGCCGGTCGAGCTGTACCTGCGCAAAAACCTCGCAGGCGGCGGCAAAGCGCTTTTCCGTCTCTCCCGTGAGGGAAAATGACAGCATGCGCTTCGGCTCTGCAAAGAGCACATGGCGCATCGCGGCGAACGATCCCGCGTCCAGCGGCAGAAGCCCCGCTCCATGATACGGCGCACATTCCCTGCACAAAAGTACGCCCTGCTGCGCGTCGAACACCGGCTCTTTCGGGTTGTGCGTGCCGCAGACGGCGCAGCCGTCGAGCAGCGGCTCATAGCCGGAAAGCGCAAGGAGCTTGAGCTCAAACGCCGCCTTGACGATGCTCTGTGGCTTTTCAAGTTCGCTGAGCGCATAGAGCGAATTGAGCAGCAACGACAGAATTTCCGGCACGGGCTCGTCCTCCGCCGTGACGCACTCGGTCATCTCGGCAAAATACGACGCAAGCGAGAGCAGTTCGATGTCCTGCCGCACACCGTCGAAAAGCGAGATCGTCGACGCCTCGTCAAGGTAGTACCAGTTGCCGCGCTGATAAAGCGTCAGCTCGGAAAATGCCAGCAGCTCGCAGCTTGCCGCGATGCGGCTTCCCTTGCGCCGCGCGCCGCGCGCGACGACCGCGATCCGTCCGAGGGAATCGGTCAGAATATTCAATATGTAGTCGGCCTCCTTCGTCGCCGTCGCGCGAAGGACGATGCCCTTAGTAACGATTTTTTCCATGGCGGCGCAGCACGTCCTTTCTCTGCTCGCGGCGGCGCGAAGCGCTGCTCCCCTCACGCGGGGAACAGCGTTCATTCCTTGCAGGACCGTCTTTCCACCGCCATGAGATAAAATAGCGGCTGCCCGGTCTGCATAAAAAGCGCCAGATATCCTTCTTCCACTGCCCTCACCTCATGCTTAGCATGAGGAAAGACGCCGACAATATGGCTGGGAAAATTTTTTACTGCTCGTCGTAGCCGAACGAGCGGATATAATTCATATTGTCTCTCCAATTCTCCTTGACCTTGACCCAGGTTTCAAGGTAGACCTTCGTACCCATGAAGCGCTCGATGTCCTGGCGCGCCTCGGTCGAGATCTTTTTGAGCATCGCGCCGTTTTTGCCGATGATGATGCCCTTGTGGCTCGCCTTTTCGCAGTAGATGGTCGCGTCGACCTCGATGACCTCGTCGTCGCGCTCGATGAAGCGCGTGATCTCCACGGCCGTGCCGTGCGGAATTTCCTTATCCAAGTTGCGCAGCAGCTTTTCGCGCACGATCTCGGCAACGACCTGACGGTCGGGCTGGTCGGTCGTCATGCCGTCGGGGAAAAGCTGGGGACCTTCGGCGGCATACTTCGAAAGCTCGCTCATCAGCTCTTCCAGCCCCTCGTGCGTGCGCGCGGAGATGGGAATGATGGCGTCGAAAGGATAGGCCTCACTGTAGGCCGCGATGACGGCGAGCAGGTCGTCCTTGCGCTCGATGGTATCGATCTTGTTGATGCAAAGAATTGCCGGCAGGTGCGAGGCCTTGATCTTTTCGATGAGCTCCGATTCAGGAATACCGACGTGCGGCACGGGCTCGACGAGCAGCAGCACCGCGTCCACGTCCGCGATCGACTCGCTCGTGACCTTGACCATATAGTCGCCAAGGCGGTTGCGCGCCTTGTGGAAGCCCGGCGTATCAAGCAGCACATACTGCGTGTCGCCGTGGTTCACCACGCCGTAGATGCGGTTGCGCGTGGTCTGGGGCTTGTTGGAGACGATAGCGATCTTCTCGCCCACAAGGGCGTTGGTCAGGCTGGATTTACCGACGTTCGGCCGTCCGCAGACGGTGATCATAGCAGTCTTCGTTTTGTTCATGATAGGTGATCCTCAACTTTCTTTTGTTCGTTGAACATTTTATTATTTTCTGCCAAAGCAGGTCACTTTTCTCTTCCGATCCAGACCGCAGAGGCGGCAACGACGGCTGCAAGGACAAGCACCGCCGATTCCACATATCCAAACGGAAGCGTACTGATCAGCATCCCGCCGAACACAAGCGTCCCGACAAATGCAGCCAGCACTTTCAACAGGATATAATCGTCTTTCATTTCTCTTCGCTCCTTCTCTGTTTGTTGTATTGGGAAAATCTTACCGCGTAAGGTCGAGCAGCGTCATGATGTGCTCTTCATGCTCGCGCATCTGTTTCTTCATGGGGCCCTCGTCCAGATGGTCGTAGCCCAGAAGATGCAGCACCGAGTGCGTCACAAGGTAGGCAAGCTCGCGGCGGTTGGAATGGCCGTACTCCTTCGCCTGCGCGGCGACGTGCTCGAGCGAGATGACCATGTCGCCGAGCGGTACAAGCCCCGTGCCGGGGTCGGCGTCCTCCGTCCCCGGCAGTTCTCCGGGCGAAAGCTCAAACATCGGGAAGCTCAAAACGTCCGTCGCGCGGTCGACCTCGCGCATCTCGCGGTTGATCTCGTGAATGGTCTCGTCGTCCGTCAGCTCCACGTCGATCTCGCAGGGAAAGTCCACACCCTCGGCAGTAAGCGCCGTGCGGATGACCTTGCGGATGAAGGCGCGCTTGCTGCCGCTCACATCGGGCACGTTTTCCGCCGTAATGGGGATATAATGTCTCTTTGCCATCACTTTTTCCTCTTTTCGTTCCGTGCAGTCTCATAGTCCGCGTAGGCCTTGATGATGCGCTGCACCATCACATGGCGCACCACGTCCTGATCGGTAAGCTCACAGATGCCGATGCCCTCAACGTCCTTGAGCACGCGCACCGCCTGCTTGAGTCCGCTCATCTTGTCCGCCGGCAGGTCGATCTGCGTCACGTCGCCGGTGATGACCATTTTCGAGTTGAAGCCCATGCGCGTCAGGAACATTTTCATCTGCTCGCAGGAGGTATTCTGCGCCTCGTCGAGAATGATGAAGCTGTCGTCCAGCGTGCGGCCGCGCATGTAGGCAAGGGGCGCGACCTCGATATTGCCGCGCTCTAAATACTTCTGGTACGTTTCCGCGCCGAGCATATCGAAGAGCGCGTCGTAGAGCGGGCGCAGGTACGGGTCGACCTTGCTCTGCAAGTCGCCCGGCAAAAAGCCGAGGCGCTCGCCCGCCTCGACCGCGGGGCGCGTCAAGATGATGCGGTTCACCTTGCGCTCGCGGAAGGCCGCGACCGCCGCGGCGACGGCGAGGTAGGTCTTGCCCGTGCCGGCAGGGCCGACACCGATGGTGATGGTATTTTTCAAAACGGACTCGATATACCGCTTCTGTCCGATGGTCTTGGGCTTGATGGGGCGGCCCTTGGAGCTGATGCAGATAACGTCCTGCGTCAGCTCGCTGATGCGCTCCTCCTGTCCCGCGCGCACAAGCGAGATCACATAGCGTACATTCTGCTCAGTGATGGGCTCGCCGCGGTTCGAGATCGTCAGCAGTGCTTGCAGCGCCTTACAGGCGAGCATCGTGTCCTCGACCTCGCCGTTCACGCGCAGCTCGCCCTCGCGGTTCGACACCGTGACCTTGAATTCCGATTCGATCAGCCGCACATTCTCATCGAATGAGCCGAACAAATTGACCGCCTGTTCCATGCGCTCGATGCTGATGCGCTGTTCCATGCTGTGTTTCCTCCTGAAAAAATGCTATCCTTCGTTGATCGCAACCGGCTCTTCTTTGCCGATCTGCTCCTCGCACTCAGCCGAGAGCGTGATAAGGAGCGCGCCTCCTTCCACGGCGGTGGAAAAGCGCCGCTGTGTCACGCTGCCGCTCTCGCCCAAGAGGGCGGTGAGATACGCTTCCAGCACGGCCTTGCCCTGCCGCTCGGCATCGCCGCGCGGCCGCGTGACCATTTGCGGCTCATACGGCAGCAGCGTTTCCGTTTCCCATGTAACAGGCAGGGAAAAAACGCCGAAAAGCGACCAATGTGTTTGATTCTTTATTTTATCACAATCAACATCGCAAATACTACTCCCTTTTGCGTTAATTTTCAACCGCTTCTCGCCCCAGATGAGCGTGTGGCTGTGCTTTTCCGCGCCGGTGTAGACCTTTTCCTCATAAGTGAGCGGCACGCGGACAGTGAGATCGTACCACGTTCGCGCCCAGACTTCGCCCTTACCGGCAAGAAAGCGCGTCGTCACGCTCGGTTTTTCCGTGCCGCCGGTATCCACCACGCCCGCGATCAAAAGCTGCCCTTGCTGCACGCTCGTGCCGGGCAGGACTCTCTTCTCTCCGTCCAGCGCGCGGACTTTCGTAACAAGGCCCGCCTTCGCCGCGATCACATTCGTCGGCTCGCTCTCGTTCACCCGCTCCGGCGCGCGCACGCGCTCGCGCACCTGCACGTAGGCTCTGCACCCGCGCACATTGACCGCAAGCCAGCAAAGGTCTTTGAGCTCGGGCAGCACGCGGTTGCAGATATCCTGCGAGCGGAACGAATAGCGCAGCGTTCCGCGGTGTACGCCGTGCTCGCGCAGCGCGTGCAGGATCGTTTCCGTCGGCACGGTCTTGTTTCCCGTGACTTCAAAATCCCAGATAAAAAGAGAATTGACAGCGAGCAGCGCCGCGCAGAGGATCCCGCCCGCCATGAGCGCATGGCGGCGGCGCAGGCGCGCGAAGAAAAACGGCGTACCCGCCGTGCGCTCGATGCTCACCTCCGCTCCGCAGCCCTCGGCAGCGCGGCGCAGCGCGCGCAGGTCACCGCGCGCCACGCAGAATGAGAGCGTGGCCGCGTCGAGCCAGTTGACGTCCCAAAATTCAATACCGCGCGCGGAGCAGAGATTCAGCATTCGCTCGGGATATGCGCTCTTGGCGCGCACACATACGCTGCCGCGCAGCAGCTTGACGGCTTTTTTCAGCATACTTCCCTCATCTCACATATTCCACCGCGTCGATCTTACCGAAGATGCGCAGCTCACTGTCTGTCATGCTGCGCAGCGTCAGTTCCCGCCCGCGCACACGCAGAATGAGCGAACCGGCGCCCACATCGATCTGTTCTGTTCCATAGGACAGAATGCCGCTGTGCCCTTCCAGGAAAAGCTGCCGGTCGCCCAGCAGTTCCACATGGCACAGCCCCGCCACAATGTCCGCCGGCAGGTCAAAAAGCTCCGCCATGCGCGCCATCATGCGCTGCGGCCGTTCGTTTCGCTCCACTGTCCTCATCACCCTTTCGGGCAAAGTTTATGCACGCGCTCCGCGCGATTTGCCTGTCCTACACGGGGCAAGTTCCGCCGCCGCGATGCATAGACTTGTCTCAAAAGGCGAGGTGAGAAAAATGAAACTGCACGAATTTTTATTGCCGGGCGCGGCGCTTTTCTGCCTTCTGGCGCTGCTGCTTTTGCCCGAAGAGGGCGCGC
The DNA here is from genome assembly GCA_003522105.1 of Oscillibacter sp. Lineage (GTDB taxonomy): Bacteria > Bacillota > Clostridia > Oscillospirales > Oscillospiraceae > Hominicoprocola. The sequence continues at coordinate 28,621 of DPGF01000033.1, forward strand.
AGGCCGCGCGCGACGCGCTCGCGCTGTGCGCGCAGACGGTCGTTCCGTCGCTGTTCCCGTTTTTTGTGCTCTCGGCGCTGCTGACCTCCGGCAGCGCGTCGGCGCTGTTTGCCTCGCTCCTCTCGCCGCTGATGCGCCCGCTGTTCTCCCTTTCCGGCGCGGGTGCGTCAGCGCTTGCGCTGGGGCTTTGCGGCGGTTATCCCGTCGGTGCGCGCACTGCCGCCGCGCTTGTGGAAAACGGCTCGCTATCGCAGGAGGAAGGCGAGCGGCTGCTCGCCTTCTGCAACAACGCAGGGCCGGGCTTTCTGCTCGGCGTGTGCGGCGCGGGTGTTTTTTCTTCCGCCCGCGCAGGCGCGGCGCTGTATCTCATTCATGCCGCCGCGGCGATTTTCTCCGGCGTTCTCATCTGCCGCGCGCTGCCGCCGGTGCCGTATCATGAAGCAAGGGTGCAGGAGGGAAAACGGCAGCGCTTTTCCACCGTTTTCCCACTCGCGGTGCAAAGCGCGCTGTCGGGCTGCCTGAACGTGAGCGCATTTGTGGTGTTTTTCACGGTGCTCGTGCGTCTGCTGCTGCACTTTCTGCCGCCGCAGTTCGCGTCCTCTCTGCTCTGCTCGCTGCTGCTCGGTTTTCTGGAGCTGACAAGCGGCACGCTGTCTCTCCCCGCCTCACGCGCAGGCTTCCTCGCCTGCGCGGCGATGCTCGGCTGGGGCGGAATGGGCGTCCATTGCCAGACGCTCAGCGCGCTGGCGGCTTCTCCCCTCACCGCGCGCTATTATTACAAGGGAAAAGCCTTGCAGGCGCTGCTCTCGGTACTGTTCGCCCTGCCCGCGCTGCCGTTTCTCTTTCCCTGACGCTCACGGCTCCTTCCCTGTGATGGCGCTCGCCACCTGCGACACAACATCTGCCACCGCATCGTCAAAAAGGTGCATGTACACTGCGCTCGTCACCGAGGTAGAGCTGTGCCCCAGCGCCTTGGAGATACTGAACATCGGCACGTTCTGGCTGTTGGCGACGCTGGCAAAGCTGTGGCGCAGGCCGTGCAGCGAGATTGGCGGCAGCCCTTGCTCTGCAATAAACTGTGCAATGCGCCGGCAGAGGATATCCGGCTGATAGGGCTTTCCCGCCTTATTTACGGCAACATAACCTTCAGGGTTATATGCCGCATTTTCTTTCCGCCGCTGCTCCCATTCGCGGTGCAGACGGTGCAGCAGCGCTTCAAGGTCTTCGCTGCCGCGGAAAGCCAGCCGCCGCTCGGAGGCATAGGACTTCGGCGCTTTTTCAAGTGCCCTGCCGCTTACCGCCGTGCGCACCTCGCAGATCGTAAGCACGCCCCGCTCCAGATCGACATTGCGCCACTTGAGCCCGCAGATTTCGCTGCGCCGCAGCCCGAGACAGCCCGCAAGCTTAACGGCGATCTCAAGCTGCGATCCCTCGCTCGCGCAAAAAAGTTTCCGCAGCTGCGATGAATCGTAAAAGCGGTGCCGGGGCGCTTCATGCGCAGGCGGCGTGACCAGATCTGCCACGTTGTCTCTCACGATCCCCTGCCGTACTGCCGCCCCCAGCGCCGCATGCAGCAGCACATGATGCTTGCGAATGGTGTTGTTGGCAAGGCCCTTTTTCCGCAGCTCCCCGTAATACTGCTGCACACGCATGGCCGTCAGCTCCTGCGCATACACCTTGCCAAGCGTTGGAATCATGTGGGTGTACAGGATATTCTCATAACCGTGGCGCGTTGTTTCCGCGCAGTTCGGCGTGATGATCTCACGCATCCAGTAGCGCAGCCAGTCCTCCATCGAAACATCGCGGGGAGCGCTTTTGCCGCCGAGCAGCTGCGCGCGGCGATAGTCTGCAATGACCTGCTCCGCCTGCTCCATCGTTTGATAGGTGCGCGTGCGGCGCACGCGCCTGCCGTTTTCGCCGTCGTAGTAGAGCGAGACATAATAAAGGTGGTTTCTGTCGTCATACGCCAGATTTCGTTTGAGCGTTTTTCTCATATTTTTCCTCTCTTTCCGCCGCTGTGGTCTTTCGCAGTGGCATAAAAACGCAAAAAACCACCGCTGCTCAAAGCAGCGGTGGTTTTTTTACAGTTACAATCAGGCCTTCTTGGCGATCTCGACGAGCTTGGTGAAAGCGACGGGATCGTTGATGGCCATCTCGCTGAGCATCTTGCGGTTGATCTCGATGCCGGCGGTCTTCAGGCCGTGCATGAACGTGGAGTAGTTCATGCCGTTGAGCTTGCAGGCTGCGGAGATACGAGTGATCCACAGGGAGCGGAAATCTCTCTTCTTCAGGCGGCGGCCGACGTAAGCGTAGGTCAGGGACTTCATGACCTGCTCGTTGGCCATCTTGAAGTGGCGGGATTTATTGCCCCAGTAGCCCTTGGCAAGCTTGAGGGTCTTGTTTCTTCTCTTGCGCGTCATCATCGCGCCTTTAACACGTGCCATATTGTATAAGCCTCCTTAAAGCGTATCGTTGTAAATTATTTGTAGGGGATCATCTTGCGGATCGTGCTGGCAGTGGTCTTGTCAGCATAGCCGCCCTGACGCAG
>DPGF01000033.1:31463-38728 GCA_003522105.1 Oscillibacter sp.
TTGAATCTCTTTTTGGAACCGCTGTGGGTTTTCAGCTTGGGCATAGTAGTTTCTCCTTTTCGTATTTGTAGTGGCGCTCAAAGTTACTTTCCCGCCTTGGGGGAAAGGAAGATCGACATGCTGCGGCCTTCCATTTTCGGCTCTTTATCCAGGTTGGCGACCTCGGCGACAGACTCTGCAAAGCGCACAAGCAGATCGCGGCCGATGTCCGTGTGCGCCATCTCGCGGCCGCGGAAGCGGACAGAGACCTTGACACGGTTGCCGTCGGCAATGAACTTCTGGGCGTTTTTGAGCTTGGTGTTAAAATCGCCCACATCGATACCGGGGGACATGCGCACTTCCTTGACTTCGACGACATGCTGGTTCTTTCTGGCTTCCTTTTCGCGCTTGCCCTGCTCGAAGCGGAACTTGCCGTAGTCCATAAGACGGCAGACGGGCGGCGTGGCCTGCGGAGAGATCTTGACAAGGTCAAGCCCCTGCTCGTCGGCGATGTGCTGCGCCTGCGCGGCAGACATGATGCCGAGCTGCTCACCGGTAGCACTGATGAGACGGATCTCGCTGTCCCGGATCTCCTCGTTGATCTGATGCACGTTGCTGCTAATACCGAAGCACCTCCGTTTTTCATAAAGATTTTTGCAAACAAAAAACGAGCACAGAACATTCTGCACCCGTACCATGACACAAAAAGCCCGAAAGCTTTGTTTTCCATGATTGACCCCTTCGCTTTGCTGGGGGTGAGAACGAATGCACCGCTCTTCTTTGTTTTGCGTAGATAGTATATGCTCTATCTTCCGGTTTGTCAACAGCAATTTGCGAAAATAAGCAGAAAATCCGCGGTATATTTTTACTTTCCGCCGTCAACACTATGCTTGCAGGCAAAAAAGCGGAAGGGAGGCGACGGGCATGAAGGAGAACCGCAACCAGAACAAGACCAAAAATCAGGAAAACACCAACCAGGAGCAGAACCAGAACAGCAACCAGAACAGAAACAACCGCTGACCGTACTCAGGGATACAGGGCTTCGAATGCTTTCGGGGTCCTGTATTTTTTATCGAACCTTAATGTATCGACCCTTGCATGTCTTTTGCTTTCATGCTATGCTTTTACCGAAAAATCCGCACTACCGCATTTCCATCATCAGAAAGGAGCGTCATGCTGGACTCCCTCTCATACTGGCTGCACGAAACGCCGCTCGGCGAAGCGCTGCTCACAATGTTCATCTCCATGCTGCCCGTTGTGGAGCTGCGCGGCGGGCTGCCCGCAGGCGTTGCAATGGGGCTGCCGATCCCTGCGGCGTTTTTCTCCTCGCTCGTTGGCAATATGATCCCCGTACCGTTCGTCATTCTCTTCGTCCGCCCCCTTTTCCGGTGGGTGCGCATACATATCCCCAAGCTCGGGCACTTCGTTTCAACGCTTGAAGCGCGGGCGCAGGCAAAGAGCGTAAATGTTGTCCGCTATCAGACGTGGGGGCTGCTGCTGTTTGTCGCCATTCCGCTGCCGGGCACCGGCGCGTGGACGGGCGCGCTCATCGCCGCCGTGCTCAATATGCGCTTGAAGCGTGCCGTGCCGGTCATCTTCCTCGGCGTCGCCATCGCGGGCTGCATCATCACCATACTGACGCACGGGGTCAGTATGCTTATCTGAATCGGCCGCACAAAGGGGGTGTTCTCTCGCGTGAGAGAATGCCCCTTTTATATTTTTTCTCCTCTTAACAAGGGGGAGAAGAAAAAGAAGTACCCTTGCGGGTGCCTCTTTTTGTTATTCAACAGTAACAGATTTCGCGAGATTTCTCGGCTTATCGATATCGCATCCACGCTGAAGCGCAACGTAATACGAAAACAGCTGCAGCGGCACCACGCCGAGCGACGGCAGCAGCATTTGCGCCGTATCGGGGACGGTGATAACGTTTTCGACGGTCTTTTCCATCTCCTCGCGGTGGCTCTCGGTCGTGAGCGCCAGCACGTCCGCGCCGCGCGCCTTGACCTCGACCACGTTGCTCATCGCCTTGTCGAAAAGAGGCGCATAGGTGCCCAGCGCGATGACGAGCGTACCGTCCTCGATGAGTGAGATCGTGCCGTGCTTGAGCTCGCCGGAGGCGTAGGCCTCGGAGTGAATGTAGCTGATCTCCTTGAGCTTGAGCGAGCCTTCCAGCCCCAGCGCATAGTCAAGGTTGCGGCCGATGAAGAATACCGAGTTGTGATTGAAACACTGCGCGGCATACTTCGGAATGTCCTTGCAGCTCTCGCTTGCAAGGAACTGCTCCATCTTCTCGGGCAGCCTCTGGAGCTCTGCCACCGCTTCGTCGTACTCTTCCTTCTTCACCGTGCCGAGCGCCTCGCCGAAGGCAAGGCCGATCATATCAAGCACGGCAAGCTGCGTGGAGTAGGCCTTGGTCGTCGCAACGGCGATCTCGGGGCCGGCCCAGGTGTAGAGCACATCGTCCGACTCGCGCGCGATAGACGAGCCGACCACGTTGACGACGGAGAGGATATAGGCGCCGCGCTTTTTCGCCTCGCGCAGGGCCGCCATGGTGTCGAGCGTCTCGCCCGACTGGGAAATGACGATCACGAGCGACTGATCGTCCACGATGGGGTCGCTGTAGCGGAACTCGGAAGCAAGCACGACCTCGACATTGCGGCGCAGCAGGTGTTCGAGGTTATATTTGCCGATCATGCCGACATGGTAGGAAGAGCCGCAGGCGACGATGAAGATACGGGTGAATTCGCGCATCTTCTCCACAGGGAGCTTCAGATCGCCGAAGACGATCCTGCCGTCCTTCACGCGCGGGGAGATCGCGCGGCGCAGCGCCTCGGGCTGCTCCATGATCTCCTTGAGCATGAAGTGCTGATAGCCGCCCTTTTCCGCGGCGGAAACCTCCCAGTTGATGGTAAAGTGCTCCTTTTCGACCTTCTGCTCGAGTGCGTCGTAGACCTCGATGCCCTCGCGCGTCAGCACGGCGACCTCGCCGTCCTCCATGTAGGCCACGTCGCGCGTGTGCTTGATGATAGCCGTCACGTCGGAGGCGAGGAAATTGCAGCCCTTGCCGTAGCCGAGCAGCAGCGGCGCGTCCTTGCGCGCGGCGATGATGCGGTCGGGACAGTCGGCACAGAGCATGCCGAGCGCGTAAGCGCCCTCGATGCGGCGCAGCACGCGGCCCACGGCCTCCAAAAAGTCGTGGCACTCGTTGTAGTAGAATTCAAGCAGCTGCGCCACGACCTCGGTATCGGTCTCGGACTTGAAGGTGATGCCCTGCCCGATCAGAAATTCCTTGATCTCAACATAGTTTTCGATGATGCCGTTGTGAATGACGGCGAACTTTCCGTTCTCGCTCACGTGGGGGTGGGAGTTGGCGATATTCGGCGCGCCGTGTGTCGCCCAGCGGGTGTGACCAAGGCCGATGCAGCCTTCGATGTCGGCGCCGCCGTGGATCTCATCACTGAGCACCTTCAACCGGCCGACAGCCTTTCGCACCTGCAATTTCTGCTCTGAGGAAATGACGGCCACACCCGCGGAGTCATACCCGCGATACTCAAGATGCGCCAGCCCGTCCAGCAGGATGGGCGCCGCCTGTTCGTTACCAATGAATCCAACGATTCCGCACATATTAAAAGTTTCTCCTTTTGATGATTCTGAAAAATGGGCATAACTACCCCTTTGCGGCGCAAAGCCGCTGTTCGTCAAAAGGACAAATGCGCAGTCATTTGTCACTTTTTCCGTGGTCACAGCCCCTTTGTTCTGCGGTCGCCCGCATGTTTGTCGGCTGTGTGCGCGCCCACGGGCGCGGGGAAGCATCCGCCGAAGATTCGATCCTCGTCCCACCTCGTCGTCCCGCCGGAAAGGCGGGCGCTGGCGCTTATGATGGAGAAAACTCCATAACTCCTTTCTCATCTGCGATTTTTGGTCTATTTCAAGCCGGATATTCTCCGGGTGAAAACGGTTATTTTATCCCCCTGCGGGGCAAACTCCCACAAAAGGGAGTGATCAATGAATGGCTACCGCCTTTATCCGCACGATCGTGCTCTATTTTCTCATCATGATCGGTTTGCGGCTGCTCGGCAAGCGGCAGATCGGCGAGCTGGAACCCATCGAGCTCGTGCTCACGCTGCTCATCTCAGACCTTGCGGCCGTACCGATGCAGGACTTTGGCATTCCGCTTTTAAACGGCGTTATCCCGATCGTGACGCTTTTGTCGCTTTCGATGCTGCTCTCGTGGGGCAGCGTCCGCTCCATCCGGCTGCGGCGGCTCATCTGCGGCAGCCCGACGGCGCTCATTTTAGACGGCAAGGTGCAGCAGGACGCGATGCGTCACAATCGCTTCACGCTCGATGAGCTCATCGAAGAGCTGCGGTCGCAGGGCGTCAGCGATCTCACGACCGTCAAATACGCCGTACTCGAAACGGACGGCGGCCTCTCGGTCCTGCTCTATCCCGATGAGCAGAGCATAACGCCCAAGCAGCTTGGAAAACCTGTGAAGGACGACACCTTCCTCCCGCACATCTTCATCAACGACGGACGGGTGCTGGACGAAAATCTTTCGCTTGCGGGATTGGACAGCGCATGGCTGCAAAAGCAGGTGCGCGCGCAGGGCTACCGCGCCCCGTCGGAGATCTTTCTCCTCTCGCTCGACGGCGCGGGCAAGATCCTCTGCATCGGAAAGGACAACAACCAATGAAGCGATTTTTCTGGATCCCGTTTTTGCTGCTGCTCGCGCTCTTTTCCGCAACGCTCTTGAACGCCGCCGTTGCCGACGGGCTGGTGCAGGGCTGGTGCGCGGAGCTCGACAAATTGCAGGACACCGCACAGGCGGAGGACTGGGACAGCGTGCGCGGTGATCTCTCCGCGCTTCACGAAAGCTGGGACAAGCACACGGCATATTTCCACATCGTTTTGCAGCACGATGAACTCAACGAGGTCGAATCCCTCCTTGCCAAGGCAGACAGCTTCGCCTTCGAGCAGGACAAAGCAGAGCTGCGTGCGTGTATCGCCGAGCTCAAATCTCAGATGCTCGTCCTATCGGAAATGCAGGAAATTTCGATCCGGAATATCCTGTAGCTCACTTGCTTTCGAGCAGCTTGTTGAGCTCCTTCATAAAAGTGTCGATGTCCTTGAACTGGCGGTAGACCGAGGCAAAGCGCACGTAGGCCACCTCGTCCACGGCGCGCAGCTTGTCCATGACCAGCTCGCCGATGTACTCGGTGCTGACCTCGCGCTCGAGGGAGTTTTGCAGGGTCTGCTCGATCTCGTCTGCCTTCTGCTCAAGCACCTCGAACGGAACGGGGCGCTTTTCGCACGCGCGGATCATGCCGTTCAAGACCTTGCGCTTGTCAAAGCTCTGGCGGCTGCCGTCCTTTTTGATGACGACCATCGGCAGGCTCTCCACCGTTTCATAGGTGGTAAAGCGCTTGGCGCAGGAAAGGCACTCTCGCCGGCGGCGGATGCTGCTGCCCTCTTCGGCAGGGCGGGAATCAATGACCTTGCTCTCTTTGTATCCGCAATAGGGGCATTTCATCGTGCAGTACCTCTTTTCTCGTTTTAGTCAGAGCCAGTATAGCACACTTTCGTCCCGTATGGTAGCCATCATTTGCATTTTTTCACAGAACGGGCAACTTTTTACGATCTACACGGTAGATGACGCATCGTCTCCCGCCGACTGTCCCGATCCGCGCAAGGCAGAAAAGCTCCGGCAGCGGAAACGGCGCCCGCTCGCTGTACGGCAGCGCCAGAAGTCTGCCGTCTTCCGTCTCGCGCACCATCGCGCAATCCAGCTGCGAAAGCGCGCAGTCGAGCCGCGCCGAGCGAAAAAACGAACCGCGCAGCAATGGTCTCCATTCCTCCACCGCGTTTTCCCTCCTGTCCGCGCAAAATAAAGAGCCTGTGCCATTTCTATGCACAAGCTCTTTTCTTTATGTAAGGGCGTTACTGCACGCTGTAATTGCCGCGCACAAGGAGCTTCGTGCCGTCCGCGCCCGCCTGCACGCCGCGGCTGTCGACCGTCGCCATGTAGAGGTGGTTTGGCTGCAAGCCGAGGCCGCCGGCAAGCACCACACCCGCCGTTTCGTCGACAAGGCCGGGATTGCTCGCCGCCACGCACACGCCGCTGCCCGTGCGCAGCATCGCCTCGCAGCCGACGCCCATGTAAAGGATCTGCCATTTATTGAGCGTAACAAGCGTAAAGCTTGCCGCCGTGCCGCCCGAGGCGCTGCCGCTCGTGCCGCCGTACTTCTGCTCAAAGGCCTTCGTCTCGCTTCTCACCTGCTCGGTGAGCTTCCGGGAAAGCTCCTGCTCGCGCGCGGCAGCCTTCTTGTCCACCTCCGAGAGGATCTGCGGCAGGAATTTTTCGTTTAAGTAGCTCAAGGTCACAAGCGGGTCGCTGCTCGTGCCCGCGCCGCCGGTCGCAGCGACGGTCAGCGTCAGCACCGTTGCGCTCACCAAAAGCAGGCCCACCAGACGGGCAAAGGCGTTGTTTCTCTTTTTCATGCTGTATTCCTCAATTTCTCCCCGGCGCGCACCTTCCCGTGCGCGCCGGAGGGGTTAGATCAACTGCGTATTCTGCAAGCCAAAGCTTACGGCGATGGCCGCGTCGATGCGCTCCATCAGCTCGCCGTCCACGCGCCCCATGCGCTCGCGCAGCCGCCGCTTGTCGAGCGTGCGGATCTGTTCGAGCAGCACCACGCTGTCGCGCGGCAGGCCGTAGTCGGGCGCAGAGAGCGCAATATGCGTCGGCAGCTTCGCCTTGTTCGTCTGCGAGGTGATGGCCGCCGCGATCACCGTAGGGCTGTATCGGTTGCCGGTGTCGTTCTGCACGATCAGCACCGGACGCACGCCGCCCTGTTCGCTTCCGACCACGGGCGATAGATCGGCGTAATAAATATCGCCGCGTTTCACATTGATATCCACTTAGCTATTCACACTCCGAGCGGAAGAAAGTCCCCGTTCCCTTCGGTCAGGGGCCACTGTCATTCTCCCACGCGGGGGCGGAATTTATACGGGGGCTTGCAACTTTCCCCGTCTTTTTTGCCCCCAGTCCATCGTATGCGCTTCTCGCTTGCGGAGTGCGCTCAGCCAAGCGGATGCAGGTTTTTGTCGACGGGCACACCGTTCAGGCGGTAGATGCGCGGCACGCGCTTGCTCACCGCGCACAGGAGTTCATAGGGAATGGTATCGCACCTTTCGGCAAGGTCTGCGCAGAGAACGTGCTCGCCGAAAATCTCCACCTCGTCGCCGCTTTTCACCTGCGTGAGGTCGGTCACGTCGATCATGCACAT
>DPGF01000033.1:39024-40922 GCA_003522105.1 Oscillibacter sp.
TCCTTGATCGTCGCCACGCGCGTTTTGAGCGACATGACGGGCTTCATGCCCATCTTCTCCGCCAGATCGCCCGAGCCGTAGAGGATAATGCCGCAGCGCACCATATCCCACGCCCATTCGGGGTAGCTTGCAATGCCGCCGGCATTGCAGCAGTGGTGCAGCGCAAAGCGGAAGCCGCTGCGCGATTCCGCCTCCTCGATCATGCGCGCAAAGCGCTGATGCTGCAAGGCCGTAAATGCGACGCTCTCGGGCGTATCCTCGTCCGACACGCTGAAATGCGTAAAGATGCCCTCCACCTTGAGTCCCGGCAGCTCCAGCACGCGCAGGATCTCGTGCAGGCTCTCGTCGAAGTGCGCCTCGCTGCACGAAAAGCCGAGGCGGCCCATGCCGGTGTCGAGCTTGACGTGCACGGTCATCTTCCCGCCCAGGGCAAGCGAACGGTCGGAAAACTCTTTTGCGATGTCGTAGCTCTGCACCGCCTGCGTCATTTCGAGCTGCAAAATGCGCTCCGTCTGATCCGCAGGTGTGAAACCCAGCATTAAGATCGGCAGGCGAATGCCATTGTCGCGCAGCTCCTCGCATTCGTCGATGTTCGACACCGCAAGATAAGCCGCGCCGAGCTGTTCGAGCCGCCTGGCGATCTCCACCGCGCCGTGGCCGTAGCCGTCGGCCTTGACCACGCCAAGCAGCTTTACCCGCTCTCCGACGTGGCGGCGAATGGTCTCGTAGTTATGGGTCAGATGGTCAAGGTCGATCTCCGCCCAGGTTCGTTTGAGCGTGCTTTCCATAGACGCTTCCACCCTTTTGCTTCAAATCTGAACGCGCGCTACTGCGCCGCGTTTGGCGATAGTATATCACCAAAAATAAAATTCGTAAACTCTGCCGCCGCAATAATTTTTTCATTTTCTGCGATCTCGGCGTACACCGGCGCCCCCGCGTCGTCAAAATAGAGCGAGCAGAAAAGCTTTTCGCTGCCGGAAGAGAGTGAAAAATCCACATGCAGCACGATCTCCCCTCCAAGCGTTTCCGTGCCGAAGCTGTCAAGGTACGCCTTCGGGAATGCGCGCAGAAGCATCGGCGCACAGTTCAGCGCGCTCACGCGCGGCGAGAGCGTGCCGACGTCCAGCATGAGGCCATCAAACGTGAGTGAAAGCCTCTCCCCCTCCAGCACCGCACCCACGCCCGCAAGCTCCTGCGGCTCTTTGACCTCAGCGCGCACGGTATCGCCCTGCGCGCTGAGATGCAGGCAATAGGCGATCGTTTCGTCCTCGCGCGGAACGCACACGCGCACGTCCGTTTCGTAAGAGGATACTTGCTGATATTGCTCCTGCAATTCCTCTGCGCGGTCATTTTCCCCGCCGCAGGCACATAAAAGCAGCACCGCCAGCAGCGGCAGCCAGATTTTTTTCATCGTTCCGCCCCCCTTCCGTCCGCTATGTATATGCGCCGTTCCGGCTTTTCAGTAGAAGTGAAACACCATGTTCATAGAATCCACCCTTGTTTCTCTCTCAAGTCATAAATTGCCCCGCATTAAAATGGTCCGCGGCGCAAAAAAAGGGGGAAGCTGATCTCTCAGCTTCCCCTTAAAAATCTCTTGATTTTTCAGTGCCTTCGGCTTACTTGAAATATCTTTCAAGTAAACCCTTGAGGGCCTTGCCATGACGGGCCTCATCGCGGGCCATCTCGTGGACGGTGTCGTGAATGGCGTCGAGACCGTTCTTCTTCGCGCAGGCGGCGAGGTCGAACTTGCCGGCAGTGGCGCCGAACTCACAGTCGACGCGCCAGGCGAGGTTGTCCTTGGTGGTCGCCTTCATGTTGGGCTCGAGGTCAGAGCCGAGGAGCTCGGCGAACTTCGCGGCGTGCTCTGCCTCTTCGTAGGCGGCCTTCTCCCAGTACAG
>DPGF01000101.1 GCA_003522105.1 Oscillibacter sp.
CTGAAGAAGAAGTTCGACAAGTTCCTCTATGACCACAAGGCGTCCATTCAGGTGCGCGAGGGCTACGGCACGACCGAGACGGTCACGGCCTGCTGCCTGACACCGCCGCACATGTTCAAAGAGGGCTCGATCGGCCTTCCCTTCCCGGATACCTACATCAAGATCGTGGAGCCGGACACCGACCGGGAGGTTCCTTACGGGCAGGAGGGCGAGATCCTGCTCGCGGGTCCGACCGTGATGAAGGAGTACATGAACAACCCCGAGGAAACGGCGCAGACGCTGCGCACACACGCCGACGGCCTCACGTGGGTCTACACGGGGGATCTCGGCGTGATGGACGAGCAGGGCTTCATCTACTTCCGCGGCCGCGCCAAGCGCATGATCATTTCCTCGGGCTACAACGTCTATCCGGGGCAGATCGAGAACATTCTCGACGCGCACGAGTATGTGCAGATGAGCTGCGTCATCGGCGTGCCCGACCCCTACAAGATGCAGAAGGTCAAGGCCTTCGTCAAGCTTGCCGCTGGTGTGCCCGCGACCGAGGACACGAGACAGGCGCTGCTCGCCTACTGCCGCAAGAATGTTGCGAAGTATGCCATGCCTTACGACATCGAGTTCAAAGAGGATATGCCCAAGACCTTGGTTGGAAAGGTAGCCTACCGCCAGCTGGAGGAAGAAGAACTCGCCAAGATCAAGGCGCAGGAAGAATAAGACACTTCCTTTGAAACGACAAAAAAGTCAAGCCGAAAGGCTTGACTTTTTTTGTCAGTTCATGGCGTCCGCGTTGAGCGAAAAGAGTAGCTCGACGCGCGCTTTGAGCAGAGAGTGCTCGTTTAGTTCCGAGTCGGCGGCGAGAAGCTGCTCGGCAGCGGACTGTGTTTCATGCAGGAGGGATAAGTCGCAGGAGAGATCGGCGACGCGAAGGGCGGGCAGACCGTGCTGGCGCGAGCCGAAAAAGTCGCCCGGGCCACGTAGCCTGAGATCTTCCTCCGCGATGGCGAAGCCATCGTTCGTGGAGGACATGATCTTGAGGCGCGCCTTGTTTTCCTCACCTTTGTTGTCAGAAACGAGAACGCAGTAGGACTTGTGCTGTCCGCGCCCGACGCGGCCGCGCAGCTGGTGGAGCTGGGAGAGGCCGAAGCACTCGGCGTTTTCGATGAGCATGAGCGCGGCGTTCGGCACGTCGACGCCGACTTCAATGACGGTGGTGGAAACGAGAACATCGATCTCATGCGCGGCAAAGGCGCGCATGACGGTATCCTTCTCCTTCGGTTTCATCTTGCCGTGGATGGGGGCGACGCGAAGGTCGGGGAAAACTTCCGTTTGCAGGTGCGCTGCGTAGGCGGTGACAGCCTTGCGCTCGTCGGGCAGCTCGTCATTCTCCGATACCATGGGGCAGACGATGTACGCCTGCCTGCCCTCCTGCACGAGCTTACGCAAAAAAGCGTAGATGCGCGCGTGATAGCTCGAGGGAACGGCGAAGGTGTCGATCTTCTGCCGCCCGGGGGGGAGTTCATCGAGAACGGACACATCGAGATCGCCGTAGATCATCAGCGCGAGCGTGCGCGGAATGGGCGTTGCCGACATGACGAGAAGATGCGGGTTTTCCCCCTTGGCGGAGAGCGCTGCGCGCTGGTCGACGCCGAAGCGGTGCTGCTCGTCGGTGACGACGAGACCGAGGTTCTGATACTGCACATCGGGCGAGAGCAGGGCGTGCGTGCCGATGACGAGGGAAAGCTCGCCGGAGCGGAGCGCTTCGTTCAGGGCGCGGCGCTCCCTGGCCCTGGTCGAGGCGGTGAGCAGCGCGCAGGAGATGCCGAGGGGCATGAGCAGCGGCGCGAGCGAGCGGTAGTGCTGCTCGGCGAGGATCTCGGTCGGCGCCATGAGGGCGCATTGAAGACCGTTTTTCGCGGCCATGTAAATGGCGGCGGCAGCGACCATCGTTTTGCCTGAGCCAACGTCGCCCTGACAGAGGCGGTTCATCGGGCGATCGAGCAAGAGGTCGCGCGCGATGTCGTCGACGGCGCGGCGCTGCGCAGCGGTGAGGGAGAAGGGAAGAGCTGCAAAAAAAGGCGAGAGGTCGACCGTTTTGCACTGCTTTCCCGCGACGAACGTGCGGCGCGAGCGCAGCAATTTAAGCCCCAGCGCGAGCAGAAACAGCTCTTCGAAGGCAAGGCGGCGGCGCGCGGCGGCAAGGGCTTCGTCACTGGAGGGAAAATGAATATTTTCGTAAGCGTAGCGGGTGTGGCAGAGCTGATGGGCAAGGCGCACGTCCTCAGGAAGAATGTCGGGCAGCTCGTCGACGCAGGCAGCAAGCCCCTGCTCGACGGCTTTATAGAGCATCGACTGGCTGACGCCCGCAGTGAGCGGGTAGATGGGCATGATGCGCCCCGTGAGCTGATGCGCGCCCTCGCGCTCGAAGAGGGGATTGGTCATCTGCGGGCGGCGGGGCGTGCCCTCGGCGCGGCCGAAGAAGACGTAGGTGTCACCGGTGTGGAATGTGTTTTTGAGGTAAGATTGGTTGAAATAGGTGAGCTCGAGCGCACTGGTCTCGTCGACGACGCGGAGCTTGACGAGGTCAAGCCCCTTGCGGACACGCGAGAGTTTTGCTTCGCCAGCGACGACGGCGCAGACGCAGCTCATTTCGCCGGGAACAAGGTCGGCGATTTTTTTGTAGGTGCGGCGATCTTCGTAGGCACGGGGAAAATAGGACAGGAGGGAGCGCAGGTCGGTGATGCCGAGCCTCGCGAGTGCCTTGGCGCGCGCTTCGCCCACGCCTTTAATGAAGCGAATGTCGGTGTTGAGCGTCGCCATGCGGTGGACCTCCTTTACAAATGCGGTGTTGTCTATTATAATCAACTTGGATGGAAATGAAAAGACCCTTTGCAAGGATGAAGAAAGGAGTATTGTCATGCAGAAGAAACATTCCGGAAAGATGGGCGCGATCGCGCTGCCGGTTGCGCTGATCGCCGCGGCGGTCGGAGTCCTCTTATGGATGCTGACCGGTGCGCAGGGATACCGCGCGGCGGACTGGACAGACACAGATGGGCAGCGCTACTACCGCAACATGGTGACGCATCAAGCCTTTGCGGCGGACGTTGACTGGGACGGGAGCGACGGCGCGGTGATCGTCATTCCCGATGAAGTGCACGGCTACAAGGTGACGGCGCTCGGCGGGTATATCGGCCGCGGTGTGCCGACGGCGTTTGCGCTGAACGCGCCGGAGATATGGAATACCCAGGTCGTCTTCGGTGACGAGAAAGTTGCGGCGGACGCGGAAAAGGACTATCCGAACGCGAAGATCGTCGACTGCACGGTGACACTGCGGCTTGGGAGGAACGTGAAAGCGCTGAATGAGGTCAGCTGCTTCGGCTGGCAGGGCTATGACGAAAACGGAGCCGAGACAGTGTGGCGTCTGCGCTGGAACGTCGAATGCGACGAGGGGAATGAGACGTTTTACGCCGAGGGCGGGCGGCTGTATCGCTGCGCGGATGGGGCGGCTGTGGAAGCGTTCCGCTGCGAGTGATGCAGCGCGGCAGCGATGCGTGCTTTTCCCTGCGTACCCGCAGGGGTGCGGCAAAGGGGGCCATTCTCTCACGT
>DPGF01000045.1 GCA_003522105.1 Oscillibacter sp.
AAGCCCCGCAGTGCGGGGCTTTTTCGCGCTTTCCAAAGCGCAGTCTATTTCAGATCATATCAGAAAAACCGCAGTCTGGTTTCCAAAAAGGCACGGTGTTTCCGGCATTCGCGCCCCTTTTGACCGACGGCAAGGAAAGGAGAACACCGATGGAAGAAAA
This sequence comes from Oscillibacter sp., assembly GCA_003522105.1. Lineage (GTDB taxonomy): Bacteria > Bacillota > Clostridia > Oscillospirales > Oscillospiraceae > Hominicoprocola. The sequence goes on from DPGF01000045.1 coordinate 161, forward strand.
AGTGAAAAAGAAAACGACATTCTGGCTCCCGCCCGACATGATCGACCGCATGGACGGCTGGCTGAAAGCTGATAACTGCCGCAGCCGCAATGAATTCGTAGAAAAGGCCCTGCGGTTCTACATGGGCTATCTTGGCACCGAGGACAATACCGCCTACCTCTCCCAAGCCATCCTCACAGCCATTCAGGGTACACTGGACGACAACAACAATCGGCTCTGCCGTATTCTTTTCAAGTGCGCGGTGGAGCAGAACATGATGAGCCACACCATCGCCGCGCACTTCCGTACCGATCCCATTCACACGCGGGAGCTGCGGGCCTACGCCGTGGACGAGGTGAAGCGCACCAACGGTCAGGTGAGTTTTGAAAACGCTGTGCATCAGCAGCGGCGCATAGAGCCGGAGGAAGAATGGCCCGGATCGTACTGATCTCCCCCTACCTCAAGGGAGGAAAGAACGCTGCGAAGCTGGCCCAGCGTACCCGCTACGTTGCCACCCGTCCTGGCGTGGAGCTGCTGGCGGATGAGCGCAGTACACTTCCCACTACAAAAAAGCAGCGAGATTTTATCACGCGGCTGCTGAAGTCCTTCCCCTCCTGTTGGGAACTCATTGAGTACGAGGAATATCTGGATCACCCCACCCAGGGCAACGCCTCCGCGTTTATCCAGCAGGTGCAGGAGAATTATCTGGAGGCACTGGATCAAAAGGAAAATTTCATCGACTACATCTCCCATCGCCCCGGCGTCGAGAAGGACGGCGAGCACGGACTGTGGGACGCTCACGGTAAGGTACAAAATCTCGCGCAGGCGGTACGGGAGGTGGCGGAGCACACCGGAAATGTATGGACACCGGTGGTGGCGCTGCGCCGTGAGGACGCAGAGCGGCTGGGCTACGACAGTGCGAAAAATTGGCAGGCGCTGGTCAAGGCGTCTGCCAACGACATCGCGGCGGCGTACAAGATCCAATCGGACAACCTGCGCTGGTATGCCGCCTTTCATCGCAAGCCGAAGCAGGTGCACATTCACATGATCGTGTTCTCGACCGACCCCCGCGAGGGCTATCTCACGAAGGAAGGCATCCGGCAGGTGAAGTCTGCCTTTGCCAGACGAATCTATTATGCGGATCGGATGCACATCTACCAGCAAAAAGGTACCGCGCGGCAGGAGCTCCAGGCGCAGACCCGCAAGGCAATGGTGGAGTGCATCACGCAGTTGGAGCATGGCTCAATAGATAATGCGCGGCTGGAGCAGCTCACCGAGGAGCTGGCGGAACGCCTACTGACGGTCAAGGGCCGAAAGGTCTACGGCTACCTGCCGCCAAGGGTCAAGGCCATCGTGGATGCCATCGTGGAGGAGATCGCCAAGGACGAAAAGGTAGCGGCAGCATATACCGCGTGGCAGGAACTGTACGAGCAGGTCTGCCGTGACTACGATGAGAAGCTGCGCGAGCGGCTGCCGCTCTCCCAGCAAAAGGAGTTCCGGAGCGTCCGCAACATGATCATTCAGGAAACACTGCAATGGATAGCAGAGCGGCAGCGGTACACGGACACGCGGAGAACACCTTCCGCGCAGGGCGAACCTACCATCAAAAAAGATGCCACAGAAGCCGCGCCAAAGAACTCTGAGGTCACGGCATCTCTTGCGTCGGCGCAGCCCAAATCTGACCGTGCGGCGAGTGCCACGCCAGAAGATTCCGCCTCCTCTGATGATGCCGCATCTAAGGGTACCACACCGCCTGCGGTTGAAGATGCACCGGCTTTTTTTCAGTGGTCAGATCACCCCGAACAGCAGAAAGGGAGCGCACCGGCAGGAGCGGATCACCGTGCCCCCACGGTGGGCGAAACCGTTGTGCGGATGCTGCATCACATGAGCAGAATTTTTGAGGACAACAGCAGGATCGACCAGATTCACCGTGGCTTGCAGATCGACCGCAAGCGCCGTCAGGAATTGCAGCGCAAGCGTCTGGCGATGGGACACAAGCCGGACGACCATGAGGAGCAGACATTCAGATAAAAAAAGCTGCCGCAATTTGAATTGCGGCAGCTTTTTTTGAAGTCAGATTTGTGTTTGCGTCGGAACGAATTCCAGCTTGAGCGCCATTCCCATGCCTGCGGCAAGACGCTTGAGCGTCCGCAGAGAGGGATTGGCCGTTCCGCTTTCCAGTCTGCTGATGTCAGCCTGCGTAATGCCGGTAATGTCGGAAAGCTGCTTTTGCGTCATACCGCTTTCCTCACGGCCTTCAACAATGGCGCGCATGATCTGACGTTCCGGTTCCTGTGCATCCCACTCCGTGCGGAACGCAGGGTCCTGCATTCTTTCGTTCAAAGTCTCACGAAAATTCTTCCCCATAAATCATGCCTCCTTTTTTTGATTAAAGTCTGCGCGATACCGCTTGGCACGTTCAATCTCGCGCGGCGGGGTTTTCATCGTCTTTTTTACAAAGCCATTTGTCAGGATCACTCTGCGTCCTACCACGAAAAAGTAAAGCACCCGGCTGATATCCGAACCTTGCTTTGCACGCACCTCAAAAATCCCGTCATCCAGAACCTTTGAGTACGGCTCACGCAAAGCTGGGCCTTTGCTTTCGAGCAGTTCCAAAGCGGCAAATATTTTTGCCTGCATTTTATTATCCTGCGAGAGAATGAATTCTTCAGCAGGTCTGCTGCCATCATCCTTCTCGTAGTATTCCACAGTGTAGCCCATACATTCACCACGCTTTCTCTGCAACTAATTATATGTGATAAAACACATATTGTCAACAGAAAGAGCGACGATCCGAAAGGAAACATCATGAGCAAATTTATTTATTTCACGCCGGAGGAAAAAGCACGTGCGCAGAACACGGATCTCGTGTCGTTGCTGCGCGCCCAGGGCGAGCGACCCGTGCGCTCCGGTCGGGAGTTCCGTACGCCCAATGATCCCAGCATCACCGTGCGGGGCAACAAATGGTTTGATCACTCCGCGCGCGTCGGCGGCTACGCCGTCAGCTTCGTCCAGCGCTATTACCGCCTCCCTTATCAGGAGGCGGTTTTGCTTTTGCTTGGCAGGAAAAATAACAAATCGTATGAGCAGGCAAAGCCCGCAAAGGAGGCTCCGAAGCCCTTCGCTCTGCCGGAACCTTACGGAACCATGCGACGTATGTATGATTACCTCATGCGTCAGCGCCACATTGACCGCGAGGTTATTTCCACCTTCGTACATGAAAAGCTGCTCTACGAGGACAAGCATCACAACTGCGTTTTTGTGGGGCAGGATGGCAGCGGCGAAGCAAAGCACGCACACATCCGCAGTACCAACAGCGAGGGACGGGTGTTCCGCATGAACATCGAGGGCAGTGCAAGTGAGCACTGCTTTCACAAAAACGGGACCGACAAGTCCCTCTATGTGTTCGAGGCGCCCATCGACCTTCTGTCCCACATCACCCTCTATCCCTACGGCTGGCAGGAGCACAGCTACGTTGCCTGCTGCGGAACCTCTATCCAGCCAGTGCTGGAACGGCTGCGGCAGAATCCAAAGCTGGACATGGTGTATCTGTGCCTCGACAACGATGCCGCGGGCAACGATGCCTGCGACCTTATGACGGATGCGCTGGAGGAGATGGGCTTGGATGTGGAGCGCCTCTGTCCGGTGCGCAAGGACTGGAATGACGATCTCTGCGCCAAATTCGAGAAGAAGGGGAAAGACACATGAACGAAAATGTATGGCCCTTGATTTTGCTTGGCGGCGGACTGCTGGCATTTTTGCTCCTGGTGTCCTTCCTCTCCAAGAACTATTCTCTCAACAACTTCAAGAACAAAACTGTCGGTGACGGTCAGCACGGCACGGCGCGTTGGGCAACGCCCAGGGAGATCAGCAAAACATACCGGACGGTACCGTTCCGTCCCCGCCGCTGGCGCAAGGGAGAGGATCTGCCTACGGTGCAGGGCATCATTCTCGGCAGCATGGGCGGCAGAAAGCGCAGAGCCAAAAGAGGTGTGATTTCGCAAACCACTCACAAGCTGCTGGAGAGGCTCCGCCGTCCTACAGCAGGGAAAAAAGAAAAGCGAAAGCCGAAGAAAAAGAAAACAGCAATTTCCAAAATCAAAAATGTGATGGAAGATCAGCGGGATGTCCGCGCGCTGGTGGACAGCGATGATATCCATTGCCTTATGATCGGTGCTTCCGGCGTGGGCAAAACCGCGTATTTTTTATACGCAAATTTGGAGTA
>DPGF01000062.1:0-466 GCA_003522105.1 Oscillibacter sp.
GCACCCTGCGAAAGAGATCGCAGAAAGCGGCTCGGCGCTTTCGCGAGGAATATTAGAACTGTTCGAGGAAGCGGACATCGTTCTCAAAGATCAAACGCAGGTCGCTGATCTTGAAGTGGCCGAGCGCCAGACGCTCAAGGCCCATGCCGAACGCCCAGCCGGAATAGACCGTGGAGTCGATGCCGCAGCCCTCGAGGACCTTCGGGTGGATCATGCCGGCGCCGAGCACCTCGATCCAGCCCTCGCCCTTGCAGGTGGGGCAGCCTGCGCCGTGGCACTTGTGGCACTGAATGTCCATTTCGCAGCTCGGCTCGGTGAACGGGAAGTGATGGGGGCGGAAGCGCGTGACCGTGTGCTCGCCGTAGAGCTGGCGCACGACCTCATTGAGCGTGCCCTTGAGGTCCGCCATCGTAATGCCCTTGTCGATGGCCATGCCCTCGATCTGGTGGAACATGGGCGAGTGCGT
>DPGF01000062.1:608-8623 GCA_003522105.1 Oscillibacter sp.
TGCGTGGCGTCGACCTCGTCCTTGCGGTACACGCGGCCGGGAGCAAGGATACGAATGGGCAGCTCGCGCGTTTCCATCGCGTGGATCTGCATGGGAGAGGTCTGCGTGCGCAGGAGAATGGAACTGTCATCACTGAAGTAGAACGTGTCGCTCCACTCGCGGGCAGGGTGTCCCTCTTCCACGTTGAGCTTGGTGAAGTTGTACTCGGCAAGCTCCACTTCGCGGTCTTCGAGGATCTCAAAGCCCATGCCGACGAAGATGTCCTTGATCTCGTCGAGCACCTGATACATCGGGTGCTTCACGCCGATCTTTTCCTGCTTGCCGGGTATGGTGACGTCCACGGCCTCTTCCTTGAGCTTGCACTCCATGGCCTTGTCGGCAAGCTCACTTGCCTTTTCCTCGATGCCCGCCTCCAGTGCGGCGCGCACCTCGTTGGCGAGCTGCCCGATCACGGGACGCTCTTCGGCGCTGAGCTTGCCCATCTGCTTTAAAACGGCGGTCAGCTCGCCCTTCTTGCCAAGATAACGGACGCGCAGCGCTTCGAGATCCTCTGCCTTGGCGGCGTCGGCGATCGCTTCGAGCGCCGCTTTGCGGATCGCTTCCAGTTGCTGTTTCATATCATTTCTCCTTTTCAGGTAAAAATTTGCAGGTGTCGTATACCAAAGGCGGCAGGGACAAAAAAATAGTCTCTCCTCCCGACATTCGGGACGAAAGACTTCTTCCGCGGTACCACCCTGATTCACGCCCGCAGGCGCGCACTCTTTTGCCCGTAACGGGGGCTGACCGACCGCGCATTTCCTCGCGGCTGCTCGGGGGCGAACCAAGCGACATTCCGCAGATCGGCTCTCAGCCGCCGACCGATCCTCTCTTACCGGAACAAACTCGCTATTTTCCCTTTCAAAGCATTTGCTCAACACAAGTTTATACCATAGAAAAAAGGAAGTTGCAAGGGGAAATTTGCCCTTTTCCGGCAAATAGGACGTAAAAGGGAAATATCTCGCACTTTTTGTGCGCCTTCCGTCTCTTTTTTACGCAAAGCGCGGAAAAAGCGCGCTTTACAACGATGCAAAATGTGATATACTGTATATGCTCGTTATTGACTCATCGTGGCTGCCTTTCGCAGCCGGAAAAGGAGAAACATCATGGACGAAAAGAAACGTCTTTGCAAATCCCGCAACAACAAGAAGATCTGCGGCGTGTGCGCAGGTTTTGCCGATTATCTCAACCTTGACCCGACGATCGTGCGTGTGCTCTGGGCGCTGCTGGCAGTTTTTGCAGGCACCGGCATTCTTGCCTACTTCATCTGTGCGCTCGTCATGCCCGAGGACGACACTCAGGTTTGATCGCTTGACAAGCGGCAGAAAAGAGATATACTAAATTCTGTTTGCCGCGCAAAGCGGCGGAAAATGATGCAAAAACGCGAAGGGAGCTTCCTTTTTATGGCGACTTATCCGATGCACGTCGCGGGTCTTGACCGCGACCTTCCCATCTGCAAGGTGACGGACGATCTTTATATTGGCGCATTCATCATGTTCGGCGACGCGGAGTTGACCGTGCGCTGCGCGGAAGAGCTTCTCAAGCTCGCCGGTGGCATCGATTACGATTACCTCTTTACCGCCGAGGCCAAGTCGATTCCCCTCATTCACGAGATGGCGCGCCAGAGCGGTGCGAAGAAATATTTTATCGCGCGCAAGGGTCCCAAGGTCTACATGCCCGACCCCATCTCGGTCGACGATCAGTCCATCACCACGGTCGCTCAGCAAAAGCTCTACCTCGGTTCGGACGATGCCGCCCTCATCCGCGGCAAGAAGGTCCTGCTCGTTGACGACGTGATCTCCACGGGCGGCTCGCTCAAGGCGATGGAAGCGCTCGTTAAGAAGGCGGGCGGCACGGTCGCAGGCCGCATGGCAGTGCTTGCCGAGGGCGGTGCCGCTGACCGCAAGGACATCTGCTTCCTTGAAAAACTGCCGGTCTTTAACGCTGACGGCAGCGCAAAGTAATCGCAGCTTCAATTTGATCAGAGCGTAAAAAGCGCCTTTCAAAGATGATTCTTTGAAAGGCGCTTTCTTTGCCCACTTGATGGAGGTGCGGCAGAGCCAATTGTTGTTGTCATCTAACATACCTTCGAGCTGGAAAATATCTTCGGCAAAGATGGACTTCCTGCGATCGCAAGCGCACTCTCCGTATTTCAAACGGGATAACAGATAGCGGGAGGCATGGACAGGCACGATGATGCCTGCTTTGGAACGCACATTTTTTCTCTTCCTTGCCCATAAGCAACATGGATCGGCGCAACTATCCCAACACTTCATAAACTGCTTCTGCAGGATTCCAGTGGACATCGACAAGGTATCTTTCAATTGCTGTGCTGTCTCGCATTGCAAAGAGTTCACAGATGCGGGTGTGCTCGTCGTTCAGGCCTAACAAAAACTTCTTCCGCTCATCTTTACTCATGGCTTGATAGTGATGGCGGAACAGGCGGTTCTTGAGTCGCTCAAGCGTTTCAGAAAGTGTGCGGTTGGCGCACTTGTTGAGATAAATGTTGTGGAATTTGTCCTGCACCTCAAGATACATTTCCACATCGTCCGCCATGATTGCAGCGTTCATCATGCCGATGTGCATCTTCATAGCGGCGATATCCTGTTCCTGAATATTGCCGAGAGACAGCCTTGCCGCAAGCCCCTCAAGATGGCCGATCACAACGAAAAGCTCCTGAGCCTCCGTTTCTGTTAGCGTGCGGATATAGAAGCCTTTGTGGGGGACGGACTCGAGCAAACCCTCTCCGGCCAATTGGATTAGAGCTTCGCGCACGGGCGTGCGGCTGATGGAAAGCTCCTCGGACAGAGCCGTTTCCTTGATGGTGCTGGTGGGATTGATCACGCCGGCGCGGAGCTGCTGGCCGATATAATCGTAGACCAAGTCTCTGAGCGTTTTATACTTAAACATAAATAGACACTTCATTCCTTCAAATATTGGACGACTCCAATGAGACCATTTTATTATATACTATTGCAGAAAAAAGTCAAAAGAAACCGCTTGCTACAAGAAGAACAATTTTTTTGAAAAAAGTATTGACTTTTTGGCGAGTCTGTATATACTCTTAATTGTATACAATATGCAGTGTACAGTATACAATTAAAACTGTTGAGGTGTGCTATGAAAAAGTTCAATCATGTTATTGTCAGACGACCCTGCAAAGCAATGGTCGAGGGAATTACTAGTGGGCTGTATCCCGGTAAGCCCGACTATGAGCTCGCCTTGAAAGAGCACGACGCTTATATTGAAGCACTCAAGCAGTGCGATGTTGATGTTACAGTGCTAGAAGCGGACGAGCGCTATCCGGATTCCTGCTTCGTGGAAGACCCTGCTTTGATTACTAGCAAGTGCGCGATTATTACTAACCCAGGCGCGGAATCCCGCAATGGCGAAAAAAACGAAATCATCGGCGCGGTGAAGAAGTTTTTCAATGATGAGCAAATTGAATACATTAAGGCTCCCGGCACGCTTGAGGGCGGCGATGTCATGATGGTCGGCGACCACTTCTATGTCGGCCGCTCTGCCAGAACAAATGAAGAAGGCATTCGCCAGTTGACTGAGATCCTTGCAAAGTACGGCATGACCTGCTCCGAGGTCAAGCTGGAAAAGGTCCTCCACCTCAAGACCGGTGTGAATTATCTGGAAAACAACAATATGCTCGTCTCCGGTGAGTTTGTTACCAAGCCAGAGTTTGAAAAGTACAACCGCGTGGAGATCCCCGAAGAGGAAGCCTATGCGGCCAACTGCATCTGGGTCAACGATACGGTCATCGTTCCCGCCGGCTATCCTGCCGTACTCAAGGCCGTTCAGGGCATGGGCTACAAAACTTTGACGGTCGATACCTCCGAGTACCGCAAGCTCGACGGAGGTCTGAGCTGCCTGTCCCTGCGCTTCTGAGCGGCAGAAAACGCAATCACTTTTTGGGAGGATATTATGAAAAGTCCGTATTTAGCAAAGAAATACTGGGAATACCCCATCCCGCCGCTGAGCCGGACGGACGAAATGGCCAAGCGCTATGACGATATCATCAATCTCAGCGTCGGCGACCCCGACTATCCCGCTGACAAGACCTGCATTGATCTGATGTACCGCGACGCACTTGCCGGTCACACCCGCTATACGGAGTTTCTGGGTGACCCCGAGCTGCGCGAGGAGACCATCAAGATGTACAAGGAGGATTATGGTCTCACCGTCGGTATCGACGAACTCCTGATCACGGCGGGCGGCACGCACGCGCTGTATGTCGTGATGCAGACGCTGTTGGATGAAGGCGACGAAGTGATAGCCATCGCGCCATACTACACGTATTATAAGGACCAGGTTGAGATGGCGCGCGGTAAGTTAGTGGTCTATAATGCTCCTAGCGAGAAGAAATTCGACGTAGCGCTGGATGAGCTAGAAAAGCATATCACTGCGCGCACCAAGGCAATCATCGTCAACACTCCTTGCAACCCTAGCGGCAAGGTTTACAGTCAGGAGACCATCCGTGGTATTCTGGCGTTAGCGGAGAAATATGACTTCCTTGTTATTGCAGATGATATTTATGGTGCGCTCAACTACACCGACAACAAAATGCCCATCTGCTCGTATGAGAGGTCACCTAAGCGCGTAATCACAGTTTACAGCTATTCTAAGGACTATTCCATGACCGGTCTGCGCCTTGGCCATATCATTGCCAGCAAGGAGATCATCGACGCCGCCTGCAACGCCTGCGGAGCAATCACCTTCACCATCAGTTCCTTCTCCCAGCGTATCGGCCTTTATGCCATCCGCCGCCGCAAGGAAATCCAAGCAGGGCTTCGCGCGGAGTATCAGAAGAGAATGCTCTACGCCTATGAGCGCATCAGCAAGCTGAACCATGTCAAGTGCTTCTATCCAGAAGGCACATTTTACATCTTTGCAGATATCAAGGAGACGGGGATCAGTTCTATGGATATGTGGGATAAGATCCTCGATGAGGCGCATGTTCTCGTCCTTCCCGGCGATGGCTTTGGTCAGGCTGGCGAGGGTTACATACGCATCTGCTGCACGGTTTCCGTGGAGGTGCTAAAAGAGGCATTTGATCGCGTTGAGAAGATGGATATCTTTCGTTGAAACCCATCCCACAGTATCACAGCATGGCAGTCATCCCTGCACATTTCTATTGAAACGACCGGTAAACGGCAATCAGCAGATGAAATAAATATTTGAAGGGAGAACAACACTATGCAGCTCAGTGATTGGATCATAATCATACTCTATCTTGTTGCCATGTTAGGCATCGGCTTCTTCGCAAAGGGCAAGATCCAGACGATGGATGACTTTATTCTTGGCGGCAAGCGCTTCGGCAAGGTCGCCTTGATTGGTACCATCGTTGCCACGATGGTTGGTTCCGGCATGACGATGGGCGCTGTCGGCACAGCTTACAACAATGGATCAACAAGTACAGTCCCTTGGATGTACTTTGGATTTTCCGTCGGCCTGATTGTCATGGGGCTGATTGCCCCGCAGGTTCGCGAAACGAATGCGCGCAGCATTGCTGAGATCATGAACATCAAGTTTGGCAAGCCTGCCCGTCTTGCAATGGCCTGCCTTGTTACTTTCTATGCCGTCGCAATGGTCGCCATCAATATTGCAGGCCTGCGTACGGTCATTATCAACTGCTTTGGCTTTCCTGCTGACAAACTCGTGCTTGCCACCGTTATTGCCGCTGGCATAGCCATCCTCTACACCTCCATCGGTGGAATGTATGCCGTTGTCTGGACGGACGTTGCGCAGTTTGCCATCATGTTCCTCGGCGTGTTCGTCCTTGGCCCCATCCTCGGCGTTTCCCAGGCAGGCGGTATTTCCGTGATGGAAGAGACCATGCAGGCTCTCGGCAAGTCCCTGACCAATCCATTTGCCTGTGGCATCAGTTCTTCCATGATTGGCATGATGCTTTCGTATTTCCTTTGCAGCCCTGGCGACCCGACCATGCCGCAGCGTGCGCTTGCTGCCAAGGATGGTAAGTCTGCCAAGTTCTCTTTCCTCGTTGCTGGCGGTATCGGTTTTTGGATGGGCATCGCTCTGATCCTTATCGGCGTTGCCGTCCGTGTTATTATGCCGGAGATCGCCGACAACAATGCAGTGCTCCCCATGTGGATCCTTTCCTACTATCCACCTGTGGTTCGAGGCTTCGTTATCGCGGGTCTGATTGCGGCGATTATGTCCTCGTTTGACTCTTTCCTCATCCTTGGTACGACGCACCTCATGTATGACCTCGGTCGCAGCATCAATCCTAAGCTCAAGGATGAGACCATCAAGAAGTCCCTACCCTATACGACCATTGCATTCGGTATTGTCGGCATTATCATCGCGCTCTACATTACCAGCCTCTTCGACTTCCTGTACATGGTGTTTTCCATTATGGGCGCTGCAATCTGCCCGGCACTGTTTGCTGCCGTTCTCTTCCGCGACAAGGTCTCTTCTTTCGGCGCAACGGCCAGTATCATTACAGGCATTGTCGTCGCCGGCGGTCTGTACCTCACGGTTGGTTATAACGTCTTTCTTGGCGACCCCATCATTCTTGCGCTAATTGCCTCTGTCGCCGTCCTGTTCATTGCCTCTGCGCTCGTTAAGGACAAAAAGTCTGTTGCCGAGATCGAGGCGGAAGCCAGAGCCAGCAGCGTTGATTAACAAACACTCTCTTTCCTTACCAGCCTTCTTCAAAGCGTATGGAGCACGCACTGTGGTGCGTGCTCCATACCAAACCACAAGGAGTTATTCACTATGATTATTTGTATGTTGGATGCAGGTCAGTTCATTGAAAAACCTGAATTTCTTGAGCCCCTGAAGCAGTACGGCGAGATCCGCATCTTCAGCGGTATGCCCAAGAGCGTAGACGAGGTTGTAGCGCGCGCGGGCGATGCGGAGGTTGTTGCCTTTGCCGTTACGCAGCTCACTCATGAGATGATCGACAGATTGCCCAAACTGAAAATTCTGCAGTTTATCGGCACCGGTATGTGGAATTTCGTCGATGTGGATTATGCCGTATCCAAGGGAATCGAGGTCCTCAATATTGATGCCTACGGCAGTAATGCCGTGGCGGAGTTTGCCGTAAGCCTTGCAATGTCGATGAACCGTAACATCGTTCCCGCCGTGAATATCCTCAAGGCGCATGATTGGACCACGGATGGGCTTGGCGGGCAAGAAATCGCAGGGGCTACTGTCGGCGTGATCGGCACAGGAAGCATTGGACGCCTTGTAGCTGAGAAGTTTTTTGGCCTCAACGCAAATGTTATCGCGTGCGACCTTTATGAAAACGAGCAGCTCAAGGCTAAATACGACTTGAAATACTACTCAATGGAGGAAATTTTCCGTCAGTCCGATATCATCACCATGCACATGAAGGTGACGAAGGAGAATGAAAAGCTGATTGGACGCCGGTTGATTTCCCAGATGAAGCCGAATGCATTGCTGATTAATGTTTCTCGTGCGGAGCTTATAGATAATGAGGCGCTTTATGAGGCCCTTGCTGCTAAAAAGATCAGGGGTCTTGCCACGGATGTTTACACAAGCGAGCCGCCCTGTGAGCTTGACTACAAGATGATCGACCTGCCGAACGTAATATGTACACCACATATCGGCTTTTATACGGAACAGTCTAACGACAATTCCATTAGAATGTCAGTGAACTCTATCATTAAAGCCCTCGGAACATAGGACGATTGATTTGGTAATTCTCGTTGCACGTTCTACGGATGGATCGCCCCTCTTCCGTAGAGCGAAAGGAATGAGCACTATTCATTCGATCAATGTGAGCAACCATCGTTTTAGCGGGAATTTGTGGAATTATAACCTTGTGTATAAGGTGCACTCAGACAAAGAAAGGATTAGGAAATGATGAAATTTTCCAGCAAAGTTGAAAAATGCGGCCTGTCTCCGATGCGTAAGTTCCACCCGTATGCGGTGGCGGCAAAGGCACGCGGCATCAACATCTATCACCTCAACATCGGCCAGCC
>DPGF01000021.1:0-26855 GCA_003522105.1 Oscillibacter sp.
AGCGGCGCGGACATCACCTGCGTCTGCACCGAGAGCGGCCAGTTTGTGGAAAACGCCACGTATTTCACCGTCAACGAAGCGGGCCGCATCACCGAGACGCGCTGCGCGCCGCACAAGGCGAGCGGCTGCCGCAGCCTGGAGATCTACCTTCTGAGCCGCGATCTGCTCATTTCCCTTGTGGACGAGTGCGCTGCGCAGGATAAATACAGCTTCCGCAGCGACGTGCTCTGCGCCATGGGCGACAAGCTCGACCTGCGCGCTTTCCTGTGGGACGGCTTTGCCGCGCAGCTGCGCACGGTGCAGGAATACTACGAGCGCAGCATGCAGCTTTTAAACCCGGCCGTGCGCGCCGAGCTTTTCTGCGCCGAGCGTCCGATCCTTGCCAAGGAGGACGATGAGGCCGCGTCCTATATTGCGCCCGATTCGCACTGTGTCGATTCTCTCATCGCCGATGGCTGCCAGATCGAGGGCAGCGTGGAGGGCAGCATTCTCTTCCCCGGCGTGAAGGTCGGCAAGGGGAGCAGCGTGAAAAACTGCATTCTTTTCAAAAACACCGTGGTGGAGGACGGCGTAACGCTCAGGTGCGTTATCGCCGACAAGGACGTGCGTGTGCGCGGCGGCGGTACGCTCATCGGACACGAAAGCTACCCGCTTGTTGTGAGCAAGGGGAGCGTCATCTGATGAAGAATAACCGGGAGAAAGGAGCTTTCGTATGAACATTCTGTATGTGACGAGCGAGGCGGTGCCGTTTTGCAAAACGGGCGGCCTTGCCGATGTGGCGGGGAGCCTTCCGCAGGCGCTCGCCGCGAACGGCGACCGCGTGAGCGTCATTCTGCCGCTTTACGAGCGCGTGAAGAACCAGTGGGGCGATCAGCTCCATTTTGAAAGGTGGACATTCGTACGCCTTGCGTGGCGCAGCGTTTACTGCGGCCTTTTTTCCCTTGAGCGTGACGGCGTCACGTGGTATTTTGTCGATAACGAGGCATATTTCCGCCGCAGCGAGCTTTACGGCTACTATGACGATGGCGAACGCTTTGCCTTCTTCTCCCGCGCGGTGACGGAGCTTTTGAAGTCTCTGCCGCAAAGGCCCGACGTCGTCCACTGCAACGACTGGCAGAGCGCGCTTGTGCCGATCTACATCAGGGACGAGGCCGTGCGCGACGACTTCTATAAAGGGATCCGCACCGTGATCACGGTGCATAATATCGAGTATCAGGGGCGCTACGGCCGCGAAACGCTTGAGGATCTGTTCGGTCTCGATCGCGGTTGGTTCGACGGCGGAACGATCGAATTCAGCGGCGATGTGAACCTTTTGAAGGGGGCAATCGTTACGGCTGACGCCGTGACCGCCGTGAGCCCGACCTACGCCCAGGAACTCAAATATGCCTACTTTGCCCACGGACTTGAAAACGTGATGAACATGAACGCGCGCAAGCTCCACGGTGTGCTCAACGGCATCGATATGCAGCGCTACGATCCCGCGCATGACAAAAATCTTGCCGCATCTTACTCGTCCGGCGATCTTGCGGGAAAGCAGGCGGACAAGGCGGCGCTGCAGCGCATGCTTGGCTTGCAGGAGAGAGCGGATACGCCGGTCCTTGCCATGGTCTCGCGCCTTGTTTCGCACAAGGGCCTTGACCTTGTGTGCGAAACGCTCGATTCTTTCATGCAAAAGGACGTGCAGCTCGTCGTGCTCGGCAAGGGCGATGCAAAGTATGAGACATTTTTCAACTATGCCTGCCGGCGCTACGGCGGGCGCATGGCCGTCCACCTTGGCTACTCCGAAGAGCTTGCCATGCAGATCTATGCGGGCGCGGATCTTTTCCTGATGCCCTCGAAGAGCGAGCCGTGCGGCCTTTCCCAGATGATCGCCATGCGCTACGGCGCAGTGCCCATCGTGCGCGAGACCGGCGGATTAAAGGATACCGTCCACGCGTATGAAGCCTGGAACGGGCAGGGCAACGGCTTCACCTTTGCAAACTACAATGCGGGTGATATGTGCTATGTGATCTGCGAGGCCATTGACCTCTATCACAACAACAAGGACGCCTATGCGGCGCTGCAAAAGCGCGGTATGACCGCCGATTTCAGCTGGACGCGCTCGGCGCAGGAATACCGCCGTATTTACGAATCTATCTGTCGATAACAAAAAAGGAACGGATCTATGACTATTGACTCTGTGAAGAACATGAAAGAAGCGCTGTGCGAAAAGCTGAAGGTCAGCTTTGGCAGCACAGTGGAAGAGGCGAGCGACGCGCAGATGATGCGCGCGAGTGCCCTTGTCCTGCGCGATGTGATGGCTGAGCGCAGCGTGGACAGCATGCGCGAGAATCGCGCGGAACATCGCCGGCAGGTGCACTACCTGTCGATGGAATTTCTGATGGGCCGCAGCCTGATGAAAAACGCCTTTAACCTTGGCGTCGGCGAGATATTGACGGAGGCGCTCAACGAGCTGGGCTTTCGTGCAGCGGACGTCTTTGAATGTGAGCCGGACGCGGGCCTCGGCAACGGCGGCCTCGGCCGTCTCGCCGCGTGCTATCTCGATTCCATGACGACGCTCGACATTCCTGCCGCGGGCTACTCCATCTGCTATGAGCTGGGGATTTTCCGCCAGCGCATCGTCGACGGCCAGCAGGTCGAGCTGCCGGACAACTGGAAGGATCTCGGCGGGGCGTGGCTGCTGCCGAAGCCGCAGGAGACCGAAACCGTGCGCTTTGGCGGTACGATCCGTCAGTTCTGGGACGGCGGGCGGCTGCACGTCGTGCCCGAGGGGGCGACCGAGGTGCTTGCCATTCCCTGTGACATGGAGATCGCGGGCTATGGAACGAATCATGTGAATACGCTGCGCCTCTGGGACGCAAAGTCTCCCGTGCCGCTTGATATGTCGCTCTTTTCCAGGGGCGAGTACCTGCGCGCGCAGGAGCAGCACGCCATGGCGGAGACCATCGCCAAGGTGCTCTACCCCGAGGACAACCACCCAGAGGGCAAGAGCCTGCGCTTAAAGCAGCAGTACTTCTTCGTTTCGGCCACGATGCAGTCCATCGTGCGCAAGCACATCGAGGTCTACGGTACGGCGGAGAACTTCCACGAAAAGAATGTGATCCAGATCAACGACACGCACCCTGCGCTTGTGATTCCCGAGCTGATGCGCATTCTGATGGACGATGCGGGCCTCGACTGGGATACGGCGTGGCACATCACCACCCATTCCGTCGCCTATACGAACCACACGGTGCTTGCCGAAGCGCTTGAGCGCTGGCCGCAGGAGCTGATGCAGTCGCTGCTGCCTCGCATCTGGCTGATCCTCACGGAGATCGCGCGCCGCTATCAGGAAAAGATCGAAAACTACTACCACGACCCCGCCACAACGAGCGAGCTTGCCATCATCTGGGACGGTCAGGTGCGTATGGCGAACCTCTGCATCGCCGGCGGCATGGCCGTGAACGGTGTGAGCGCCCTGCATTCCGACATTCTGCGCAACGATGTTTTCAAATATCAGTGTGCCATGGAGCCGGAAAAGTTCAAGAACGTGACAAACGGCATCGACCACCGCCGCTGGCTCACGCAAATCAATCCGCGGCTCGATGAGCTGGTGCGCGCGCTTGCGGGCGGAGATGAGTATCTGCTGCACCCCGAGGCGCTCAAAAAGCTTGAATCCTACGCGAACGACACCGCCGTGCTCGACCGTCTCGGCGAGATCAAGCGTGCCAACAAGTTGGACTTTGTCGCCTACGTCAAAAAGACGCAGGGCATCGTGCTCAATACCGATGCGATCTTTGATGTGCAGGTCAAGCGCCTGCATGAGTATAAGCGTCAGCTTTTGAACGCGATGCACATTCTCTACCTCTATCAGCAGCTGCAAAACGACCCCGGCCGCGCCATGCAGCCGCGCGTGTTCCTCTTCGGCGCGAAGGCCGCGCCCGGCTACGCCGTCGCCAAGCGCATCATTCGCCTCATCAACTCCATGGCGGCCGAGATCAATGCGGACCCCATCTGCCGCGACAAGCTGCAAGTAGTATTCCTTGAAAACTACCGCGTGTCGCTCGCCGAGCATCTGATGCCTGCGAGCGAGGTGAGCCAGCAAATCTCCACCGCCGGCAAGGAAGCCAGCGGCACGGGCAACATGAAGTTCATGATGAACGGCGCGCTGACCGTCGGCACGCTTGACGGCGCAAATGTCGAGATGCACGAGGTGCTCGGCGATGAGAACATGTTCCTCTTCGGCCTGCACGCCGACGAGGTCGTGCGCTTGAAGCGCGAGGGCTACACCCCGCAGAAGCTCTACGCGCGCGACGAAAACCTGCGCTGCGTGATCGACAAGCTCAAGCAGGGCTTTTCCGATGGCAACACCTACGAGGATCTTGCCTCGCGCCTGCTGCTGAACGACGAGTATATGCTCTTGCAGGACTTCGCCTCCTATTGCGCCGCCGAGCAGCGCATGGCGGAGACCTATGCAAGGAGCGAGGACTGGAACCGCAAGTCGCTTCTCAACATCGCGCGCAGCGGCATCTTTGCTGCCGACCGCGCCGTCGCGCAGTACGCCGATACGATCTGGCACGTAGAACACAAGTGAAATATTTCAAAAAAGGGACAGCAAAGCTGTCCCTTTTTTGCGTCAGGCGGTGCTTTTCCCCAGTATTGACAGCTATGATATAATCGTGCATGGCTGAAAATATGAGAAAACAGAGGAAAACGCTATGGAATTCACACAGGGCGTGCGCTTTGATTCGCTCGGCCTCACGGAAGAGGTACAGCGCGCGCTGAAAAAGAAGAATATCGAGGAGAGCACCCCCGTGCAGGCGGGCTGCATTCCGCCGATGCGCGAATGGAAGGACGTCATTGCCAAGGCGCCCACCGGAACGGGCAAGACCTTCGCCTTCGGCATTCCTATCATTGAGCATATCGAACCGGGCAGCGAGGAGACCGAAGCGGTCATTTTAGCGCCCACGCGCGAGCTTGCCATGCAGATCACAAACGAGCTGCGCGACCTGTGCGTATATCTTCCGGGCGTGCGCATTGTGTGTCTCTACGGCGGCGCGCCCATCGGCAAGCAGATCGACGCGCTCAAAAAGCGTCCGCAGATCGTTGTCGCCACCCCCGGCCGCCTGAGCGACCACATGAAGCGCCGCACCGTCAAGCTCGACAATGTCAAGACCGTTGTGCTCGACGAGGCCGACCGCATGCTCGACATGGGCTTTATCCACGATGTGACGCGCATTCTCGACAAGCTCAAGAGCCGACGCAACCTCGGCATGTTCTCCGCGACCATCTCGCGCGAGGTCATGGACATCAGCTGGATGTATCAGCGCGACCCCGAGGAGATCACCGTGCAGGCGAAAGAAGAGAACAAGCCCGACATTGCGCAGTATCGCATCGACGTGGGCCAGAACGACAAGGCGCATGTTATGGCGCAGATCATTCGCGCCGAGGGGCACGAGCGCGTGATGGCCTTTTGCAACACCAAGGGTATGGCGGAGCGGCTCAAGGCCTTTTTGATGATGGAAGGACTCGATGTCGACTGCATTCACGGTGATATTCCGCAGAAAAAGCGCGAGGCCGTCATGGCGCGCTTCCGCCGCGGCGAGCTGCCGGTCTTTGTTGCGACCGACGTGGCCGCGCGCGGCATCGATGTGGACGATGTGGACGCGGTATTCAACTATGATGTGCCGCTCGAAAACGAATATTACGTGCACCGCATCGGCCGCACGGGGCGCGCCAAGCGGCGCGGCGTCGCCTATACACTCGTGTCGGATTACCCATCCGGCATGCGTCTGGACGCGATCATCAAATACACCGGCGGCGAGGTGAAAAAGGCGCATCTGGACGAGAACGGAAAGCTGGTCGAAGGTTGACGGAGCGACTTTCCGCTGCATGGGAGCAGAACAAAAGGGAGCATTTCTTTTTTAAGAGATGCTCCTTTTTGCATAGGCCAGCGGCGATAATTTGGTAACAAATTGTAACTTTTCACGCTCCTGCCTTTACAAGAGCAGAAAATTTCGCTATAATGAAGCGCATGTTACGATACTGGAGCGGCGGCTTACCGCGCTTTTGCTAATAGGAGAGACTATGAAAACGATAAAACGGATCGCAGCGCTGCTGCTTGGCACAACGCTGCTGCTTGGGCTGTTGTCCGGCTGCGGCAATAAAAAACAGGGGAATGAAAAGCTCGTTCTCAACGTGGGCGTCTGCGGCGCGATCGACTCGCTCGATCCCGCGATGAACACCGATACGGACGCCGACAGCATTTTTCATGCCCTGTACGAAAACCTGATGCGCGAGAGCGACGACGGCAGCGGCGAGGTGATGCTCACCAACGGCATGGCGAAGGAATATACCGAGGAAACGAACTACGACGGCACCGTGACCTACCGCTTCACGCTGCGATCTACCGCGCGCTGGTCGGACGGGGAGAAGGTGACGGCGGACGATTTTGTCTATGCCTGGCAGCGCCTGGCCGACCCTGCGACCAATTCTCCGAACCATTCGCTGATGAGCGTGGTGGCGGGCTACGACGAGGTGCGCGAAACCGGCAACAAGGCAAAGCTTCAGGTCTCGGCTAAGGATGATTCGACCTTCGTCGTTACACTGAGCGCGCCTTGCGCGTACTTTATCGAGGGCATCTGCACGGCGGTCGCTACGATGCCGCTGCGCCGCGATTTGACGGAAGACGGCGCCGGCTTTGATATGCCGAATGTTGTGAGCAACGGCGCATATCATGTGAGCGCGTGGTCCAAGAGCAGCAAGCTGACGGCGGTGCGCAACGAGGAGTATTACGAAGCGCGTCTGGTTGGCCCAGATGAGCTTGGCTTTGTTTTTGCCTCTGGCTCGGAAGAGGCGTGGAAGCTTTACGAGGCGGGTGACATTGACTATATCGCCCACCTGCCCGACAGTGTGATCGCCGAACTTTCACAAGATGAAAACTGGAAGCCGACGGCGGTGTATGCAACGGCGTGCGTGCTTTATAACCACGAGAGCGACCTCTTCTCAAACGAACATATCCGCGAGGCATTCGATCTTGCCATTGACCGTGCGGCCGCTGCGGCAGCAGGCGGCGCGGAAAATACGCCTGCCACGGGGCTTGTTCCCTACGGCATTCCGGATTCCGGTGAAACGGACGATGACTTCCGCACGACCGGCGGCGTGCTTCGCAGCATTGACGAGGAAGACGTGAACGCGTGGCAGGCGGAAGCACGTGAGGAACTGAGCTACGCGGGCTATTACAGCACGAGCATGTTCCCGCCGATCGAGCTTTTGTATGTCTCCGGTACGGAAAATGACGCCGTGGCTGCGGCGCTGCAGAATATGTGGAGTACGACGCTCGGCGTGACGGTGATGCTGCGCGGCGTGACGCAGGCGGAATACAATGCGCGCATGGAAGCGAAAAATTATGAGCTTGCGCTGCAAAAGATCACCGTACTCTATGATGATGCGATGGGCTTTCTTGACCGCTGGTGCAGCGAGAGCGAGCAGAACCTGATCAACTATGAAAACGGCACTTACGATGTGCTGATCGGTGTAGCAGCGGCGTCGGAAAACCTTGTGGCGCGCACAGCGTTTCTTCACGATGCGGAGATGATGCTCTTCGACGATATGGCGCTCTCGCCGGTGTATTTTGACGGCACGGCGCACCTGCTGCGCGATACGCTGCGCGGCGTATACACCGATGGATTTGGCAACAGCTATTTCACCGGTGTGCGCGTGAATACGGACTGAACCGGAGCAAACGAAACCAAACGACAGCTTTTTCTCAAAAAGCTGTCGCTTTTTCTGTATTTGACAGAAAACTTGCAGAAAGTGCTTGCATTTCGTGCACGAACATACTACAATACAAGCCTTGGGCGGATTGATCGCCCACCATTATTTGTTATGAGGGTGTAACTATGACTGCCATCTTGAATCTGGCTTTTGCGCTGCTCGCAGGGCTTTTGATGACGCGTATTTTCAGCCGCTGGCACCTGCCCGATGTCACGGCGTTTCTTGTGACGGGCGTTCTGATCGGGCCGTTCGTGCTGGGCCGCCTCGGCATTCCCGGCCTTGGCTTTGCAGGTTACGATCAGGTCGAGGCGCTGAGCATGATCTCCGATGTGGCGATGGGCTTTATCGCGTTTTCCATCGGCAATGAGTTCCGCCTCAGCCAGCTTAAAAAGACCGGCAAGCAGGCCATGGTCATCGGCGTTGTGCAGGCTCTCGTCGCACTTGCCTTTGTTGATATTGCACTTGTTGTGTTCCACTTCCTGCGCCCTGATGTGCTCTCTGTTCCCGCAGCGATCACCCTCGGCGCCATCGCCACGGCTACCGCACCGGCGACCACGCTGATGGTCGTGCGCCAGTACAAGGCCAAGGGTGAGCTCACTGACCTGCTGCTGCCGATCGTCGCGCTCGACGATGCGGTGGGTCTCATCGCGTTTGCTGTGTCCTTCGGCATTGCCCGCGCGATGGACAGCGCGCAGTTCAGCGTTGCGAGCATCCTGCTCTCTCCGCTCATCGAGATCGTCGGCTCGCTGCTGCTCGGCGCGATCGCGGGCTTTGTCCTCACGAAGCTTGAGACGATGTTCCGCTCGAACTCCAACCGTCTCTCGCTGAGCATTGCCTTCATTTTCCTGATGGTCGGCCTCTCTGCGGTAGAGTTTACCGTTGCAGGCGTGGAGTGCGGCTTCTCTCCGCTGCTCGTGTGCATGATGCTCGGCACGGTGTTCTGCAACATCTGCCCGCTGTCCGATGATCTCATGGAGCGTGCGGACAAGTGGAGCACGCCGATGCTCGCGGTGTTCTTTGTCATCAGCGGCGCAAACCTGCGCCTGAGCGTCTTTTCTCAAGGCGTGCTCGTGCTCATCGGCGTTGTGTACATCATCGCACGCTCGGCCGGCAAGTATTGCGGCGCGCGCTGGTCCGCCAAGGCGGTACACTGCGACCATACGGTGCAGAAGTACCTCGGCGTGATGCTGCTGCCGCAGGAGGGCGTGGCGCTCGGTATGTGCGTGAGCGCACAGGTACTCGGCGCGGACGGCGAGCTGATCCGCAACATCATTCTCTTCTCCGTGCTCATCTACGAGCTGGTCGGCCCGGTGGCAACGAAGGAATCCCTCAAGGCGGCTGGCGCGATCACCGAAAAGCCCAAGGAGGTGCTCGAGCGCCGCGAGCGCAAGCTTGCCGAGGCGGAGCCCAAGGAGCTTCTCGAGCGGCGCAAGGAGCGCGCGAACAAAAAGTGAATCCACTGAAAGGAGATGGCCAAGGTCATCTCCTTTTTTTGTGCCGGGCGGGAACTTTTTATGAATTTCTGCGTCTAAACGGGAAAGCCACTTGACATAACTTGTGAAAATTATGTACAATAAAGAGGAACAAACCGATAAGGGGGTATCATTTATGGAAGGACGTCGGGTCAGCCGCCGCAAGCCGCGGCGCAATCCGCTTTACACGCTTTTTATGGGGCTTCTGGCGCTTTCGCTGGTGCTCTTCATCACGGTGATCGTTCTGTCCTTCAAGCTCAAGGGCGCGCGCCGCGACCTTGCCGATGCACAGACGAAGATCGAGCAGCTGCGCGGCGGCTCGCAGACGGGCGAGGACAATCAGCTTACCAACGGTGAGGACGGCCTGCCGGACGGCGATGCCGGTGAAACCGGCGGCACGCAGGGCAATGACAGCACGAACAGCGAAAAGATCGATTGGCTCGACCTCACGGGTCACACGGAAGTTGCGGTCAAGCCAAATTCGGTTTACGATAAGTATTACATCTACTACACCACAGGCGGCGTGAATCTGCGCAGCGGCCCCGGTACGAGCTATGACAAGATCACGACCGTTTCCCTCGGCACCGAGGTGCAGGCGGCTGCCAAGCAGGACGGCTGGACGTTCGTCTCCGTAGGCGGACAGTTCGGTTGGATCAACTCGGATTACCTTGTCACCACGCGCCCCGCATCATAACAGCATTCGTAAAAAAGGAGCAAGCCTTTTGGCTTGCTCCTTTTTCAGCTTTATTTGCCGCAGCCGCCCTTGT
This sequence comes from Oscillibacter sp., assembly GCA_003522105.1. GTDB lineage: Bacteria > Bacillota > Clostridia > Oscillospirales > Oscillospiraceae > Hominicoprocola. The sequence goes on from DPGF01000021.1 coordinate 9,995, forward strand.
CCTTCAGCGAGCATGCGCCCTTGAAGCCGCAGGCGTTGCAGTGGTTATTCGGGTCGGAAACGATGCTGCCGCTCAAAAAACGCAGCGCGGCCTCGTCCGCTTCGCCGACATAGCCGGGGAAAAGCATCAGACCTGCCGTGCCAACGGCGATGCGCTCATTTTCGTCGATCGTGCCGCAGAGCAGCGCGTCAATGCCGTAGCGCTCCAAAAGGTCGATGGCGGCCTTCGTGCTGCGCTCTTCCATCGGCACGAGAAACTGCCGCACGATGCGGCCGTGGTCGTCCTCATAGAAGCGGAAGCCCTCTGCATCGCCCAGCGGCGACGCGACGGTTTCTCCCGCAACGGGAATTGCAATGCGCATAACGCAATCTCCTCTCTTACGACTCGATGCCCTTGCCGTCGTTCCACTTCCACGCGCGCACTTCGGGCAGGTCGATGCCGTTGTCCTTGATATACTGGCGGTGTTCGACGAGCTTGTCGTTCATCTTCTGGACGAGGTAGGCACCGCGGTTGCCGAGCTGCGGCAGACGGCGCACCGTGTCGATGACAAGATCGAAGCGGTCGATGTCGTTGAGCACGCGCATGTCAAACGGGGTCGTGATCGTACCCTCTTCCTTGTAGCCGCGCACATGCAGGTTGCGGTTGTGGCGGCGGTAGGTCAGCTCGTGGATCAGCGTAGGATAGCCGTGATAGGCGAAGATGATAGGCTTATCCCTGGTGAAGAGTGTGTCGTATTCCTCGTCCGTCAGACCGTGCGGGTGCTCGGTGTGGGGCTGGAGTTTCATGAGGTCGACCACGTTCACCACGCGGATCTTGAGCTCCGGCAGCTCGCGGCGCAGGATCGTTACGGCGGCGAGCGTTTCAAGCGTCGGCGTGTCGCCGCAGCAGGCCATCACGATGTCCGGCTCCTGCCCCTGGTCGTTCGACGCCCATTCCCAGATGCCGATGCCCTGCGTGCAGTGCTTCACGGCCTGTTCCATCGTCAGCCACTGCGGGCGCGGGTGCTTGCTCGCCACGATGACATTTACATAGTTACGGCTCTTGATGCAGTGGTCGAAGCAGGAGAGCAGGCAGTTGGCGTCGGGCGGCAGATACATGCGCACCACATCGGCCTTCTTGTTCGCCACGTGGTCGAGAAAGCCCGGATCCTGGTGCGTGAAGCCGTTGTGATCCTGCTGCCAGACATTCGAGGCGAGGATATAGTTGAGCGATGCAATATCCTGCCGCCAAGGCAGCTCATTGCACATCTTGAGCCACTTGGCATGCTGGGAGAACATTGAGTCTACAATGCGGATAAACGCCTCGTAGCTGTCGAAAAAGCCATGGCGGCCGGTGAGCAGATATCCTTCGAGGAAACCTTCGCAGAAATGCTCGGAGAGCATGGAGTCCATCACGCGGCCGTCGGGGTCGAGGTGGTCGTCGATGCCCTCGATCTGCTCGTCGAGGAAGCGGCGGCCGGTGACCTCAAAGACGGCCTGCAAGCGGTTGGAAGCCGTTTCGTCGGGCGCAAAAATGCGGAAGTTGCGCGCGTCCATGTTCAGCTTCATCACATCGCGGACATAGGTGCCGAGGACGTACATATCCTGTGCCTCTACCGCGCCGGGAGAGGGAATATCGACCGCGTAATCGCGGAAATCCGGCGTACGCAGATCGCGCAGCAGGAGACCGCCGTTTGCGTGCGGGTTCGCACCCATGCGGCGCGCGCCTGTGGGCGGGAAGGACGCGACCAGCTCCACCGGCGTGCCGTCCTGATGGAAGAGCTCTTCGGGCTTGTACGAGCGCAGCCAGCTCTCGAGCAGCGGCAGATGCGCCTTTTCCTCCGCCCCCATGGAAATGGGCACCTGATGGGCGCGCCAGCAGCCTTCGACCGGCAGACCGTCGACTTCCTTCGGCCCCGTCCAGCCCTTGGGCGTGCGCAGTACGAGCATTGGCCAGCGCGGGCGGCTTGCCTTGCCGCTCTTGCGCGCGGTGCGCTGAATGCGGTGGATCTCGCGGATCGCCCAGTCGAGCGCAGCGGCCATCTGCTGGTGCATCAGCTCAGGCTCGCTGCCTTCCACAAAGCGCGGTTCCCAGCCGCAGCCGCGGAAGAAGCATTCAATCTCTTCATGGCTCATGCGGGAGAAGATGGTGGGGTTGGCTATTTTAAAACCGTTCAGATGCAAGATCGGCAGCACCGCACCGTCGGTGATCGGGTTCATGAATTTGTTGCCGTGCCACGAGGTCGCCAGCGGTCCGGTCTCGGCCTCGCCGTCACCGACGACGCAGGCTGCAATGAGATCGGGGTTATCCGCCACGGCGCCGAAGGCGTGGGCGAGGGAATAGCCCAATTCGCCGCCCTCGTGGATGGAGCCGGGAGTCTCAGGCGCCACATGGCTGGGAATGCCGCCGGGGAAAGAGAAGCGCTTGAAGAGCCTCTGCATGCCAGCCTTGTCGCGGGTGATGTTGGGGTAGACTTCCGTGTAGCTGCCGTCCAGCCAGTCCTGCGCAACCATAGCGTTGCCGCCGTGGCCGGGGCCGGAGAGATAGATCATGTCAAGGTCATCGCGCTTGATGACGCGATCCAGGTGCGTGTAGATGAAGTTCTGTCCCGGGCAGGTGCCCCAGTGGCCGACGATGGTCTGCTTCAGGTCGCTTTCACGCAGCGGGCGCTCCAAAAGCGGGTTGTCGAGAAGATAGAGCTGGCAGGCGGTCAGATAGTTTGCTGCGCGCCAGAAAGCGTCGATCTGCTTGAGTTCCTGCGGTGACAGCGGCGGCTTTTTGGAAAGCCGTGCAGTATTTTTACGTGCGGGCATGAAAAAGTTCCTCCTTTTTCTGTAGTTGGTTTTAGTATAGCGCTTGAATGCCAAAAATCAATAGAGTGAGGAAAAAATTCACAATTTGCGGAAGAAAAATAAAATAAATGCGGCGTTATTTTGCACAATTGAGATGTTTTGCGCAAAATGCAGGGGAGTCTGCGCGGCATATTGCCGCGCTTTGCGCTGCGCATAGGGACTTCCCGTCTGCCCATAAAATGAAGAAAAGAGGAGGAGTTTTTATGCTTTCGATTGCACTTTATCTGCTGTCGCACGCCATGCTGCTCTCGCTTCACCTGTCGGGCGGCTCGTTCCCGCGTCCGCTTTCCGCGCAGGAGGAGAAGAAATATGTTGAGCAGATGCTTGCGGGCGATCTGGAGGCGCGCAATATGCTCGTTGAGCACAACCTGCGCCTCGTCGCCCACATTGCCAAGAAGTACTACACGCAGTCTGACGAGCAGGACGACCTGATCTCGATCGGCACCATCGGGCTTATCAAGGGGGTTTCCAGCTATCGCCCGGAAAAGGGAACTCGCCTTGCGACCTATGCTGCCAAATGCGTGGAGAATGAGATCCTCATGTACTTTCGCAGCCGGAAGAAGGCGCAGGGCGAGGTGTCGCTCAACGATTCGCTCGATTCCGATTCCGATGGCGAGTCGCTCTATCTCATGGACGTTGTCGGCGTGGAGGACACGATGTACCTCGATATCCAGGATCGGGACGACTGCCTGCGCGTGCGAAAACTTGTACACGAATGCCTGACGGAGCGGGAGGAAGAGGTCATCACCTCGCGCTATGGCCTCGGCGGGAAAATGCCCCGCACGCAGCGCGAGGTCGCAAAAAAGCTTGGGATCTCGCGCAGCTATGTATCGCGCCGGAACTAATGTAAGTGATGCCCGGAAAGCCTTGAAAATCAAGGGTTTCCGGGCATCGGGCATGTTAGGGTAGCGCTGTGGTTATTGTAAGCGGGGCAGAAAATTAACGTAAGCGGCCATTCATCAGGTCAATCTTATATCCCCATACTACTGACAAACTCCTTTATTTCGGCATATACTGGATCATCTAAATCGGGGTACTTTTCAAGTACGGTATTTACCCAATCAGGTCCATGACCTCCAACCGACTTAATAAAGCATTCCAGCTCCCCAACAGGAACTATGAATATTCTTTTTTCCCTAAGCATGCTGTTCATGCTATCAAATGCCGTCCTTGCATCACCGCGTGGGATGGCAGGAATTCCGTACTCTTTAAGTGCAGACCATTTTGAAACAGTTTTCAGCGCATCCCTTATGGCGTCAATTTCTTTTCCAGATAACAGGGCATTCTGTGAAGAATTGAGGATTTGCTCGATGATAACTGCTGCATCACTCCGTTTTATACTTTCTTTTGAACTATGAAGATTGGAAACTATTGTTTTGTATTTAGCTGAAATGGTGCTCCACTCGAGCCCAACGGCTTCAACAATATCGCGGAACACCTTTTCATCGTTTAGTACATCAATATCCGGGATAAGTTTTGTGTCGACATTAAGCATCTTTAACGCTTTAATAATTTTTGCCATTCGATGCTTTCCTCCGCAATGGATATAAAGCGTTTCGGAGTATTTATTTTCTTTGCGTTTAAGGTGGGACTCAATAATTGAGTACATTTTGCAGTCTGAATCACTTTCGCAAAGTACGACTTGCTTGTGAAAAAGACTACTCATAATGTTGGAATGTTTTAAAAGAGGATCATTCCAAACTGCTTTAAAGTTTTCGTTACTTAAAACTGCAAAACTGTTGACATCCTTTTCTCGAGTGATCCTAATAATCTTTATTCTGTCAGGACAAACAGAGAGTAGCCCTTTAACAATATCTTCGCTATGGGTAGAAATAAAAGCTTGTTGGTTCTGAGATAGAGTTTCACCAATAATCTGTCCCATGATATTAGCCTGTGGTGGATGAAGAAATGACTCAGGTTCATCGATTAAGAAAGTACAATAATAATCGAGCATAAGGTATAACAATATGCCGGTAAAACTCTTGATTCCGTCGCCTTGATTTTGAACTTGCTTGTATGAATCAAGGGTTTCGGCCCCTTTATATATCGCTGTTTGTAAGTCTTCAATTCCGTTTAATTTGACAGTCTCACCGATACAAAGCGGTATTTTTCCGCCGAACAGATTGTTAACAATAATATTTTCACCAAATGCTTTCTTGTAATTATCAGATAACCATTTCCCGTACTTTTCAGTAAAGGCAGCATAATGTATAGGATGTTGCTTTGCTGCATTTCGAGCAATATTATCAGCTGGCTTACAAATGGATAAACGAGCAGCGGTATCAAGATTTGCGACAAAAATATCCCGAAGATTTTGATAAGTAGCATTGGCGTGAAAGTCTTTTTCGGTGTAACTCCGTACCCTAATACTCTTCCCCATGATAGTATATTCTTTGTAATCACTTTCGGATTTAGGTGTATCTAATGTATCAAGAAGCGGTATAAGTTCTGGCGTATTTTTCGTTATCTCAATGCTCGTAATTACCGTCCCTTGTACAGGTTCTTGGGCTAAAGCATAAATATCTTTTAGAGATTGACTTTTGCCAGCATTATTAGGGCCAACAAAGACAACAATATCATTTTTGCTGATATCAACAGTTTCTCCATTATTGAATTGAAGTTTTGAAATAAAGCCACCAACTTTATCTGCCATAATACTATCCTCGCTTTAAAGGTTGTTTTATATAGGGAGTTTTTAGGGCGCTAATTTATATCTCCAATGACCACTTATGTGATATTTGACAAGTTTACTCTTTGTAACCAACCCCGCAAGAATTCGATTTGCCGTTGCAGCTGACACGCCACACAGGTTTCTCACATCCGCGTTCATAATAAACTCGTGCGTTTCCAGGAACTTCTCAATCTGCCGCCAGCGCATTGCTGCCTTATCCATCTGCCCATCACTCATTGCATCACTCGTATCGATGGCATCCATGAGCGATGCTTTGATCGCCGACAGCATAAACTCAATAAACACCGTAGACTCTCCGGCGTCATTGGAGGCATTGATGGCCGCATAATACTCCTGCTGACGGTCATGGATGATGGACTCCACCGGCAGCCAGGCAAAGGCAATATTCCATTTAGAAAGCAACAGCGTATGCCACAGGCGGCCCACACGGCAGTTACCATCGGCAAAGGGATGAATCAGTTCAAACTCATAATGGAACACACAGCTGCGGATCAGCATATGCACATCGTTATTTTTCGTCCAGTCCAGCAGCTCCATGACCAAATCGGGGACATACTGCGGCAGAGTGCCAAAATGCAAGACATGCCCTTCCTGATCTACAACGCCAACAGGACGGGTACGAAACATCCCTGACTCATCCACCAATCCTCGTGTCATGATGCCGTGAGCAGTCATCAGGTCATCCACAGAGTAGGGATCAAGCTCATCCAAGCGCTCATAGATCTCGTAAGCATTCTTAACCTCTGCAATATCTTTAGGCGGAGCCAGAACCTGCTTGCCGTTGAGAACGGCGGTAACCTGCTCCAGAGACAGCGTGTTCTGCTCGATGGCTAATGAGCCATGAATTGTTCGGATGCGATTGGTGCGCCGCAAAGTAGGGGTTGGCTGAAAGCTGATTCGTAGAGGTCAGCCGCCCAACCAGCTCTGCAATCTCAGCAACATGGTCGATCATCGCATTTGTAATTTCAAAAGGAGGTTTTTTGTTCCGCATCCTGCCACCTCATGTAAAAACTTGTCTATGCTATTATATCAAACATCACTCATTTCATCAATCGGGATTCGCACCGCCCAAATATTTCAGATTCGCACCGCCCAAATATTTCATCTGTTATTAGCGGTTATAAGCAACCGTCAAAATCGGCGCAAAGCATTGAAATCACTGGGTTTATTGAGAAATCAAAACCACCCGAAATTATCTTCTTTTATACGCTGTTACCCTTGACCGCGTGAGCTGATAAGGGCAAAATCAAGGGAAAACCCCATGCGGGAAACACAATTATTTGACAAACGGCTGACAGTGATGTGTTAAGTCAAACTGAATAAGAATCCACCGGCAGGTCCGGTTACGGTAAGGGAGCATTGCGTGGCAATGCTCCCTTTTACTATACCACAGACCGCCGTTGAGAGATATGAAAAACTGTGGCAGAACGGAGGTGTCAGATATGCCGCAGGCGATCTTTGCATACCATCTCGGCATGGACGCCGAGCAATACGCCTTTTTCCGCATCCCCAAGCTCCTGATCACCGAGCCGTACTTTCGGCGGCTCTCCACCGACGCGAAGCTGCTGTATGGCCTCATGCTGGACCGCATGAGCCTGTCCATGAGAAACGGCTGGATGGACGATGATGGCCATGTGTATATCTACTTTACGCTGGAGGAGGCGTGCGAACAGCTCTGCTGCAAGACGGATAAGGCGGTCAAGCTGTTCGCGGAGCTGGACAGTGCCAAAGGCGTTGGCCTCATTAGGCGGGTCAAGCAGGGGCTTGGCAGACCGGCGAAAATCTATGTTCTCCGCTTCATGGGCATGGAGGACGAACCAAGCGAGGATACGCCGAAAGCGGAGCCTCCGAGCTGCCGAAATCCAGACTTCGGAAAATCAGAAGTCAAGACCTCGGAAAAACCGAGTGTAATAAGACTGATAAGAATAATACTGAGTTGAATAATACTGATTCATCTATCCATCCGGGCGCGCAGCCGGAGGAGGTGATCGAGGAATACCGAAAAGAGATTCGGGAAAACATCGAGTATGACCACCTGCGCCGGCAGCATCCCTACGACGACATCGACGAGATCGCGGACCTCATGCTGGAGGTCCTCTGCACACAGGGCAGCTTCATGCGGATCGGCGGAAAGCAGCTTTATACGGCGTTAGTGAAGGAGCGTTTTCTGAAGCTGGATTCCTCCCACATCGAGTATGTGCTGGACTGCCTGCGGGAGAGCACCGCGGACATTCGTAACATCAAAGCCTATCTGCTGGAGATGCTGTTCAACGCCCCAGCTACCTGCGGCAGCTACTACCGCGCCAAAGTGAATCACGACTTCCATGACAGCGGATAGGCAGAGCGAACAGCTCTGCTTTTTTGAAACCCATTTTACGACTGAAAGGAGCATCGAACCCGTGAAAACAATCGCACTGGCAAATCAGAAGGGCGGCGTGGGTAAGACCACCACAGCCGCCAGCCTCGGCATTGGTCTTTCTCGGCAAGGTAAAAAAGTCCTGCTGATCGACGCCGATGCACAAGGCAATCTCACGCAAATGTTGGGCTGGCCGCAGCCTGACGAATTATCCCCCACGCTCTCCACCCTGATGGAGAAGATCATCGCGGAGCAGCCCATCACCCCCGGCGAGGGCATTCTGCACCACCCGTCTGGCGTCCACCTTGTCCCCGCCAATATCGAGCTGTCGGCACTGGAGGTCACGCTGGTCAACACCATGAGCCGTGAAACGGTGCTGCGGCAATATCTGTCCACCGTGGCAGACCGCTACGATTACGCGCTCATTGACTGTATGCCGTCCCTCGGTATGCTGACCATCAACGCCCTGACTGCGGCGGACAGCGTGATTATCCCCGTGCAGGCACAGTACCTCCCAGCCAAAGGACTGGAGCAGCTTTTGCGAACCATCACCCGTGTCAAGCGGCAGCTCAACCCGAAGCTGGAGGTGGACGGCATTGTGCTGACGATGGTGGACAGCCGCACCACATTGGCGCGGGAGATCAACGCACTTGTCCGCAAGACCTATGGCGGTCATGTGTTCGCAAGCGAAATTCCCCGTTCCATCAAGGCGGCGGAGATCAGCGTGGAAAACAAAAGCATTTACGACCATGACCGCAGCGGCAAGGCGGCACTGGCGTATGAAAATCTGACGAGGGAGGTGTTGAGCCTTGGCAAGCAAATTAAGCGGCATCGAGCTGACCCGGTACGATGACCTGTTCAAAACAGACGCGGAGCGAGAAGCTGACCGGCAGGAGCGGATTCAGATCGTTCCCGCCACAGAAGTTTTCCCATACTCCCGCCAGCCATACACCATTGACCGCCCCACGCCAGACTTGGTGCGCCTCATGGACAGCATCGAGCATATCGGCATCGCTGAGCCGTTGATCGTCCGCCCCCGTGATGCTGGCGGATACGAGATCATTTCCGGCCACCGGCGCGATTACTGCGCGAAGGCCGTGGGATTGGATACCCGCCCCGTCATCGTCCGCAATTACAGTGACGAGGAAGCGGACATCCTCGTGGTGGATTACAACATCAACCGCGAGGACTTACTGCCCAGCGAGAAAGCCAAAGCCTACAAGCTGAAGCTGGACGCCATGAAACGGCAGGCTGGACGGCCTTCAAGAGAAAATGGGGACCAAGTTGGCCCCCATTATTTTCGTGGCAAGTCAAAAGAAATTTTGGCAGAGCAAGTCAACGAAAGTACATCGCAAATTCAGCGCTATGTGCGCCTGAATAAGCTGATCCCTCCGCTGTTGGACGCGGTGGACGCGGGAACGCTCAAGTTCGTTCCCGCAGCGGATTTTCTCTCCCACCTGTCCGAAAAAGAACAGACCTACCTCCTGCTGGTCATGGAGCGCGACGAGGTATCCCCGTCGCTGGGACAGGCCCAGCGACTCAAGCAGCTCAGCGCCGAGGGCAAGCTGGAAAACAACATCATCGACCTCATCATGCGGGAGGAAAAGCCGCTGGAACGCAAGGTCACGATCCGCAACGACCGTCTACAAAAATACTTTCCCTCCAGCTACACCCCAAAGCAGATGGAGGATGTCATCATCAAGCTGCTGGAGGGTTGGCACCGCAAGCGGCAGCAGGAGCAGGCGCGATGAGGAGGTGCAGCTATGCGACGAAATGAATTACCCGATGCCTGCTTTTCCATTCTGCCCTCCACAGGACAGCTTATTATCATCAAAAAAGGCGAGAGTGGCTATTATCCCTCTGAGTGGGATACCGGAAACCGCGAGGAAAACCGCGAGATCGCCAGCAGCCATAATGTGCGGCGCGGCATTACGGATATTCAGGAAGCGGCAATGCTGGCAGGATCCATGTTCGGCTGGAATACACCAGGCGCGAAACCGCAATGGTATTTGGACAACACAAGATATGTGAATTCCAACATCGTCCAAGGCCATATCAAAGACCCAATCATGAGCGTGTGCTATCCCGTCAGCAGTTTCTTATTGTGCTATGAGATCATGGGCAAACAGCACTTTTATCTGCCCATGGACAAACTGCCGCAAGAGTTGATGAGCCAAAGGTCGCAGTTCATCATGCTGCCGGATCTGGTGCGCGGGCTTCCGGTCATGCCGGTGACAGCGACCTTTGCACAAAACGGGAGCTGCACCGTCCAGTTAGAACACGGCAGCTATGTAGTGGGGGAAATGGTCAATCAGGAATACCACATCACCGCCCGCGTCCGCGTCGGCAGTGCCGAGTTTGTCATGGGCGAATGTGAAAAAGCCCCTGCCCCCTTCGTCACATGGCAGCGCAACTGCAAAAACGACGGCAACGGCCCACCCAATTTCTTTTGGGGGCATTACCGCTCTGACCGCAGCTCCTGCATCGAAGATTTCTGTGAACGGGCCGGAAATGAATACAAAAAGCAGATGGAGCGGCAGAGGTGTGTACCGCATGAGAGAAAATCTGGGGAGCATAAAACAGAGCGGTGACGATCCGGCAAAGGTGTGAGAAAGAAGTCGCCTCATTGCTATTGACGGTAAGTCGGCACGCCGATATAATGAAAGTATCGCAAGAACCCTTCAGGACAGGAGGCGAGGAAAATGGACTTGCAGACTTTGCTCAATGAGCGGAACCTTTCAAAATATCAGCTATCTAAGCTCAGCGGCGTTCCCAAGACGACGATTATGGATATATGCGCCGGAAGAAGCGATATGGAGCGGTGCAATGCAAAGACGGTGCAAAAGCTGGCGCAGGCTCTGGGCTGCACGATGGAGGATATGATGAAGCTGTCCTCGCCCTATGACGAAAAGGGCCTTCCCAAAGACCGCAGCTATCTGGAGTGCGGACTGCCGGAATTTTTGCAGGAGTCCATCCAAGCCATGGTGAAAGCGTGGCAGAAGGTGGACAATGGCGAGAACTATACGCTTTGGGACTGTGATTACTGCAATCTGCAAAGCGACATCAACAGCGCGGAGGTCAACCAGATCATCAGCCCGGAGCAGGCGTGGTATCTCCGTGAAAAATATTTGAGAATGGAACGGGAGTGAATAAATGCAAATCGTTGATTTTACAAACCTTCCGAAGCGAAACAAAATGTATGCCGGAGCGAACGGCAGCAAGATCTCTGTAATTTACGAGGGGCAGCAATATATGCTGAAATTTCCTCCTCCGCCCACCAAAAACAAGGACATGAGTTACAGCAACAGTTGCTTTTCCGAATACCTTGGCTGTCAAATCTATGAGAGCATTGGTATTCCTGTGCAGAAAACCATACTTGGCACCTATACTGTAAAGGGAAAAGAAAAAATCGTGGTGGCCTGCGGAGACTTTACAGAACCGGGTGTCACCCTACAGGATTTCGCCTCCCTGAAAAACCAAATCATTGACTCTGAGCGCAGCGGCTACGGTACGGAATTGTCCGATATTCTTCACACCTTTGAGGAACAAAATGCAGTTGACCGCATGGCGGTAACGGAGAGATTCTGGGATATGTTCATTGTAGATGCGCTGATTGGCAACTGGGACCGGCATAACGGCAACTGGGGGTTCCTCTATGATGCGCAGACGGATCAGATGACGCTGGCTCCGGTCTATGACTGCGGCAGCTGCCTATACCCGCAGGCGGATGACGAGATCATGAGTAAGGTGCTGTCAAATGAAAGCGATTTGAATTACCGTATTTTTGAGATCCCTACCTCAGCCATCATGTTGAATGGCAAGAAGATCAAGTATTTTGATTTTATTTCTTCCCTGCAAAATGAGGACTGTAACCGCGCATTGAAGCGCATTGTTCCCCGTATTGATATGGCAAGGATACGCAAGCTCATTGCGGATACGCCGTTTATTACGGACTTGCAGAAACGCTTCTATTGCACCATGCTAGAGAAACGCAAGGAGCGAATCCTGGATTATTCTCTGGAAAGGCTGAAGAACGCCCCGACCAAAAGGCGTCCGGCCAAGCAGGATCGGGGCGCACGATAATCGAATCATCGAATGAGCGGCACGGGAAACCGTGCCGTTTCGCTTTGCCGGGATTATTCTACGATGAATGTCCCGGCCTTATTTTTTAGAACGATAGAGGTGAAAGCGAATGACAGACCGTGAGCCGGTCAACATTATGGGCGTGTTCGCCTTTCCAAACCCTGACAAGAACAAGCATGACATTCGCTTCATCGACAGCGAATACCACACGCTGTTTAGCATCCAAGACGGAGAAAGCATCGTCATCACCCGTTTCGACGGGGAGAGGATGGTTTTCCCCTGCAAGTACATCGACGATTACCATGTTTACATCGGTAACTCTGCCTATCATATTTGCGAGTTTGCAGAAATGCAGGAACGCAGCGGCAATACCTATGTTCCCAGAACGCCGAAAATCAGCGCCGAGATCGGCACCTATGAAATCTATCAAATTTCCGCAACCGCTGACGCAGATTGCTGCTTCCGGTCTTATGAAGCGGCGAAGGGGAAACTTCGGAGTGCTGATTATCAGCGTGTTTACGCCGGTATGTACGCAAAGGAAAATTCGCTGGAGCATCTATGGGCAAAGCATAACAGCGACCACCGCCCCTTTGCCCGTCGGATGCGTTCCCTGTCTGTAAGCGACATCGTGGTACTGACGCAAGGTGGAAAGAAAACCGCCTACTACACGGATAGCGTTGGTTTCAAGGAAGTGCCGGAGTTTTTGATGCAGCAGAGGACACAAAAGAAACACAAAGAACGAGGTGAAGCCAGATGAGCTATGACGCGCAGAAGGTGACCTATCAGGAGGTCACGATTTTTGACCGACCGGCATTGTTTACGGAATGCCGCATTGACCGAGCCACCCTGCCGGAGGACGTATATCGCTACGAGCTGCGCCACGGGGATGAGGATTGGGGAGAACCGAGGGAGTTGGCCCGAAACCTCATGGTCAACTTCTATGGCACCGTCCTCACCCGCGATCCGTTCCAGCTTACCATTGATGGGTGGATTCCGCTGGAGAACGGTAGTCTTTCCTTTCAGGATGGCGGATGCCGTACCCTTGCGGAATTTCAGGAGAAATATCCCGCCAGCGATAAGGATGTCATTGACTTTTACAGCGTCAATGAGCCTGCACTGCACGATCTCTATTTCGCTCGCAGCGAGGAACAGGACAAGACCGTAGGTTGCGTGGGACACCTGCGGGGTGATTTTGGCAGCGGCAAGCAGTTTTACACAACATGGTGGCCTCACCAGCAGGATGCGCTGAATACGCCGGAGTTTAAGGCCGATATTGACCGTACCGTAAACTGGCTGCGGGAGCAGCCGGGTTCCCCGCTGCGGGACTTCGACAGCATGAACCGCTACTGTAACAGGTATGAGCAGATCTGCGCCATCAAGGGCGCACTGTTTCCCTCCTGCGGCTTCATGGTGAAAACAAAGCGGTATGTGTATATGCTCCGCTGTACGCCGATCAAAGGTGATTACCAGTTTTATATTTATTGCTATCAGCGAAAACCGTTTGAAAAGGCGCAAAAAGAACAGCAAAAGAATGACCAGCTCCAAGCGAAAAAACGGGCGGAGCCGGAAAGATAGGAGGTGCGAGCCTTGCCAACCAAATTTCAGCTTATCACAGAGCTATATGACCAGACCGTGCAGAGTGTCACCGGCAGCTATCAAAGCTGGACGGGCTTTCTCCGCGCGGCCTGCTACAATTACAAATGCCCCTTCGATGATCAAATTCTGATCTACGCCCAGCGCCCGGATGCCACCGCAGTCCTTGAGATGGAGCGCTGGAACCGTCAGTTTGGCCGCTGGGTCAACCGTGGGGCCAAGAGCATCGCCGTATTTGGCGATGACGGTCAAAACTGCCTGAAGCTCTATTTTGATGTTTCGGACACCCATGCGTCCCGCTTTGCCCGTCCACTGCCTATCTGGACGATGCACCCGGCCTTTGAGCCGGAGGTCATCGAAACACTGGAGGCCACCTTCGGCAACCTGGCCGAAAAAGAAAATCTCGCAGACGCCGTGCGCTCTGCCTGCCACAATGCCGTGGCGGACAACTTCACGGACTACCTGCAAGACCTGCGCGACTGCCGCGAGGACAGCCTGCTGGAGGAACTGGACGACCTCAATTTAGAGGCGTTCTACCGGGACGCGCTGGAGGTCAGCGTGGCGTATATGCTGATGACCCGGCTGGGCCTGCGGGCGGACGATTATTTCACTGCTGACGAATTTGCCCATGTTTACGAATTCAACACGCCGCCCACCATCAACGCCCTGGGCATCGCCACCAGCGACATCGCGGAGATGGGATTGCGGGAGATTAGCCGAACGGTCATACAGGCCCAGCGGGATCAGTTTTTTGCAAACCGCGCGAGAATCGGTTATGATGACCGCACAGAACAACACGAAACACCCCATGAAAGGAGCGAACAGCATGGAGGTCACTTACAGGATGCAGAACGGCTATCAGGTGCCGAACCTGCTGATGCCGCAGACGCCGGAGGTGCATCTGGGCAAGTACGCGGAGCTGCGGAGAGCGTACCTGAAAAAGCACCGCAGGGTGCTTTACACCAACCTGAAAACCAGCGGCAAGCTGACGGAGCATCTCTCGGAGATCGAGCAGACAGCACAGAAAATGGTGGAACAGACCGTGGCGCGGATGGCGCAGGCCGAGGGCGTGACGGAGGAGCTGAAAGCGACCGATCCCATGCGCTGGACGGGCCTGATGAACAATCTCCGGCACAGCGCGGAGGAACTGGCGCTGACCGACCTGATCTACGCCTGACAACCCAAGAACCCACAGAGGCAGGAAGTGACGAGCTTCCTGCCTTTGTCGATTACAGTGGGGATTATGTGCTGCTGGATCGCCTGCGCGCCGACTGTGACTACTTCCTCGGCGCTGGTGGGCGGAGTGAAAAGCACCTGTGGGCAGGCAATGTCCACGCACAGATCAGGAAAATGCGGGAGTTGTATGACGCCCTCCCGGAAAAACCGGAATGGCTGACCGCAGAAGCCATTGACCGCTACGCCACGCAGATGGCCGCACCCTATCAGGTTGCAGCCTATCACCATTTTGAAAACGGCTTTGACGATAAGCTGGACTATCAAACGCTGGAGGAAGCGGAGACCGCAGCGCAGGGCTATGTTGCCGGTACGATGGAGGAAGATGGTTTTGCCTATGACGGCGCTGCCGTGTATGACGCCGAAACACGCCAGTGCCTCCGTGTCTACGGTGATTATCCGGACGAAAAAGCGCAGGAGCAGGCTGCGTCCTTTGCACAGGAACATGATGACGTGCGGCAAAATACCGCAGAACTGCCCGCCTTTCTGGATATGCACCTCATTGAAGCGAACCTGCTGGACGACGGCGGGCGCAAACACAAGCGGCAGGAGATCTTTGAATACTTTCAGGCGCACAAGAGCCTTGCGGAACGCACAGAGTTCTTGAAAAACAGCTACAACGATATATGGATGGAAGTCCTGACCGACGGTGTTCGGACAGGCTACCACGCCGAGAAGGACGGACTTTTGATGTGGGAGGGCAGCTACCTCTCCCGCACCTCAGAGTCCGTTTTTTCATGGTCGGTCATCACCGAAATGACCGAGGGCCTGATTGAGCGCGGCGAGTACAAGATCAAGCTGGGCCTGCAAAACGCCCCAATCGTCGCAGAGCAGCTTGCCCTATTCGACATGGGCGGCGACGCCCCAGTGTACGAGGCCCCGGTAGACGCGCCCTCCGGCATTCTGGCCCCGGCGCGCACGGTGCCGCAGGAGGTCATTGACCTGGCACTCTGCACAGGCGGAAACGAGCCCAACAGTGCAGAGCGCATCGCCGTATTTTATATGTGGGAGCGGCCAGAGCAGGAAAATGAAGAGTTTCTGCGCCGGGAGTTCGGCAGAGAGAACGGGCGCGGCATTGAATACGAAGGCCGCAAATATGCCGTGTGGTTTCTGGAGGACGGCATCCACCTCGCCCAAGGCGACAGTATTCGCACCGGGTACAGCAAAACCGTGGTAACATGGGAGCAGGCATCGGCGCGGATTCTGGAGCTGCTGGAGGCGGGGACTTATCTCTCCGCGTCCGAACTGGCGCAGGCTCCGGACAAGGTGCTGCATGAAGCAATGGACGCCATGTTAATGACGGCCCGCGACCTGAATGAAGAAGGCCGCGCGCAGGGCCTTTTCCCACAGACATTGGCGATCCACGACCAGCACAAGGGCTACCCAGAGCTGGATAAGGATATGGTCGCGTTCGCAAAGACTGAGGGTGGACTGCAAACTCTGGCACAGGAATATCATGCCTTCCTTGACGCTTATGCCCAAGACCGCGACATTATGCACTGGCGACTATCCGCTTACAACACCCACCGGATCGGTGTTGTGCTGGATGGCCTCTCCTACCCGGAACGCAGTTTCACCGCCCAACCGAGCTTCCTGCGGCAGTGCAAAATGTTCATCACACAGGATGAAATCGACCAGTTCTTCCTAAGAGACAGTGTTGATAGACGACTGGCGGTGTACTCCCATTTCTGTTATCCCCACACGCCGGAGGAACACCAGAAATTCATCAAGGGCAGCTTTGGCGAGTACAGCGGCGGAGCCCGCGCCGGGTATGGATACACCAAGACTTACAAAGGGCTGGAGTATGAGCGCGACTATAATTTCAAGAAATATGATACCGTCCATCTGACCATCCCCAATGTGGTCAAGGAGTATGAGCGCCTGATCGCGCAGAAACGATTCCCCGGCGAGGATGCCATCGCAAAGATCCCGGAATATGAGCGTGGGCAGTTGGCTCGAACCGTCTATAACGGTTTTTACAATGCGCCGGACGATGTTCCGCGTCCCTATCCCAAGGGTGCGGATTATTACGATGCGCTTCCCATGATCGAGGAGCAGCTGCAAGATAAGGGC
>DPGF01000021.1:27009-31972 GCA_003522105.1 Oscillibacter sp.
AGGAGCAGCTGCAAGATAAGGGCAAGACTGCGGAAATATTGGCGGCGTTGACCTCCCGGCTGGACGGCTTGCCGGAGGATGATCGCTATTATGGCTCCGTGCGGCGCGCAAAGGAGCAGCTTTCCGAATATGTGGACGGCACTTTCAGCCTGTTCAACCACAAGCATGACCTCCCGCAGCAGACCGAAGATTATCTGGAACAGGTCAAGACGGCAATCCGAGAAAAAGAAGTGGCGGAGCAAACCGCATCAGCGCAGACCAAACCCGATACAGTGGGAACGGTCCCGCAGGAGCCGACGCAACTGGAGACAGACACTGGCACTTCCGTTGGCGATATTCCCATCGGTATACGCCTGACCATAGATGGGCGGCAGTTTGAAGTGGACAGCGTAGACGATCATACACAAAATGTATCCCTGCAGGATGTGACCTTTGAAGGCGGGACGGGCTTTCCCATCTTCCGCACGGAACCGATCTCCTTTGTTCGGAAAATTGTGGAGCAGGCGGACCCAGCTACGCAGGTTCCGCCGCAGCCGCAGACGGACGAGCCGCCTGCGGCGCTTACCCCGCCGAAAAAGAAAAAGCAAAACGCGCTTGCCTATCCGCTGGACGCGGATGGCCGGAACTACCGCATCACCGATGACCACATCGGAGAGGGCGCACCGCTGGAGCGTTTTCAGCGCAATCTGGACGCGATCCGTACCCTGAAAACCGTGGAGACGGAGAACCGCAGCGCCACAGCGGAGGAACAGGCGGTGCTGGCACAGTATGTGGGTTGGGGCGGACTGGCCGATTTCTTTGACGAAAAGAACCCACGCTACAATGAGTTGAAAGACCTGCTGACGGACGCCGAATACGTCGCCGCCCGCGAATCTACGCTTACGGCGTTCTACACGCCGCCTGTGGTCATCCGCGGCATCTATGCCGCCCTGGGGCAGATGGGCTTCACGCAGGGCAACATTCTGGAGCCGTCCTGCGGTATCGGCAATTTTCTCGGTATGCTGCCGGAAAGCATGAGCGGCAGTAAGCTCTACGGTGTGGAGTTGGACGATCTCTCTGGCCGCATCGCCCGCCAGCTTTATCAGAAAAGCAGTATTGCGGTGCAGGGCTATGAGAAAACTGCCTTCCCGGATAACTTTTTCGATGTAGCCATCGGCAATGTGCCGTTCGGCCAGTTTCATGTGCCGGACAAACGCTATGACCGGCTGAATTTTCCCATCCATGAGTATTTCGTGGCCAAAGCGCTGGATCAGGTCAGACCGGGCGGCGTCATCGCCGTTGTGACCTCCAGCTACACCATGGACAAGCGCACTGCCAGCGCGCGAAAATACATCGCGCAGCGAGCGGAGCTGCTGGGGGCCATCCGGCTACCCAACAATGCGTTCAAGGCTGCGGCGGGCACCGAGGTGGTTTCAGACATTCTGTTCCTCCAAAAGCGGGAACGAATGGTGGATATAGAGCCGGAGTGGGTACACCTTGCCACCGATGAAAACGGCATCCAGATGAACAGCTACTTCATCGACCATCCAGATATGATCTTGGGCGAGATGAAGATGGTGTCCGGGCCGTTCGGCCCCACGCCCACCTGTGAGCCGTTCCCGGAGCAGCCGCTGGAAGCACTGTTGGCGGAGGCCGTTCAAAATATCCACGGCGAGATCACCGCTTATGACCGGGAGGAAGAATTGGAGGGCGAGGATCATTCCATCGAGGCCGACCCCGCTGTCCGCAACTTCTCCTATACGCTGGTGGACGGCCAGATCTACTACCGGGAAAACAGCCGCATGAACCCGGTGGAGGTATCCAAGACGGCAGAGAGCAGAATCCGCGGCATGATCGAGCTGCGGGGCTGTGTGCGGACGCTGTTGGAATACCAGACCGAGGACTATCCCGATGAAGAAATCAAGGCGCAGCAAGCCAAGCTGAATACCCTCTACGACGCCTTTACCCGCAAATATGGACTCATCAATTCCCGTGGCAACGCCATCGCCTTCGATCAGGACAGTTCCTACTTCCTGCTCTGTTCATTGGAAATTCTGGACGAGGATCGGAACCTGAAGCGCAAGGCAGACCTGTTTACCAAGCGCACCATCCGCAGCCACAAACCTGCTGAAAAGGTGGACACG
Organism: Oscillibacter sp.; assembly: GCA_003522105.1. Taxonomy (GTDB): domain Bacteria; phylum Bacillota; class Clostridia; order Oscillospirales; family Oscillospiraceae; genus Hominicoprocola. The sequence continues at coordinate 29,133 of DPGF01000021.1, forward strand.
GCGGTGGAGGCGCTGGCGCTGTCTATTGGCGAAAAGGCCCATGTGGATATGGACTATATGGGCAGGCTCACCGGCAAGGATGAGGAAACACTGTTCTCCGAGTTGACCGGCGTGGTGTTTCTCAACCCTGACTACGCCGAGGGCGTAAATGAAAAGTACCTGCCCGCAGACGAATACCTCTCCGGCAATGTGCGTCAGAAATTGGCGGTTGCCCAAGGTAAGGCAGAACAGGACCCGCAGTATCAGATCAACGCTGAGGCATTGGCGCAGGTGCAGCCCACCGACCTCACCGCCAGCGAGATCTCCGTCCGGCTGGGCGCTACATGGCTGGACACGGAATATGTGCGCCGATTTATTTTTGAAACGCTGGGGACACCCCGCAGCGCACAATGGGGAATGAAGGTCCACTATTCTAAAATCACCGGTGAATGGCGCATCGAAGGTAAGAGCAAGGATCGCGGCAATGTGAAGGCCATCAGCACCTACGGCACACAGCGCATCAACGCCTATGAGATCATCGAAACGACACTTAACCTGAAGGATGTCCGCATTTTTGATTACCACTACGATGAGGAAGGGCGCAGAATTGCCGTTCTGAACAAGAAGGAGACGGCCATCGCCCAGAGTAAGCAGGAACTCATTAAAGACGCTTTTGCTGAGTGGATCTGGAAAGACCCGGACCGGCGTGAAGCTATCTGCAAGACCTATAATATTCTGTTCAACAGCAACCGCCCCCGTGAGTATGATGGCAGCCATATCAATTTCAGCGGCATGAACCCGGAGATCACGCTCCGCAAGCACCAGGTCAACGCCATCGCCAACATTCTCTACGGCGGAAATACTTTGCTGGCCCATGTAGTGGGTGCCGGCAAGACATTTGAGATGGTTGCGGCGGCGATGGAATCAAAGCGGCTGGGCCTGTGCCAGAAGTCGCTCTTTGTGGTGCCCAACCACCTGACAGAGCAGTGGGCCACTGAGTTTTTGCAGCTCTATCCGGCAGCGAACATCCTTGTCGCTACCCGCAAGGATTTTGAGACCAAGAACCGCAAGAAATTCTATGGTAGGATCGCCACCGGCGACTACGATGCCATTATTATCGGGCATTCGCAGTTTGAGAAGATCCCCATGAGCGTAGAGCGCCAGCGGGCCATTCTGGAACAGCAGATCGACGAAATTATGATGGGAATTTCAGAGGCCAAGCGAGAAAAAGCGGAGAATTTCACGATCAAACAGATGGAGAAAACCAAGAAGGGCCTGCAAGCCAAGATCGACAAGCTGAATGACCAGAGCCGCAAGGACGATGTGGTCACCTTTGAGGAATTGGGCGTTGACCGCATCTTCATTGACGAGTCGCACTATTTTAAGAACCTCTTTTTATACACGAAAATGCGGAATGTGGGCGGTATTGCCCAGACTGAGGCGCAGAAAAGCTCAGACCTTTTTATGAAGTGCCGCTATTTGGACGAGATCACCGGAGGGCGCGGCATTGTCTTTGCCACCGGCACCCCCATTTCCAACAGCATGGTGGAGCTTTACACCATACAGCGGTATTTGCAGATGTCGGCGCTGGAGGAACAGGGCTTGCAGCACTTTGACGCATGGGCGGCGAACTACGGCGAGACCGTCACCGCCATTGAGTTGTCCCCGGAGGGTACCGGCTACCGCGCCAAAACACGGTTTGCCAAGTTTTATAACCTGCCGGAGTTGATGTCCGTTTTCAAAAATGTGGCGGACATCCAGACGGCAGATATGCTCAAGCTCCCCGTGCCGGAGGCGCATTACCACAACATCGCCTTGAAGCCATCGGAGTATCAGAAAGAGATCGTGGCGTCGCTGGCGGAGCGCGCTGAGAAAGTCCGCAACCGCGAGGTGGACAGCAGCGTGGACAATATGCTGCTCATCACCAACGATGGCCGCAAGCTGGCGCTGGATCAGCGGCTGGTCAACCCCATGCTTCCCAGCGATCCCAACAGCAAAGCCGCCAAGTGCGCGGAAAATGTGTTTGAGATCTGGCAGCGCACCGCTGGCCAACGCTCCACGCAGATGATCTTCTGCGACCTGTCCACTCCAAAGGATGACGGCACCTTCAGCGTTTATGATGATATTCACGCAAAATTGATAGAATTGGGTATTCCCGAAAACGAGATCGCCTTCATCCACAACGCCAAAAGTGAGGTGCAGAAGAAAGACCTGTTCGGCAAAGTGCGGAGCGGTCAGGTGCGTATCCTGCTGGGCAGCACCCAGCGCATGGGCGCTGGAACCAACTGTCAGCAAAAGCTTATCGCTTTACACCATCTGGATTGTCCGTGGCGTCCGTCCGACCTTCAGCAGCGGGAGGGGCGCATTATCCGGCAGGGCAACGAAAACCCGGAGGTGGACATTTACAGCTATGTCACCGAGGGCACCTTCGACGCCTACCTTTACCAGCTTGTGGAGAGCAAGCAGAAATTTATCAGCCAAATCATGACCAGTAAATCGCCTGTTCGCTCCGCCGAAGATGTAGACGAACAGGCGCTTTCTTATGCCGAGATCAAGGCACTGGCCAGCGGCAACCCCATGATTAAAGAAAAAATGGACTTGGACATTGAGGTGTCCAAGCTGAAACTGCTGAAGGCCAACCACCTTTCTCAGAAATACGCGCTGGAGGATGCCATCAGCAAGGGCTTTCCGAAGCAAATCGCGGAAACGCAGGCACGGATCGCCGGGTATGGCGCGGATATTGCCACGGTCAAGGAGAATACCCACCCCAACGAGGACGGCTTCTCCCCACTTACGCTGGCGGGCGTCACCTACGCCGACAAGAAGGAGGCGGGCGCGGCGCTGCTGACCATGTGCCAGAC
>DPGF01000021.1:32221-32703 GCA_003522105.1 Oscillibacter sp.
GATACCTTCGCGCGGGAGTACCGCCTGACCATGATCGGGCAGCTCCGCCACACGGTCACGCTGGGAACCGATGTGTTCGGCAATTTGCAGCGCATGGACAATGCGCTGGAGGGACTGCCCATCAAGGAGCAGGCTTGCCGGGAGCAGCTATCCAACCTGCAAACGCAGCTGGAAACCGCAAAGGCAGAGGTACAAAAGCCGTTTCCCCGCGAGGCAGAGCTGAACACCAAAACGGCACGGCTGGAGGAATTGAATTCCCTGCTGAATTTAGACCACAAGGAGCCGGAAATCGTAGACGCCGAGCCGGACGAGGACCAAAGGTCACCGGAACGCCGCAGACCGCAGTTGGAGCGGTAAAACCAATAGAAAACGGAGGAAATTATGGGTTATCAGGAAAGCTGGCTCTACATCGAGCCGCAGCGCAAATTCAAGAAATTGATCCAGGCATACGAAAAGGCGGAGCAGTCCGGCTACTATGAGGT
>DPGF01000021.1:33041-33841 GCA_003522105.1 Oscillibacter sp.
GGTGCTGGACGGCACCGACGATCCCCGCATGGAGGGGCTGGACTTTGACAGTCCGGCCCCCAGCGAAAACGCCTATATGAAACGATACAGTGTTGCCAATTACGCCCACCGGATGCGGGCGGGTTTGGCACGATAAAATGGAGGGAAATCATGTCCACAAAAGACGAATTGGAAACCAAATTATACGAAAAAATGTCACAGGAAAATGCGGCGTTCCTTGCAGAGATGAAAATGAAATCACCTGACGAAATTATTTCCCGCGCCTACGAGATCGCTTGCCGTGATAATCTGCTGATGCTTTTTGAGGATGAAACAAGCCTCTCCGAACGGCAGCTTGCGGTGCTGACTGAGTTTGAGCATCCCCTGTCACAGCTTTATACGGACTGGCTCTCCCGCGATACGGATGAGATGGATGCCTTTCGTGACAGCATTGCGTGCTGTGCGGATGATATTCTGCGGAAAAGAGTCGAAGAAAAATATCGAGATCCCGCACAGCCCATATATCCTAATACCCGTTCTGAGGCTGTGGTTCGCGGAGAGGTCTTTGAGTGGATGGCCAGCAGGGATCGGACGCTGACCTGTGCGGGAGCCTTTGAGAAGGGTGCGACCAACGCCTACAACGATGGAAAGCTGTCTGCTTTTTTGAAGGAGTGGACAAACACCTACGGCAAGGGCCGCTGTATGTTCGTACTGGCCTGTACTATGGCGCAGCGCACGGGAGATGAGCGATTCTACCCACCGGCGCGTCAGGCCGCAGGCCGCTTTGCGGCGCTCCAAAAGCAGATGGGCGGGCACACAGA
>DPGF01000021.1:34140-39353 GCA_003522105.1 Oscillibacter sp.
CACTCCTGCGTGATCAATGCGGCAATGGAAGAACTGGCTAAGCCGGAGCGCAGCGTGGAGCCAAAGGCAGTGAAAAAGAACACGCCGGAGCGGTAATTGTTGGACATTGCGTAATTTCAATTCTAAAGGAGCTTTCTAAAATGACCCCAGCATGGTATAATACTGAAAAAGTCCGGTGGAGTATGTTATCATGACGGATGGAGCAAAAGAACGCAGAATTCAGGCGGTAAAGCTGGCAGATGCTTTGAATGCCATTGAAGGCGTTCCCGTTTCTGAATATGCCAAGATGCTCTCACAGCGCTGGGCAAACGGCGATTTGACTGGTGAGCAAATGAAAGAGGCTCTGCTGGCCTCCCATTGCATGTTGGCAGCGCAGGAGTATTCTGCTCATGAAACTATGTTTAGTCAAGAACAATAGGAGGAACCGATACATGGATGATTTAGCAATCAGCGGAAGCAGCATCCAGCCTGAACAGACGGAGATCATTATGTATCAGACCGAGGATGGTTTGACAAAAATCGATGTCCGCACGGAAAACGAAACCGTTTGGCCGACGCAGGTGCAGATGGCGGAACTGTTTCAACGAGAGCGCAGCGGTATCACGAAACATATAAAAAATGTATTTGCTGAAGGTGAGGTAGATGAAAAAAGCAATGTGAAAAATGTTCACATTGCAAATTTGGATATGCGACCCTTTTGCCAATGAAGCTATTCAGGATATGCAGGGTGTTACTGAAGCAGTCAGCAAGTATTACTATTCCCACGTGGAAATCTTTGACGGCCTTTTTTTGCTCCTGAATATCAGGATAGATTTAAACGGCTGGTCAATGCTGTGATGGCGTATGGCGAAAGCCAATCTGCGACAAACTGACGCGGTGCGCTTGTTTTTTGTATCCGATTATGATAATCTACATTGTGAAAGGTGGGATGACCATGCTGAATTTGTTCGTAGTGGACGCCGCCTCAAGGGAGAAAATTCCCGCAACCGTAAAGACTGCGACCGAGCAGGATATGGCAGTGACCAAGGACTGGCAAACCGACTGGACGACACCTTATGCGAGCCAGTTTCCCAATAAGGTCGCACTGCACCGTTCAGACAATGATGAGCTGCTGGGACTGATGTCATATGAGCTGGATGAGGATGGCTTAGCCGTTGAAATCATCTATCTGGAGAATGCCGGTCACAGCAATGCAAATCTTCTTCATGCCGAAAAGAAGGTAAAGAAATATATTGGAATTGCAAGGGCCTTGTTTGCTTATGCGGTACAGATCTCCTTGAACGCAGGTTATGACGGCGTTCTGATATTCAAAGCAAAAACAAGTGAACTTCTGGCTTATTATACGGAAGCATTTGGAGCGAGACAGGTCGCGTCTTATGACCCGTTTCGTTTGGTAATATGGGAGGATGCCGCAGCAGACATTATTGCAGATTATCTTGAAGGGGGCGTAGATGATGGATCAGAAAAGATTTGAATATCTCCAGCGTATTGAGGAGCACGCTGCTGAAACCGGCTGGGTAGCTCCACTGACAAAAGAGGACAAAGAGTACTTTGCCCACTTGCGTCAAGTCTGTAAACGGTACAACATCAATATGTCCAAGGCAACCAGACTGGAATATGATTTCGTAATCCGTGTGGCGGAAAGTGAGTTTTACTTGCAGAGAGCGTAATCATTCAAAAATAAATCATATTGGAAGCGCAGGCAGAAATGCTTGCGCTTTTTTCATGTCCCCAGGAGGTGAACATTACGCCTTACTTATCAAAAGACCAGATCGCCGCTGCCCGCGAGATGGACCTGCTGACCTACCTGCGACGGTTTGAACCGGACGAGCTGGTCTATGTTGGAAGTGGCACCTACACTACCCGCACCCACGATTCCCTGAAAATCTCCAACGGGAAATGGTGCTGGTGGTCGCGGAACATCGGCGGCACGAATGCGCTGGACTATTTGACCCGCGTGGATGGACTTTCCTTTCTGGATGCCGTTCAGCGCATCCTCGGAGAATTGCCCTGTGTGCCGACCAAATCAGAGCCAACCGCACCGCTCCTGAAAACTGAATTTACCCTCCCGCCCAAACACGCCGACAATCGGCGTGTTTTTGCATATCTGCGGAGCCGGGGGATTGACGCTGAGATCATCAACCACTGCATCAAGCATGGGCAGCTCTATGAGGACGCCGAGCATCATAACTGCGTATTCGTGGGCTACGAACATGGAAAGCCTGCCTATGGTGCGCTGCGCGGGACGCTTTCAGAAACTACCTTCGCCGGTGAAGTACCTGGCAGCGATAAGCGGTTTTCCTTTGCCGTTCCCCTTTGCGCCGGTGGCAAAACCCTCTGCGTGTTTGAATCCGCCATTGACGCGCTTTCTTACCTGACGCTGCTGAAGCTGCGCGGGCAGGATTGGCACACAGCCAACACACTGTCCCTCTCCGGCATCTATCAGCCACGGAAGGATGGCTCGATCCGATTCCCCGCGGCGCTGGAGCAATACCTGAAGGACAACCCTGGCGTGGCGCGGATCGTGCTGTGCCTGGATAATGACGGGCCGGGACGGACGGCATCCGCAGCCATTCAAAAGAAACTTTCCGAGTATGAGGTCATCGACAACCCACCACGGCGCGGAAAGGACTACAACGACCAGCTCCAGATGGTGAAAGGAATCAGCGGCAGGGTAAGAACCCGTGGCGGCGAGGTGCGCTGATTTTCTTTTTCGGCTGGTTTAGGACTGCAAGCGGCCTGCGGCTGCGTTGCAGTCGCAAGCATAGCATTTGGCTATCCAAATGCGCTTGTTAGGGGAGCAAGCCCCCTAAGACCCCATCCTATTTCAAGGAGGAATCTATTATCAGAAAACGATCTATCTCTATTCTTCTCCGTTTGAACGAAACGGAACACCGGCATCTGAAGGAGCAGGTGGCAATTTCCGGTTTCCCTACGGAGGTCTATCTTCGGGCATTGATCGCCGGTGAAAAAATGCGGCCAAGGCCACCCAACGAGTACGCCGAGATTCGCCGCCAGCTTGCCGCCATCGGCAACAACATCAATCAGATTGCCCGCACAGTCAACGCCCGCGGCTTTGCCAGCGGTGAGGACATCGCCGCGATCACGGCGGCGCAGGAAACGATCTGGAACATCGCGGAGCGGCTGTGACATGGCATACACCAAGGTATTCGCCATCCGCGCAAGGCTGGACGACCGCGTGAAGTACGCCGTCAATGGGGAAAAGACCGAGCTGGACGAGCGGATCGTCTACACCGCTGACCCGGAGAAAACCGATACCGTGTGCTTTGTGACCACGGTGAACTGCCGGTCTGCCGAAACCGCCTTTGCTGCCATGCAGAAAACGAAAAAGAAATACAAAAAGATGGGCGGCGTTCTCGGCTATCACTTCATTCAATCCTTTGCCCCTGGAGAGGCCACGCCGGAGAAGGCCCATGAGATCGGGTGCGAGTTTGCGCGGCGATTATTCGGAGAGGATTTTGAAGCCGTCATCGGGACCCATTTAGACAAGGCCCACCCGCATAATCACATCGTGGTCAATTCTGTTTCCCGCACGGACGGCCACAAGTACCACTCCAGCCCGGAAAGCTACTACAACGATGTGCGCGGCACCTCGGACGCACTGTGCCGGGAAAACGACCTATCCGTCATCGCCCCACAGGGCAAGGGCAAGCATTACGCCGAGTGGAAGGCGGAGCAGGGCGGTAAGCCCACCGTGCGCGGCATCATCCGCGCCGACATTGACACGATCATTGGGCAAGCCTACACCTATGATTCCTTTCTCATGCTTCTGCGGAAAAACGGCTATGAGGTGCGGCGCAGCCCCAATCGGAAATACACCACGGTCAAGCCCCCGGCGCAAAGCGGGCGATCCGCCTGGACAGTTTGGGCGAGGGCTACACCGAAGCGGATATTCTGCTGCGGCTCTCCCGCCAGCGGCATGGCGGCATGGCCCCGCTGATCATCGCCCATACCGTCAAGCGTTACCGCGTGAAGGGTAAGCTGTCCACCGTCCGAAAAAAGAAGATCACAGGCTTTTACGCACTCTATCTCCGCTACCTCTACCTGCTGCGTGGGGGCAGGCGGAAAAAGCTGTCGCCCAAGCTGCCCTTTTCCGTCAAGCGGGAGGTCATTCATTTGGAGCGGTATGAACAGCAATTCAAATACCTTTTATCAAGCGGGATCACCACCGAAGCGGAACTGGAGCAGCGAATCCGCATTTTGGAGTGGGACATCCGTTTGTTGGAGGAACAGAGAAAACCACTTTATCAGGAAAGGAGGAACACCAGCGATGAAGAAGCACAAGCCAAGTACAGCGCGGAGATCCAACAGCAGACTGCCGCCCTGCGGGAAAAGCGCGGGGAGCTGCGTCTGTGCCGCAGGATACAATCGGACATTCCGAGGGTATCCCAGCAGTGCCAGCAGGCGCAGGATGAACGGCAGGAAAATCTAAAGAACAAGGAGGAACACGAGCATGAGTACCAACGGTGAAACCGCTGACCTGATGGTGCGTGAGGGCATCCAGATCACCGAGAGCGCCCTCAAGCTGGCAGGGCTGGGGGCGAAAAATCTTGCCGCCCTTCTGATTGCCCTTGCCAACGACAACCAGAAGCTCGCAGGCAAGACCAACCTCAAGCGCCTGATCCACGACGGCGAGGAGCTGACCATTTTTTCCGTCAAACAGGAGGACTTGAAGGGCTTCCAGATGGAGGCCAAACGCTACGGCGTTCTGTTTTATCCCATCGTCAATAAGGTGGAAAAGACCGGAACGGTGGAGATCATGGCCAAGGCAAGGGACGCCAAGCAGATCAACCGCATTTTTGAACGCATGGGTTATCCTGCCCCGGTGAAGGAGGACGCTGCCGCAAAAAAAGAGAACGCCCGCGCTCCGTCCGAGAGCAGCTCGAAGGCGCGCGGGACTGGTGTGAGAGCGTCTATGGAACCGGCTACGGAGAGAGCTGATGCCCGCCCCTCCGTCCGCAGCCGTCTGATGGCATTGCAAGCCGCGGCAGAACGGGATGGCACGGCCCCTACCAAGGACACCGTGCGGGAAGCCATTCAAAAGGCGATGCCTACGCGGGAATAAATTGATTTCGAAAAGGAGAAAGGAACATGGCAAAGTTAGACGATTTGATCCAGCAGAAGCAGCAGAGGGACGAGGACTGGAAGGCAAAGAAAACAGCGGAGCGTGAGGAATTGGGGCAGCTTTCCGA
>DPGF01000071.1 GCA_003522105.1 Oscillibacter sp.
ATGAATCAGCGCAGCATCAACGAGATCAAGGACGGCAACACCGCCCTGCAAAGCACCTTACAGCAGAACGACTCACTGGAAGCGCACATTGCCGAACTTGAAGAGCAGCTCGCCAACAGCGAGGAGGACAAAAAAGCGCTCGACGAGACTGTCGGCCTTCAGTCCAACCAGCTGCGCGCGCTCGACTGGCTGCTTGAGATCGAAAACGCCTACAACACCGGCGATCTCGACGCCGCGAAAGACAACATCCGCTCGTTCGAGGAGACCGGCACGGTGGAATTCCTGCCCAAGGAGCCGCTGCGTACCGGTATCACCGGCGACGACGCCCCCTCCCCCGCCGCGCGCTACCATGCGCTGGTGGCAGAGCTTTTCCCGAACGGCATCAACTGAAAACCGCGGCACGAATCATGTGCCGACCACTTTACTACAATAACGAGGTAAATTGCTATGTTGGATATGAAATTCCTGCGGGAAAACCCCGAACTGGTCAAGGAAAACATCAAGAAGAAATTCCAGGACGAAAAGCTTCCCCTCGTCGACGAGGTCATCGCGCTCGACGCTGCGAACCGCGCCGCCATCACCGAGGCGAGCGAGCTGCGCGCCAGCCGCAACGCCCTTTCCAAGCAGATCGGCATGCTGATGGGTCAGGTGAAGAAGGACCCGAGCAAGCTTGAGGAAGCCGAGAAGATCAAGGCGACCGTCAAGGCGAACGCCGACCGCCTGGCCGAGCTTGAAAAGCTCGAAGAGGAGTATGAGCAGAAGATCCACAAGATCATGCTGCTGATCCCGAACATCATCGATCCGAGCGTCCCCATCGGCCCGGACGACAGCTGCAACGTTGAGGTCGAGCGCTTCGGCGAGCCGAAGGTGCCCGATTTTGAGATCCCCTACCACACGCAGATCATGGAGAGCTTCGACGGCGTTGATATGGACGCGGCGGGCCGCGTCTCCGGCGCGGGCTTCTACTACCTGCTCGGCGACATTGCGCGCCTGCACGAGGCCGTGCTCGCCTACGCGCGCGACTTCATGATCGACAAGGGCTTCACCTTCTGCATTCCGCCGTTCATGATCCACGGCAATGTGGTCGAGGGCGTGATGAGCCAGAACGACATGGACGCCATGATGTACAAGATCGAGGGCGAGGATCTCTACCTCATCGGCACGAGCGAGCATTCGATGGTCGGCCGCTTCATCGGCGAGATCCTGCCCGAAAGCAGCCTTCCCCAGACGCTCACCTCCTACTCCCCGTGCTTCCGCAAGGAGAAGGGCTCCCACGGCATTGAGGAGCGCGGCGTGTACCGCATCCACCAGTTTGAAAAGCAGGAGATGATCGTCGTCTGCAAGCCCGAGGACAGCAAGGAATGGTACGAGAAGATGTGGAAGTGGAGCGTTGAGCTGTTCCGCTCGCTGGATATTCCCGTGCGTCAGCTGGAGTGCTGCTCCGGCGACCTCGCCGACCTCAAGGTCAAGTCCTGCGACATCGAGGCCTGGTCCCCGCGCCAGAAGAAGTACTTCGAGGTCTGCTCCTGCTCCAACCTTGGCGATGCGCAGGCCCGCCGCCTCAAGATCCGCGTCAAGGGCGAGGACGGCAAGATGTACCTGCCCCACACACTCAACAACACCGTCGTCGCGCCCCCGCGTATGCTCATCGCCTTCCTCGAGAACAATCTCCAGGCCGACGGCAGCGTGCTGATCCCGAAGGTGCTCCAGCCCTACATGGGCGGCAAGACCGTGCTCACGCCGAAAAAGTAATCCCTTATAGTAATATTTTCGTTATTTTATACGATCAGTTGTCGTATTCTCCCTCAAATTCCGCCAAAGGAGCCTTCTGAATGAAGAAGTTTTTTGAAGAATTCAAAGCCTTTGCCATGCGCGGCAACGTGCTCGATATGGCCGTCGGCGTTGTCATTGGCGGCGCGTTCGGCAAGATCACGACCTCGCTCGTGGGCGACATCATCATGCCGCTCATCTCCATGCTGACCGGCGGCGTCGACTTCTCCGCGTGGAAGTGGGTGCTCAAGGAAGCCGTCATGGAGGGCACGGAGGTCGTCACGCCTGAGGTCGCCGTCAACTACGGCAATCTCATCGCCGTCATTCTCGATTTTATCATCATCGCCTTCGCCGTGTTCTGCATGGTCAAGGCCGTGAACAAGATGCACGAAAAGCTCTCCAAGCCCGCCGAGCCGAAACCTGAAAAGGAGCCCGAGCCGACGAAGGAAGAGCTGCTGCTCGCCGAGATCCGCGACCTTTTGAAGGAGCAGAGCAAATGAACGAGCTTCTCTTGCAGGGGCTTAATGAGCTGGGGCTGGATGTAAGCCGCGCGGAAACGCTCGAGCGCTTCTCCTCCCTGCTGCTCGAAAAAAACGAGGTGATGAACCTCACGGCCATCACAGAGCCGGACGCCGTCGCGCAGCTCCACCTGCTCGACAGTGCGGCGCTGCTGCAATTTGTCGACCTCAAGGGAAAAACCGTTGTCGACGTCGGCACCGGCGCGGGCTTTCCCGGTATGCCGCTGCGCATTCTGGAGGACGACTTTGACCTCACGCTGCTCGACTCGCTCGGAAAGCGCGTCCACTGGCTCAGTGAGGTCTGCGATACGCTGCATCTGACGCGCGTTTCCTGCGTCCACGCGCGAGCGGAGGAATTCGCCATGCAGCACCGCGAGCAGTTCGACATCGCCACCTCGCGCGCCGTCGCGCAGCTCTCGATCTTATCCGAGCTGTGCCTGCCGCTCATCAAGGTCGGCGGACAGTTCATCGCCATGAAGAGCATCGACACCGAGGACGAGATCACGGCGGCGAAAAGCGCCATCAAAGCCCTCGGCGGCCGCATCGTCAAGGTCGAGGATTACAAGATCCCCACGTGCAAAGTCGTCCACCGCCTTGTGCTCATTGAAAAGGTCTCCCCCACCCCGCGCGCCTATCCGCGCGCCTTCGCCAAGATCAAAAAAGCCCCGCTGTAACGCATCAAATTTGCAAAAAAGGAGGTACGAGCCTTGTCTCAGGTCATCGCCGTCGTGTCCGGCAAGGGCGGCACGGGAAAAACTTCATTCACGACGCTCACCGGCATGGCGCTCGCGCAGCTCGGCAAAAAAACGCTGCTGCTCGACTGCGACATCGGCCTGCGCAACCTCGACCTCTACCTCGGCGTATCGGACCGCGCGCTCATGGACTTCACCGACGTGATCGCCGGACGCACCACGCTTGCCCAGGCCGTCGTGCGCCACCCGCTCTACCCGAACCTGTATCTGCTCACCGCGCCCGTGAGCTTCGGCGTGCGCCTGCCGAGCAAGCGCGAGATGCAGCGGCTTATCGACGAGATCCGCCGCCATTTCGACTTCTGCCTCATCGACGCCGCCGCCGGCATCGGCGAAGCCTTCGCGCTTGCCACCTGCTGCGCCGACCGCGCCGTGGTCGTCACCACGAACGATCCCTCGAGCCTGCGCGACGCGCAGCGCACCGTGATGGAGCTGCACCGCTTCCCGA
>DPGF01000050.1 GCA_003522105.1 Oscillibacter sp.
TCGGGTCGCCGTCCTTCTGCGCAAGGATCTGCAGCGTATAGCCCACGCCGCTCGACATCACGCCGACATAGAGCAAAAACGGAAGGCAGGTCTTTACAGCCGCAAGCGTGGTGTGCTCGCCGAAGACGAGCGCGCCGACGGCCGAGAGCACAATGACCACCACGAACTGCGCGCAGGAAAGCACAATGCCGTCCACCCGCTGCACATAATGATCCACCGCGAGGATTTGCGCGGTGAAGGCAAAGGCGCAGAGGAAAATATAGAAATCACCGCTGCTGAACGAGACGGAGCCGCCGTCAAAGCAGAGGAAATAAAGCCCCGCCACGGCAAAGAGCACATAGATCCAGGTGCTCTTCTTCGCCTTTTTGCCCAGCATGATGCTGAACACCGGCACGAGCACGATGTAGAGCGTCGTAATAAAGCCCGCCTTGCCTGCGGTCGTCGTTTCAATGCCGAACTGCTGCAAATTGACGCCGAGTGTAAGGAAGAACCCGCAGATCAGGCCGCCGCGCAGCAGCGCGCGCTTTTCCTCCGCGGTATACTTCTCGCGCGGGCGAATGCGCCGCACGACAAGCAGCAGCAACAGCAGCGCCAATGCCGCAGGAATGGAACGCAGCGCGTTGAAGCTGAAGCATCCGAGATGCCCCGCGCTGAGACTCTGGGTCACAAAGGAGCTGCCCCAGATCATCGCCGTGATCAGCGGCAGAATGATCTGGCGGACTTTAGGATTTTTCATAGTTGCCTCCTGAATATCACACATGTTACAATGTGACATAGCATATCAAAATACCGCATTTTTCGCAAGTATTCCGGCAGGAAAATTTGCACCGAACGGAGGTGTCCCATGCAGATCGACGACATGCTTCTGCTCCGCATGAACCAGCAGTATCTTTTTACCCCCGCAGAGGACGAGCTCACAGTGCTGCGCGGTCTCTGCGGCTTGCAGGCGCAGTTTTACGGCAACTGCCTGCATGCGCTGCGTCTCCGCTGCGGGAAAGCGCCGGATGAGGATATCCTGCGCACCTCCACCGTCAAAACATGGGCGCTGCGCGGCACACTGCATCTGATCGCACAGAGCGACCTGCCCCTCTTCCTCTACAATGGGCGCAGCCATTTTCTTCGTCCGTGCGACACAATGGAAAATGACGACCATCTCTCCGCCGCGCGCAAGCGCGAGTTGGCCGCGATCATTTTAGACGCCGCCCAAAAAGGCTGCGGCGGCCGCGAGGAGCTGCGCCTTCTCTGCCGCGAGCACGGCATGACCGCCGATGAAGAGCAAAGCGCGTTCGATCCCTGGGGCGGGTTGCTCCGCGCGCTGTGCGAAAGCGGCGGGCTCTGCCACACCGCGCAGCAGAAAAAGGCCTTCCGCCCCTGCCCACCATTTGCACCGATGACAAAAGCCGACGCCCTGCGCGCGCTCATGCGGCGGTATCTGACGCACTACGGTCCCGTAACAGTACAGGACGCCGCATACTTCTTCGGCCTGCCCCAGCGCGAGCTGCTGCCGCTCATCGAATCTCTCTCCCCGCGCGAATCCGTCTGTGAAGGTAAAATATTTTACAGTCTTGATGATATTAACATTATCGGTGACCTATCCTGCTGCCGTTTTCTCGCGGGCTTCGACCCGCTGATGCTGGGCTATGAAAAGCGGGCAAATCCGTTTCTCCCCGAAGATGCACTGCGCAGCGTGTTCACGCTATCCGGCATCGTGCGGCCTGCCATTCTGCTCGACGGGAAGATCGTCGGCATTTGGAAACGTCGTGGAAAAGCTGTCGAATTGACAGGGTTAATACCTTTACAGTCCTTGCAGCACAGGAGGATCGAGGAAGAAGCCAACCGGATGTGGAACGGATCGTTCCACAAGCTCGTATGGACGGCATGAGAAAAGAGACGGACTCTGGGTCTGTCTCTTTTTCACAGCTTGGTAATATGTACCCCTGCCGTTTTGAGCATCAGCTTTTTGGTGCCAACGGTATCAAACGCCACCTCAAGCAGCGCATCGCCGCCCATAGGGGTGACGGAGATGACCAGTCCGTCACCGAACGTCTTGTGGTGGATCTGATCGCCGGATGCGAGCTGCAGCAGCGGCGCGGATGCGGCAGGCTTCTGCACGGCAAGCTTTTGCGCCGCGGAAGAACGCGGGCGGCGCTGCATCACGCTGTCGTAGCGCGCCGCGCCCTGACCGTAGCCGCCGTAGCCGCGCGTAGAATAGGCGCTCCCCTCGTCAAAGCTCGTGTCGCCAAAGCCGGACGTTCCCTGTGCCTGACGGCCGACCCAGTCGGCGTTCTCTGCGGGGACTTCCTCCAAAAAGCGCGAAGGCTCGCTGACGCTCGTGCGGCCAAAGAGCATGCGCTGGCGTGTGCAGGTCATCGTGAGGCGCTCTCTGGCGCGCGTCATCGCAACATAGCAGAGCCTGCGCTCCTCCTCGACTTCATCATCGTTGTAGCGCACACGCTCGCCGGGGAAGATCCCTTCCTCCACGCCGACAACGTACACGCTGGGGAACTCAAGGCCCTTCGCGCTGTGCATCGTCATCATCGTCACGCAGTTGTCGCTCGTGGCGCTGTCAAGGTCGGTGTAGAGCGCGATCTCATTGAGGAAGCCCGAAAGCGTCGCGTCCTCCGGGTCATTTTCAAGGAACGAGAGAATGTTCGACTTGAGTTCCTGCACGTTTTCCAGTCTTCCGCGGCTCTCCATGTCGCCCTTTTCCCGCAGTGCGCTCACGTAGCTCGTCCGCTCGCAGACAAGCTCGTAGAATTCCGCAAGCTCCGTCGTTTCCGCCGCCTCCCGCAGCGTGCCGATGAGGGCGGCAAAGCGCTCGAGCTTGCCCGCCGCATTCTTGAGCACGGCATACTCCCCCGCGCGCTGCAAAACAGCCATCATCGGGATATTCTGCTCGTTTGCCAGCATCTGCACACGCTCGATCGTCGTGCCGCCAATGCCGCGCGGCGGATTGTTGATGATGCGCCGCAGGCGCAGATCGTCGCTCTGGTTGTTGATGACGGCAAGATACGCAAGCATATCCTTGACCTCGGCGCGCTCAAAGAACTTGGTGCCGCCCACGACCTGATACGGCACGCCGTTTCGTTTGAAGGCGTATTCGAGCGCGTTTGACTGTGCGTTCATGCGGTACAGCACGGCATTTTCTTTCCAGTTCCGGCCGCGGTTGTAGTCCATCATAATGCTGCTGACGACAAAATTCGCCTCGTCCTGCTCGTTGAAAACCGTCTTGATGAGCACGCGGTCGCCCGCGCCCGCATCGGTCCAGAGGGTCTTGCCCTTCCGGCCGGTGTTGTTCTTGATGACGGCGTTCGCCGCGTCAAGGATATTCTGCGAGGAGCGATAGTTCTGCTCCAGGCGGATCGTGCGGCAGCCCTTGTACTCCTTTTCAAAGTTCAAAATATTTGTGATGTCCGCGCCGCGGAATTTGTAAATGCTCTGGTCATCGTCGCCGACGACGCAGATATTGCCCTTTTCCCCAACGAGCTGCTTCATCAAAAGGTATTGCAGCCGGTTCGTGTCCTGATACTCGTCGATGAGCACATAACGGAACTTGCGGCGGTAGTACTCGCGCACCTCGTCCTCCTTTTGCAGCAGTGTGACCGCATGGAGAAGAATGTCGTCAAAGTCGAGCGCGTTTGCCTCGGCGAGTCTTTGCACATAGCGGACATAGATCCTGGCAATGGCTTCCTTGCGCCAGTCGCCGCTGTTTTTCCAGCGGCGGGAATAGTCCTCCGGCGTCTCCATCGCGTCCTTCGCATTCGAGATGGCCGAAAGCACCTCGCGCGGCGTGAGCTTCTTTTCATCAATATCCAGTTCTTTCAGGATATCCTTGATGACGCGCTTGGAATCGTCCGTATCGTAGATCGTAAAATCGCGCGAAAAACCGAGGCGGTCAATGTCCCTGCGCAAAATGCGCACGCAGGCGGAGTGGAATGTCATCGCCCACACGCTCTCCGCGCCCTGAATGCCGAAGGCGGAGAGGCGCTCACGCAGCTCGTTTGCCGCCTTGTTCGTAAACGTCACCGCCAGCAGCGACCAAGGCGCGGCAGGTTCAAGCGCGCACAGGTGCACCATGCGGCTGCGCTCCTCTGCCGTCGGGTGATCGGGATAGCTTTCCAAGAATGCAAGATCGTCCTCTGTCACCCACTGCGGCACGTCCTCGCTGTCGCTCCCGCGCCCGTAGGTCAAAAGGTTTGCGACGCGGTTGATGAGCACCGTCGTCTTGCCGCTGCCCGCGCCCGCGAGCAGCAGCAGCGCGCCCTCGGTCGTCAGCACACCGCGGCGCTGTTCGGGGTTGAGTTTTGCAAAATCCCGCGCAATGGCCGCTTTTCTTGCTGCGGCATAGCGGGCGTTAAAATCGCTCATACGTTTCTTTCTCACCTTTCCTGATCTTTTTTTATTTTACCCTTTTTCTCGCCATCGGTCAACTGCGTTCATCAAAAATAGATATTTTGTTCGATTTCTGTTGACAAGAACGTTTGTTCGATTTATAATCATACTCGAACAAAGATTCTATTATCAGGGAGGAACTCATCATGTCGGCTTCTGCTTTCATCTTCACCTTTATCGGCGTCAGCGTCGTCACCACCAAGGTGATGAACGTTCTCCTTCTTCTTGATCAGCCGGTCAAAAAGCGCAGAAACAGATACGCCCGCTGAGCGCTCATGGATCTCATCGATAAGCTCACCATTCTGGCGGATGCGGCAAAGTATGACGCTTCCTGCACCTCAAGCGGTGCCAAGCGCGGTTTTCAGGAGGGGAAGATCGGCTGCACCTCCTCGTCTGTCGCAGGCTGCTGCCACAGCTTCTCTGCCGATGGCCGCTGCGTAACGCTTTTGAAGGTACTGCTCTCGAACGACTGCTGCTACAACTGCAAATACTGCGTCAACCGCTGCACGAACGACACGCCGCGCGCGACCTTCACGCCCGAGGAGCTATCTGAGCTGACGATCGAATTCTACCGGCGAAACTATATCGAAGGCCTCTTTCTCTCCTCCGGCGTGCTTCGCTCGCCGGATTACACAACGGAGCTGATGATCCGTGCGCTCTCGCTTTTGCGCAACAAATACCGCTTCAACGGCTATATCCACGCCAAGGCCATTCCCGGCACGTCGCCGGAGCTTGTTGAGCAGCTCGGCTTTTTGGCCGACCGGCTGAGCGTGAACATTGAGCTGCCGAGTGAGGCGTGGCTCAAGCTGCTTGCTCCGAACAAGACCAGGCAGGCGATCCTGCGCCCGATGACGCAGATCCGCGACCGCGCGAAGCAAAGCCGGCAGGAGCTTGTCAAATACAAGCACGCGCCGCGCTTTGCCCCCGCGGGACAGAGCACCCAGCTCATCGTCGGCGCAACGAAGGAAAGCGACCTGCACATCTTAAACCTCACGCAGGCGCTCTATGATTCCTACCGCCTCAAGCGCGTTTTCTACTCGGCCTATGTGCCGGTCGTAGAGAACACGCTCCTGCCCGCGCTCGACACCAAGCCGCCGCTGCTGCGCGAACACCGGCTTTATCAGGCCGACTGGCTGCTTCGGTTTTACGGCTTTCGCGCAAACGAGCTGCTCGATGACAGCGCGCCGGACTTCAATCCCGATCTCGACCCCAAGTGCTGTTGGGCGCTGCGCCACCCCGAATTTTTCCCCGTCGAGGTCAACCGCGCGGACTATGAAGCGCTGCTGCGCGTGCCGGGCATCGGCGTTGTGAGCGCCAAGCGCATTTTGGTCGCGCGCCGCTCAGGTGCGCTGCGCGCCGAAGATCTTCAAAAACTCGGCGTTGTGATGAAACGCGCGCAGTACTTTCTCACCTGCGGCGGGCGCTGCGCTGCGCCGCTCAGGCTGTCGCAGGAGAGCATTTTGCAAAATCTCATGGCCGTGGAGCGCCGCGCGCTGCCGCAGGCCGAAGTGCAGCAGCTATCACTTTTCGACCAGGTCGGCTGAAGGAGGAACCCATGGCGTGGCGCGAGATCATCTATCAATATGATGGCAGCTTCGAAGGGCTCCTGTGCTGCGTGTTTGAAAGCTACACAAAAAAAGAACGCCCCACCGCGATCCTGCACGATGGGGACGAAGAACCGTCATTATTTGAGATCCGCGCGGTTGTGACCGACCACGCGCACGCGCAGCGTATCTACCGCAGTCTTTACCGAAGGAGTCCCGATGTCGGCCCGTTCCTGCGCCGCGCGTTCCTCACCTGCCTTCCCAACAAGGAGATGTCCATTTACCGTTTCATTGTCAAATTCTACCGCGAGGGCACACCGTTGCTCTCGCGTTTGAGTGATGAGACTTATCTTCCGCTGCTCAAGGCTGTGCGGCATCTGTCGAGCGAGGTCGAGCAGTTTCGCGGCTTTACCCGCTTTTCCGACTTTGACGGTGTGCTCGGCGCAGAAATCGAACCGAAAAACCGCGTACTGCCCATGCTGCGCCGCCACTTCTGCGAGCGCTATCACGGTGAAGTCTTTTTCCTTTACGACCGCACGCACCGCGAGGCGCTGCTCTACAGCGGCGGTGTGTCGCGCATCGTGCCGCTCGAGCGCTTCGAAATGGCGCAACCCGATGAAGAAGAGGCGGGTTATCGCCGCCTTTGGCGCCACTTTTATGACACCATTGCCATCGAAGCGCGCAAAAATGAAAAGCTCCGCATGACGCACATGCCAAAGCGCTACTGGGCCACAATGACCGAATTTCAGGACGAGTCCTTTTTTAAAGCGCGTCCGAAAGTGCCAGCCGCAGCTTCTCGATCGCCCGGCGCTCCAGGCGCGATACCTGCACCTGTGACACCCCCAGAAGACGCGCCGCCTGCTCCTGCGTCAGCCCCTTAAAAAAGCGCAGCAGGATCGTCATTTTCTCGCGCTCGGGCAGACAGTCAACCGCTTCGCGCAGCGCAATGCGCTCGATGAGCCCCTCCTCGGGCGATTCGCCGCCCAGCGCCCCCTCAAGCGTCAGGCCGTCGCCGGTCTCGCGCTGCAAGCTGTCCGGCGCGGCCACCGCCAGTTCGCACTGCGCGATCTCCTCGGCGCTCAGCCCGGTCTCTTCAGAAAGCTCGGAGAGCGCCGGTTCGCGTCCCAACGCATTTTTCAGTCTTTCGCGCGCTGTAAAAACCATCGCCGCCTGCTCGCGCAGCGAGCGGCTGACCTTGATTGCACCGTCGTCGCGCAGAAAACGCCGGATCTCCCCTGCGATCTTCGGCACGGCATAGGTTGAAAACTGCGTTCCGAACGCAAAGTCAAATCCCTTTACTGCCTTGATAAATCCAAGGCAACCGAGCTGATACAGGTCGTCCGGTTCCGCGCCGCGCCCGTAGTAGCGGCGCACGATGCTCCAGATGAGGCCGCTGTTCTCGCGCAGCATTTGCTCGCAGGCCTGTTCATCACCCCGCGCCGCAGCCTCCAGCAATTCCGGCGCGGCGTTCATCGGCGCGCCGTGCGCAGCGCGATCCTGCGCTTCATCGTCACGACCGTCCCCTTGCCGTTTTTCGAGCGCACGGTCAGCGCGTCCATGAAACTCTCCATGATCGTAAAGCCCATACCGCTGCGCTCCTCGCCGCCGGTCGTGTAGAGCGGCTCGCGCGCTTTTTCGACGTCCGCGATGCCGCAGCCCCAGTCGCGCACGGTGATCTCAAGCAGGTTCCCGTCAAAAATGCTCGCGCGCAGCGCGATCCGGCCGATCTCCTGTGGATAGGCGTGCACGATGGCGTTCGTCACCGCCTCGCTCACAGCGGTCTTGATGTCGCCGAGCTCGTCGAGCGTCGGGTCGAGCTGCGCGGCAAACGCCGCGACCGCGGCGCGCGCCAAGCCCTCGTTCACGCTGCGGCTCGGAAATTCAATGGCTATGTAGTTGTTCGGTTTAACTTTCATTGCGCTTTTCTCCCTCCTCAAGCGGTATGATGCGAAAAACCCCCGCGGCAGTAAACACTTTTCCCGCCTGCGGTGGAACGTTTCTGAGCGCCGCGCTGCCGCCCATAGCACGCATGCGTTTGAGCGCGCGCATCACCACGGCGATCCCCGACGAGTCCATAAAGCTCACACCGGAAAAATCCAGCGTCAGCTTGACCGGCAGCGCGCTGTCCAGTTCCCATTCGAGCTTTTGCATCACTTCCTTCGCCCCGTGGTGGTCGAGTTCTCCGCGCAGCGTGAGCGTCAGCTCGCGCGCATCGCCCGACGTAATGACCTCCATTGCTCTCCCTCCGTTTCTTTCAAGCGTTTTCCCTTTCGTTTCTCAAAGTATAGCCTGTTCTCCTGCCGTTTTTTTGTCGAAGACCGCCGGTATTTTGATTTTTTCTTTGCCGCGTCGCCTTGACATCTGCGCTTCCGCCCTGTAAAATGTGGAAAACGATCAAAGGAGGACATCCCATGCGAAGAAGTGACCGCGAGATCACCGATCTGGGCGAAATTCTCTCCATTATCAACGATTGTAAAGTGATCCATCTTGCCATGGTAGACGATGGAGAGCCGTATCTTCTGCCGCTGAATTTCGGCTATGCCTGTGAAAGCGGTGCGTTCTCGTTCTTCTGTCACAGCGCACGCGAAGGCCGTAAGCTCAACATTCTGCGCAAAAATCCGACCGTCGCCTTTGAAATGGACTGCCGCAGTGCGCTCGACGAACATGATGTCGCCTGCCAATGCGGATA
>DPGF01000004.1 GCA_003522105.1 Oscillibacter sp.
TCCTTTGAAGAACTGCTTGAAAAGTCTTTCAAGACTCTTAATACAGGAGATAAGGTGACCGGCATCGTGACCGCGATCGGCACGACCGAGATCCAGGTCGACGTCGGCTGCAAGCAGGCAGGCTACATCCCTGTTTCTGAGCTGAGCAGCGACCCCGACGTGAAGCCCGAGGACGTCGTCAAGGTCGGCGACGAGATCGAAGCTTATGTTGTCCGCGTCAACGACGTGGAAGGCTATGCCACCCTTTCCAAGAAGCGTCTCGACGCTGTCAAGCTTTGGGAAGACATTGAGACCGCCGTTGAGGACAAGACCGTTCTCGAAGGCACCGTGACCGAAGTGAACAAGGGCGGCATTGTCGTCTCTGTCAAGGGCGTGCGCGTCTTCGTGCCCGCTTCCCAGAGCGGTCTGCCCAAGGATTCCGACCTTGGCCAGATGGTCAAGCAGAAGGTCAAGCTCCGCATCACCGAGGTCAACCGTGCCCGCCGCCGCGTGGTCGGTTCCATCAAGTCCGTGCTCAACGAGGAGCGTCAGGCTGCTCAGGCCGCCGTTTGGGAAGGCATCGAAGTCGGCAAGCACTACGACGGTGTCGTGAAGTCCATGACCTCTTACGGCGTGTTTGTTGACATCGGCGGCGTGGACGGCATGGTTCACATCTCCGAGCTGAGCTGGAGCCGCATCAAGAACCCCGCCGAGGTCGTTTCCATCGGCGATCACCTCGATGTGTACGTCATCTCCTTCGATCCCGAGAAGCGCAAGATTTCCCTCGGCGTCAAGGATCGCACCCAGAACCCCTGGGACGTGTTCATGAACACCTACAAGGTCGGCGACGTTGCCAACGTGCGTATCGTCAAGCTGATGACCTTCGGTGCCTTCGCTGAGGTCGTTCCCGGTGTGGACGGTCTGATCCACATCTCCCAGATTGCTGACCGCCGCATCGACAAGCCATCCGACGTTCTGTCCGAAGGCCAGATGGTCGACGCGAAGATCACCGCCATCGACGAGGAGAAGAAGAAGATCTCCCTCAGCATCCGTGCTCTGCTCGGCGGCGAGGAAGAGGCTCCTGTCGAGGAGTAATCTCTCTGAATTGAAAAAGGGCAGGCTTTTGCCTGTCCTTTTTTATTGTCATTTGCGCAGAAAGCCTTTGCAAATGCGACGCGGTATGGTATACTTGTTAAAGTTTCGACACTGACCCGAAATGTCCAACATTTATACATACAGGAGGAACTTATCCATGGATTACGCAGGGCTTTATCAGAAGAAGCTGACCTCTGCCGAAGAAGCCGTCAAGGTCGTCAAGAGCGGCGACTGGGTCGACTACGGCTGGTGCACCAACCACCCCTACACGCTCGACAAGGCGCTTGCAGCGCGCCAGAGCGAGCTCAAGGACATCAAGGTGCGCGGCGGCGTGACGATGTGGATGCCCGAGATCTGCAAAGCAGAGGACGCCGGCGAGCACTTCACCTGGCACTCCTGGCATTGCAGCGGCATCGACCGCAAGATCATCGCCAAGGGCATGGGCTATTTCTCTCCGATGCGTTACAGCGAGCTGCCGCGCTTCTACCGCGACGGCAACGTTCATGTTGACGTCGCCATGATCCAGGTCACGCCGATGGACAAGCACGGCAACTTCAGCTACGCGCTCGCGTCCTCTCATCTGGCCGACATGCTCGACACTGCCAAGACCGTCATCGTTGAGGTCAACGAGAACCTGCCGTGGGTCTACGGCCTCACCGGCTGCGAGATCAACATCAAGGACGTTGACATGGTCGTGGAGGGTGAGAACCCGCCCGTGGCGCAGCTCGGCGCGGGCGGCGCACCCACTGAGGTCGACACCGCAGTTGCCAACCTTGTCGTACCCCAGATCCCGAACGGCGCGTGCCTGCAGCTCGGCATCGGCGGCATGCCCAACACCATCGGTTCGATGATCGCCCAGTCTGACCTCAAGGATCTGTCCGTTCACACCGAGATGTACGTCGACGGCTTTGTCGATATGGCGCTCGCCGGCAAGATCACCGGCAAGCACAAGAATCTCGACAAGGGCCGTCAGGTCTTCGCCTTTGCCGCCGGTACGCAGAAGCTCTATGACTACATGGATCGCAACCCCGACGTCATGGGCGCACCGGTCGATTACACGAACGACGTACACGTCATCTCTATGATCGACAACTTCATCTCCATCAACAACGCCATCGACTGCGACCTCTTCGGTCAGGTCAACGCCGAGTCCGCCGGCATCAAGCACATCTCCGGCACGGGCGGCCAGCTTGACTTTGCGATGGGCGCTTATCTCTCCAAGGGCGGCAAGAGCTTTATCTGCATGTCCTCGACCGTCACGGGCAAGGA
This sequence comes from Oscillibacter sp., assembly GCA_003522105.1. GTDB lineage: Bacteria > Bacillota > Clostridia > Oscillospirales > Oscillospiraceae > Hominicoprocola. Next base: position 2,344 of record DPGF01000004.1, read on the forward strand.
CGGCACGGTCAAGAGCCGCATCGTCCCCACGCTGACGCCCGGCTCCATCTGCACCGACCCGCGCTCCTGCACGCATTACATCGTCACCGAGTACGGCATGGTCAACCTCAAGGGTCTTTCCACCTGGGAGCGTGCCGAGGCGCTCATCAGTATCGCGCATCCCGACTTCCGCGAGCAGCTCATCGCCGACGCGGAGAAGATGCACATCTGGCGCCGCAGCAACAAGTAAGAAAATCTCGTTCTTCCGTCACGGGGGCTTTCCGATTCCGGAAAGCTCCCGTTTTTTCAAAAATGCAGTGAGTTTCCATTTTTATGCGATATTTCATCAAAAGTCGCTTGAAAATGACGGCAAAGTAAGTTATACTATGTATGGAGAATTGGCTTCTTTTTGTTCCATCGCATGGAATACAGGACGAATGCCGAAAAGGCGTTCTGTCAGAAGGGAGGTGGGCATAGAATGTTTCAAGTGGGAGATAAGGTCGTGCACCCAATGCATGGCGCCGGAGTGATCGACAGCATTGTCCGCGAGAAAATCAGCGGCAAGGCAATGGAGTTATACGTCTTCAAAATGCCCATTTCCGGGCTGACGCTCAAGATTCCGACCGAGAATTCCGCTGCCATCGGGATCCGTGCCATCAAGTCCAGAAGTGAGATCGAAGCGGTCATCGCGCACATTCCCAAGCTTAGCATCGATATGACGTCGAACTGGAACCACCGCTACCGCGAAAATATGGATCGGCTGAAAAGCGGCGATCTTGACGAGGTCAGCGCCGTCATCAAGGCGCTCATGCACCGCGACAGCACACGAGGGCTTTCCAACGGCGAGCGCAAGATGCTGCACATCGCCAAGCAGATCCTCGTGTCAGAGATCGTTCTGGCAGAAGACGTGGAGTATCCCGAGGCTGAGGGGCGTGTCAACGCCGCGATGCTATTAAAGGAGAGCGATTGAGCCAATGAGCCTGCTGCAAAAGATGTTTGGCAAGCGCCGGAAGCAGACGCGTCCTTACTGTGCCGCATTGATCGCCGCAGCGGGAAGCTCCACGCGCTACGGCGGGGAAAATAAGCTGCTGCAGCCGCTTGACGGAATCCCGGTGCTTGTGCGCACGTTGCTCGCCATCGACAGCGCGCAGGGAATCGACGAGATCATCATTGCTGCGCGGGAGGACGAGCTGCTGCATGATGCAGAGCTTTGCAAAGCTTTCGGCATCAGAAAACCCGTGAAGGTCATTGTCGGCGGTGCAACGCGCACGGAGTCCGTGCTGCGTGCGGCGCTCGAGGCATCGCCCGAAGCGGAGTTTTTTGCTGTGCAGGACGGGGCTCGTCCATTGGTCACACCGGCGCTTATCGACGAAGTGATCGCTGCGGCGTGGACGCATTTGGCTGCCGCGCCTGCCATTCCGGTACGCGATACCATCAAGGTCGCGCACAACGCGCTGGTCGAGCGTACGCCGGATCGCAGCACCCTTTTTGCCGTGCAGACGCCGCAGGTCTTTTCTGCCGACCTTTTGAAGGCGGCGCTCCAGTCCGCTCTGACGGACGGCGCCACCATTACGGACGATTGCTCTGCTGTGGAGCGAATCGGCAAGGAAGTTTACTTGACAGAGGGCAGCGAAGAAAACCTGAAGATCACAACGCCGCTTGACCTTGTGATCGCAGAAGCGATTTTACAGCGCAGAGGGGAATGATTCGTTCCCCTCTGCCTTTTCTTGAAGAAAGGGTAGAACGATGACAAATCTACGCATTGGACACGGCTACGACGTCCACCGCCTGACAGAAGGCCGTGCACTGATTTTAGGCGGCGTGACGATCCCCTACGAAAAGGGCTTGCTCGGCCATTCGGACGCCGATGTGCTGACGCATGCCGTGATGGACGCATTGCTCGGCGCAGCCGCGCTGGGCGACATTGGAAAGCTCTTCCCTGATTCTGCCGACGAATTTGCCGGCATTTCCAGTATGGAGCTGCTGCGGCGGGTGAAGCGCTGCCTTTCCGACGAGGGCTATACCGTCGTCAATGTGGACGCGACGGTTCTGGCGCAGGCGCCCAAGCTCGCGCCCTACCGCGAGCAAATGCGCGCGAACATCGCAGAGATGCTGGAGACCGACGTTTCGCGCGTGAGCGTGAAGGCGACAACGGAGGAGCGCCTCGGCTTCACCGGCAGCGGCGAGGGAATGGCGGCGCATGCCGTTGCACTGCTTGAACGCACAGAAAACTGAATCACGATCCCTTCGGACGGACACTTTAAGAAAAGTGCCCGTCCCTTTTCGTCCGCACACCGCCGCTGCGCGCGCATATCATGCGGTGAGGGGGAATCGGTATGGACTATTATCTCTTCGCCGCACGCTCTGTCACCCACGCCCAACGCATGGCGCGGCTGTTGAGCGATGAGGGCGTTCCTGTTAAAATCCGCCGCGCCGGCAACGCGATCACCGGGCATGGCTGCGGCTACACCTTGGAGGTTTCCGCCAAGTATTTTGCGCGCGCCGCACAGGCCTGCCGCGCGGGCGGTGTGCTGCCGGTCAAGGCACTCCTGAGCTCAAACGGGACGGTGCGGGAGGTGGCGCTATGATCTACCTTGACAACGCCGCCACGACCTTTCAAAAGCCTGCCGCGGTGCAGCGGGCCGTCATGCAGGCGATGCGCACGATGAGCTCGCCCGGACGCGGCGGTTATGCCGCGGCACAGCAGGCGGAAGAAACGCTGTTTCGCTGCCGCAGTGCAGCGGCGGCACTTTTCTCTGTGCCATCGGTCGAGCAGGTCGTCTTTACGATGAACGCGACGCACGCTCTGAATATTGCCATCAAGAGTCTCGTCCGTCCCGGCGGACGGGTCGTTATCTCGGGCTATGAGCACAATGCTGTCACGCGGCCGCTGCACGCATTGGGTGCTGAGGTCATCGTCGCCGCAGCGCCGCTTTTTTCGCCGCCGGAGACCGTGTCCGCCTTTGAACGCGCGCTTGCGCTCAGACCCGACGCCGCGGTCTGCACGCATGTATCGAACGTTTTCGGCGACATTTTGCCCATCGAGCGGATCGCACAGCTCTGCCGCCGCGCTGACGTACCGCTCATCATCGACGCTTCGCAGTCCGCCGGTGCGCTGCCGCTCGACTTCTCTGCACTTCGTCCGGCGTTTGTTGCCATGCCGGGACACAAAGGGCTCTATGGCCCACAGGGAACAGGGCTGCTGCTCTGCGGCCACGATGTGCTGCCGCTTCTGGAAGGCGGCACGGGCAGCGCGTCCATCCGGCAGGAAATGCCGGACTTTCTGCCCGACCGGTTGGAGGCCGGCACGCACAATGTTCCCGGCATTGCCGGACTTGAAGCCGGGATCTCCTTTGTGCGCGCGCAGCGGCAGGAGCGTATCCTGCATCACAGCCGCGCGCTCATCCGAAAGGCAGGGGAGGGGCTGCAAAGGATCCCGCGCGTTCACGCCTTTCTCTCGCCGAATGCAGGAGCGCAGGCAGGCGTTCTATCCTTTTGCATGGAGGGGCTTTCGCCCGAGGCACTTGCCGAGCTTCTTTCTGCCCGCGGCTTTGCGCTGCGCGCGGGGCTGCACTGCGCACCATTTGCGCACAAAACGGCAGGAACACTGCCGGATGGAACGGTGCGCCTGAGCGTTTGCGCCTTTAATCGCGAAAGTGAGATCGACCAGTTTCTTTCTTCTCTGCACGCCATTGCGGCACGACACACAAAAAACTGAGATTTCATAGAAAATTCATCGCTCTACCGTTGCATTTTAGAGTGTTTCATATTAGAATAAGTAATAACTATTGCTTAAGGGGAGCGTGCCTATGGAATTTGTCATGCCGGTCCTGGAAGGCGCGTGGCGTTATGTGCTCACACTCAGGATCTCTGACTATCTCGATATTGCGCTGATGGCGTATGCGATCTACTGGCTTTTGAAGCTTGTCGGCACGTCCAAAGTCGAGAGCGTCGGCAAGGTGATCCTGCTGTTCCTGTTGGCACTGATGCTTTCGGATGCGTTTTCGCTCAACGGGATATACTTCCTTTTGAGTCATATTCTCTCCCTTGGTGCATTGGCGCTCATCGTGCTGTTCCAGCCGGAGATCCGGCACCTGATCGACCAGCTCGGTTCGAGCCGCTGGCGCTCATTCAATCCCTTTGCCCGCACGCAGCAGGTCTCCGCGATCGAGAATGCCATTGCGCAGACGGTGCTTGCCTGCACGGAAATGTCCAACTCCCGCACTGGCGTCCTCATCGTTTTCGAGCGTGAGATGGCGCTGGACGACGTTGCCCGCACGGGCACGATCGTCGACGCGCGCGTGAGCAGTGAGCTTTTGAAGAATATCTTCTTCGTCAAGGCCGCGATGCACGATGGCGCAGTTATCATGCGCGACGGACGGCTGCTTGCAGGCGGGTGCATGCTGCCGCTGTCTAAAAACGTAAACCTGAGCCGCGACCTCGGCATGCGCCATCGCGCGGGCATCGGCATCAGCGAGAATTCCGATGCGGTCGTCGTCATTGTTTCAGAGGAGACCGGTACGATCTCCGTTGCCATCGGCGGACTCTTAAAGCGCCACCTGATGCCGGAAACGCTCGAAAAGCTGCTCATCAATGAGCTGATCCCGCAGGAACCGGAGCAGCAGGACAATAGATTCCGCGCACGGCTTTTGAAGCTCCTCGGCGCCGGAAAGGGGGACAGTGACGATGAAAAGTAAACGTCGTAAGATTTTCTATGTCGCCCTGTCCATTCTCATCGCGGCAACGATCTGGTTCTACGTGAATAACAAGGAATCCGTTACCGTGTACGTCCATGATGTGCCGATCGAGTTTCTCAACGAGGATACGTCGCTTGCCGACAAGGGGCTGATGCGCATCAGCGGAGAGGAAGAGACAACCGTTGATCTGAAGCTCCAGATGCCGCGCAACGTTGCTTTTTACTTCGACACGAGCGAGCTGCACCTCGTGAGCGATCTTTCCTCTGTCACTTACGCGGGCAAGCAGTCCGTTTCCTATACGATCCTGCTGCCGTCCAATGTTTCGTCGAGCAGCGTCAAGATCGAATCGCCGACCATACGCACCACGCAGGTCGAGATCGGCGAATTGAGCAAGAAGGACGTGGAGATCCGCTGCAAGGTCGTTGGCAACGTAGCCGAGGGCTATATCGCCGGCACCATTCAGCTTCTTCCCGAAACGCTTGAGGTGCGCGGCCAGCAGACCGATATCATGCAGATCAGCTATGCGCAGATTACGCTCGACATTGAAGATGCGACCGCCACGGTCGTAAAGCTCCTGGATTATACGCTCTACGACTTCAACGATCAGCCTGTTGAGAACAAGAACATTCATCCCATGAGCGAGAGCGTGCAAGTGACGATGCCGGTGCTCAAGGTAAAGGACGTTCCCTTGACAGTGAATTTTATTGAAACCGCAGGCTCACGGCTTGAGAATTTTACCTATTCGCTCAGTTACAGCAGCATCACTCTCTCGGGCGACGCCTCGCAGATGGCTGCCATTGACGAGATCACGCTCGGCACGCTCGCGCTTGAGGACGTACACGGAAGTGAAACGCTGACCTATGACATTCCCGTTCCTGACGGGATCAACAACTTAAGCGGGATCACAAGCGTCACGCTTTCGATCAGCAGCGGCAGCATCACATCAAAAAACGTTGAGGCAACGCATTTCAGCTACGAAAACTTCTCCGGTGAACACAGCGTCAGCGTTGTGACCTCGTCGCTGCCCGTCACGCTGCGCGGCCCGGCGAGCGACCTTGACGCCATCGACGGCAGCGAGGTGCGCGTGATCGCCGATCTTTCCGACATTGCCGCAGACAGCGGCAGCTATACCGTTCCCGCCCGCGTTGAGGTGAGCGGCTACGATGTGGGCGCGGTCGGCGCCTATGAAGTGACCGTTCATATCGGCTAAGCTAATCGCAAAAGGAGACAGCATGACTCAGATCGCAACAGTAGAAAAAATCCTCCCCGGCGGCAAGGCGGAAATCTCCGTTCCGCGGAAATCCGCTTGCGGGCATGACTGTGAAGAGTGTGCAGGCTGCGGCGTATCCGGCGCAAGCGTGCGCGCTGTGGCATGTAACGATATTGGCGCGGCAGTCGGGCAGAAGGTCGTGGTGGAGAGCAGCACCAAGCATCTGCTTGGCGTGATGAGCCTTGTGTATCTGCTGCCGATCGTCCTTTTCCTGCTCGGTTATTTTGCGACCGGTTCGCTCTCGAGTGAGGGATTGCGCTACGCGATCGCCATTGCCGCATTTGTGATCGGCATTATCCCGGCGATCATCTGCGACCGCCGGACAAAAAAGAGCGGCGCGCTGACCTTCACCATCGTGCGTCTTTTCTGATTGGGACAGGCTTATGTTTGGCTACATCAGACCGTCCAAGCCGCGTCTGAGCGAGCAGGACGAGGCGCGTTTTCAGTCCGTTTATTGCGGGCTGTGCCATGAACTCGGGCGGAAGTACGGCTTTTCCGCCCGTTTCGTGCTGAATTTTGACTTTACTTTCCTCGCGATCCTCCTGTCGGGCGCGCAGGAACCGGAATGCGAAAGCTGCCGCTGCGCGGCGCATCCGTGCAAGGCGCAGTGCGTCATGGCACACACCGATGCGCTCGAAACTGCGGCGGACCACAGTCTGGTGCTTGCCTGGTGGCAGATCAAGGATCACATTGAGGACCACGGCTTTTTCAAAGCCATTCCGTACCGTTTGGCATCGCTCCTTCTTCGCCGCGCTTATCACCAGGCAAGCAAGTGCGTGCCGGAATTCGACGCTTCTGTGCAGCGGCACTTGAAGGATCTGCATGAGTGCGAGCGCGCGTGCTGCGCGTCGATCGACCGCGCAGCGGAGCCTTTTGCCGCATTGATGGCAGACATTGCCGACTGCGTGGCAGAGCCTTCCAGGCAGCGCGTGATGAAAGAGATCTTCTATCACCTTGGTCGCTGGATCTATCTGGTCGATGCCGCAGATGACTTTAAAAAGGACGCGCATTCTCATTGCTACAATCCGCTGCGTTACCGCTACGAAATCGACGGCGACCAGCTGGACGAGGAAAGCAGGGAAGCCGTCGCTCTCTCGCTCGACCTTTCCGTACACCGCATGGCGAGCGCTTACGCGCTGCTCGACTGCGGCGTGTGGACGAGCATTCTTGACAGCATTTTCTACGAAAGCCTATACGGGATCGGCAGCGCCGTTCTCCAGGGCGTCTATCATAAGCCCCCGCGCAGGATACACTTCCGCACAAAACCAGAGAAAAACGAGGAAACCGTATGAACGACCCCTATCAGATCCTGAATATCCCGCCCACGGCAACTGACGAGGAGGTCAAGCGCGCTTACCGCGATCTTGCCCGCAAATACCATCCGGACAACTACCACGATAACCCGCTGGCCGATCTTGCGCAGGAAAAAATGAAAGAGATCAACGAGGCCTACGACCAGATCCAGAAGCAGCGCAAGGCGTCCTCCTCCGCCTCACAGACCTATTCCTACGGTTACGGCGGCGGGAACAGCTATGGCGGTGCCTATGGCTCCGGCTCGCTCCGACAGGTGCGCATGGCGATCAGCCATGGCGATATTTCGCTTGCCGAGCGTCTCTTAAGCGGCGTGAGCGACCACAACGCGGAGTGGAACTTCCTGATGGGCGTCGTGTGCTCGCGGCGCGGCTGGCTGGACGAGGCCAAGCGTTATATGGAGACCGCCGTGCAGATGGAGCCGGGCAATCCGGAATACCGGAATGCGCTTGCCTCGCTGACAGGGACGGGCTACCGGCCAAACGGATTCCGTTCGGTTCGCACCTCCGGCTTCGACGACAATGTTTGCATGCGCTGCTGCACGGCCTGGGCGTGCTGCACGCTTTTCAGCGGCGGCGGGTGCTATCTCCTGCCCTGCGTTTACTGATGTTATATGCTTTCTTTTTAACTATATAGATGGAGGAGAACGATCGTGGTCAAAAGTATGACCGGCTACGGAAGAGCCAAAAAGACATTATCCAACCGTGACATCACCGTTGAGGTACGCAGCGTAAACAACCGCTACCTTGACTGCACGGTGAAGCTGCCGCGCGCCTACATTTTCGCTGAGGACGCCATCAAGGGCCGTGTGCAGAAGGCCATTTCCCGCGGCAAGGTCGATGTGTTCATCAGTATCGATTCGACCGGCGCGGATGAAGAGGTCGTTGCAGTCAACGAAGGGCTTGCGCGCAGCTACCTTGCGGCGTTCGACAAGCTCTGCGCGCTCGACGGTGGCAAGCACCTGAACGCTAAATGCGACGTGACGGACTTTGCCCGCATTCCGGACGTGCTGACCGTAACGAAAGCCGAAGAGGATCTTGAATCCCTCGGTGCAGACATCTGCGAGGTGCTTGACGAAGCGCTTGCAGCTTATAACGAGATGCGCGCAACGGAAGGCCGCAAGCTCGCCGAGGACATCGGCGGTCGGCTCACGACCATTGAGACGCTCACCGGCAAGGTCGAGGAGCGCTCGCCCGAAACCGTGCGCGAGTACCGCGAGAAGCTGACCGCGCGCATGCAGGAGGTCCTGCAGAGCACGACCATCGACGAATCCCGCATCCTGACCGAGGCTGCCATCTACGCCGACAAGATCGCCGTGGACGAGGAAACGGTGCGCCTGCGCTCCCATGTGTCGCAGCTGCGCGGCATGCTGCTCTCCGATGAACCCATGGGCCGCAAGATGGACTTCCTCATTCAGGAGGTCAACCGCGAGAGCAACACCATCGGCTCAAAGTGCAACGATGTGACCATCGCGCGCGATGTGGTCGCGCTCAAGGCGGAGGTCGAAAAGATCCGCGAGCAGGTGCAGAACATCGAGTAAGGGGCGAGGCAAATGAAGCTGCTCAATATTGGATTTGGCAACATGGTGTCCGCCGAGCGTCTGATCGCCGTCGTCAGCCCTGACAGTGCACCGATCAAGCGCCTCATTCAGGAGTCGCGCGAGCGCGGCATGCTGATCGACGCGACCTATGGGCGCAAAACAGCATCGGTGTTCATTATGGACAGCGACCATGTGGTGCTCTCGGCCATCGCCGCTGACAAGCTGATCGCAAGGCTGGGCGTGGAAACGCTCGCCATGGAGGAGGAAGCATAAAGAATCATGTATAAGGGGAAAACATTCATCATTTCCGGCCCGTCCGGAGTAGGCAAGAGTACAGTGCTCAAGGAGCTTTTCGAGGATCGTGACGATCTTTATTTCTCCGTTTCTGCCACGACGCGCACACCGCGTCCGGGCGAGATAGACGGCGTCCATTATCATTTTACCGACGTCGACGAGTTCCGCAAAATGATCTCGGAGGACGCCTTTCTGGAGTATGCCGAGTATGTCGGCAACTTCTACGGCACGCCGAAAAGATTTGTCGACGAGGCCATGGAACAGGGAAAGGACGTGATCCTCGATATTGAGGTACAGGGTGCGCTGCAAGTCGTTCATAAGCGCCCGGACGTTGTGCGCATTTTCATCGCGCCGCCTTCCTGGCAGGCACTTGAAGAACGCCTGACAAGCCGCGGCACCGACAGCCCCGAAAAGGTGCAAAAACGCCTCGTGCGCGCAAAGGTCGAGCTTCAGACCGCCAACACCTATGATTATTTCGTCATCAACGACACGGTGGAACGCGCCGTGCGCGAGATCAACGCCATCATGCTCGCCGAGCACTGCAAGCCCGCCGAGCGCATGACAATTTTGTCTGAATAAATTGAAAAATCAGCCGAAAAGGCAGAAGGAAGTAAACAATTATGATGCTTTATCCCGCTATGAGTCTGCTCAACAAGTATGTTGAGAACCGCTATCTGCTCGTCAATGTGGTCGCGCGCCGCGCCCGCCAGATCGCCGAGCAGGCCGACGAAGAGGGTTATCCCCTCTGCGAAAAGCCGGTCACCACGGCCATCAACGAGGTTGCCGCCGGCAAGATCACGGCAGAACACATCGATACGCACATTGCAAAGTAAATTGTAAAATCACACAAAGGGGGAGACTGTATGACAGAGAAAATGCTTGCTCGCGTCGCAGTCTCTTCCGTTCCTTATGCCGCCGACCGGCTCTACACCTACCTTGTGCCGGAGGAGCTGATCGGCAGCGCTGAGGCCGGCCGCCGCGTGATGATCCCCTTCGGGCGCGGAAACAAGCGCGTAGAGGGCTTTTTGCTCGAAGTCAGTCGGGAGGCCGCCGCGTCGCCGCTCAAGCCCATTGACGCGGTGCTCGATGACGCGCCGCTGCTGGACAGCAGGGACATTCGCCTCGTGCGGTGGATGAAGGCGCGTTATTTCTGCACCTATTACGACGCCATCAAGACGATCCTGCCCGGCGGCGTGTGGCTCAAATACCGCGAGCTTTGGCACGTAAACGGAGAGATCGGCGCCGCGGAGGCACTCTCGTCCGTCGCGCCGGATTCGCTTGAAGAAACGCTGCTGCATGCAATGCTCGGCGCAAAAGAGATCGAGCGTGCGGCACTTAATGAGCTGGGTGGTGAGAAAACGGCAAAAGCGCTCCGTTCACTTGAATCCTGCGGCCTTGCCGTGCGCGAAACAAAGCTCCGGCAACGCTTGCAGGATAAATCCGTGCGCATGGTATCGCTTTGCGTCAGCGCAGAGGACGCGCTCGCCGCCGTCGAACCGAAGCGCCGCAGCGCACCCGTGCGCTATGCGGTGGTCGAGCTTTTAAGCCGTGAGGGCAGCCTGACGAGCAGTGAGATCGGCTACTACACGGGCGCGACGATGCAGACGCTGCGCGGTCTTCAAAAAGCAGGTCTTGTCGAATTCTCCGAGCAGGAGGTGCTGCGTGTCAGCCGCTATGACGACGCGCCCACACACGAAGCGATTACGCTGAACGACGAGCAGCAGACGGCCTATGATGGCTTATGCACGCTGCTTGGCCATGAAGGCGGCAGTGCCGCATTGCTGCACGGCGTGACTGCCAGCGGCAAAACGCAGGTCTACCTGAAACTCATCGAGGAAGCACTGCGCCGCGGAAAAAGAGCCATGCTGCTCGTGCCGGAGATCGCGCTCACACCGCAGATCCTGCGCCGCTTCACTGCTCAGTTCGGCGATGATGTTGCGATGCTTCACAGCGCGCTGCCGCTCACGGAACGCTACGACCAATGGAAGCGTATCCGCCGCGGCGAGGTGCATGTTGTGCTTGGCACACGCAGCGCTGTGTTTGCGCCGCTGCCGGACATCGGCCTCATTATCCTCGACGAGGAGCAGGAGACAAGCTACCAATCTGAAAATCCGCCGCGCTATCACGCGCGCGACATTGCCCAGTTCCGCTGCGCGCAGCACGATGCGCTGCTGCTGCTCGGTTCGGCAACACCGACGATCGAAACGGCCTATGCCGCAAAAAGCGGGCGCTATCAAGTATTTTCCCTTCACAAGAGATTCAATGATCTGCCGCTGCCGGAAGTGTACATTGCCGATATGCGGGAGGAGCTGCGGCAGGGGAACGAGACCTCGATCGGTCATGCGCTGCGCGCAGAGCTTGCAAAAAACATCGATCGCGGGGAGCAGAGCATTCTCTTTCTCAACCGGCGCGGCAGCGCAAGAATGCTGCTGTGCGGCGAATGTGGTCATGTACCCGAGTGCCCGCGGTGCAGCGTTCCGATGACCTATCACTCGGCAAACGAACGGCTGATGTGCCACTACTGCGGGCATTCGGAAGCCGTAATGACCCGATGCAGCGAATGCGGGGGACTGATGAAGCGCGTCGGTTCCGGCACGCAAAAGGTCGAGCAGGAGCTTTTGGCTCTCTTTCCAAATGTGAAGGTGCTGCGCATGGACGCCGATACCGTCGGCGCGCCGCGCGGACACGAAGCGCTGCTGCGCGAATTCGAAGAGGAAAAGATCCCCATTCTTCTCGGCACACAGATGGTCGCCAAGGGACTGGATTTTGAAAACGTGACGCTCGTGGGCGTGCTGGACGCAGACCTCTCGCTCTACGCGCAGAATTACCACGCTGCCGAGCGGACATACAGTCTGCTGGCGCAGGTCGTCGGCAGGGCCGGGCGCGGTGAGCGGCCGGGGCGCGCTGTTATCCAGACCTATCACCCCGAAAATGAGGTCATTCAGTCCGCCGCCAGGCAGGACTATGAGACCTTTTACCAAAATGAGCTGCGCATGCGCGCTCTGCGGCGCTATCCGCCCTTTGCCGACCTTTTCACGTTGACGATCTCGGGGCTTGAAGAGCTGCGCGTCATCGCTGCCGCCCGTACCCTGTGCGATGCGCTGCGCTGCGTCTGCTCCCAGCCGCCGCTCAAGGAGCTGGAGGTCGAAGTGCTCGGCCCTGCGGGTGCGCCGGTCGTGAAGGTCAACAACCGCTATCGCTACTGCGTGTATCTCTGCGGAAGAGGCAGCAGCGTGCTGCGGCGCACAGTCAGCGAATATTTGCTGGCTTTTTACGCAAGAAAAGAAAACCGCGGTCTCGACATTTTTGCCGACTGCAATGCTTTACAATAGAGAAAAGAGGACAACATTATGGCTATTCGCAAGATCCATGAAGTGGGCGACCCCTGCCTTGCCAAGGTCTGCCGCCCTGTGACGGAATTCAACGACAGACTCCACGAACTACTCGACGACATGGCGGAAACACTGGAAGAGGCCGGCGGCGTCGGCCTTGCCGCGCCGCAGGTCGGCATTCTGCGCAGAGTCTGCATCGTGGAGGACGAGCAGGGCGAGCTCATCGAGCTCATCAACCCCGAGATCATTAAGACCGAGGGCGAACAGACGGGACTTGAGGGCTGCTTGAGCGTGCCGGGCAAGTACGGCATCGTCACGCGCCCGATGATCGTGCGCGTGCGCGCGCAGGACCGCTACGGCGCAACCTTCGAAGTCGAAGATGAAGAACTGACCGCGCGCTGCTTCTGCCATGAGATCGAGCATCTCGACGGTCACCTCTACACCGAGCACTGCAAGATTCTCAGCGAAGATGAGCTGGAAAAGTATCTCCGCGAGCAGGAAAAGGAGCTGGACGAGGAATGAGGATCGTCTTTATGGGTACGCCCGACTTTGCGCGCACGATCCTGGAGCGTCTGGTCACTGACGGGCATGAGATCTGCGGCGTTTTCACGCAGCCGGACAAGCCGCGCAACCGGAACAAAGTAACGCCAAGCCCTGTAAAGGAATATGCGTTGACGCAGAATCTCCCCGTTTTTCAGCCGGTGACGATGCGCGACGGCACGGCGCTCGAAGATCTTAAAGCGCTTGCGCCCGACCTTGCGGTCGTTGCGGCATACGGGCGCATCCTGCCTGAAGAAATGCTCTCTCTGCCGCCGATGGGCTGCATCAATGTGCATGCGTCCATCCTGCCGAAGTATCGCGGCGCGGCACCCATCAACTGGGCCATCTTAAACGGCGATAAGGAAACGGGCGTGACGATCATGCACATGGCCAAAGAGTGCGACGCGGGCGACATGATCTTAGTGAAAAAGCAGCCCATCCGCCCCGATGAAACGGCGGAAGAGCTTTTCTCCGACCTTGCCGCGCTTGGCGCGGACGCCATCAGCGAGGCCATTGAGCAGATCCGGAACGGCACGGCGCAGCGCGTGCCGCAGGACGCTGAACAGGCGACCCACGCCCCTATGCTCTCGCGCGAGCTTTCGCCCATCGACTGGACGAGAAGCAGTACGCAGATCATCGATCAGATCCGCGGACTTATCCCGTGGCCCTGCGCCGCGGCGAGCGTTCTCGGCGCGAACACGAAAATTTTCCGCGCCGTGCCGCTGGGGGAGACCAAGGACGCGCCCGGCACGCTGCGCGCGGTGAAAAAGGGAATTGAGGCCGCCTGCGGCGACGGCAAGAGTATCCTTATCACCGAATTGCAGCAGGAAGGCGGCAAGCGCATGGCCGCAAATGCCTTTTTGAACGGCAAACGCATCGCCGCGGGGACGATCCTTGATGCGTAAGGGAACAACTGCGAACGCACGCGAATGCGCGCTCTCCGTTTTGGTCGCCTGCCGCCGCAACGGCGCGTGGGCGGACGCCGCACTCAAGGCACAGCTCGGCAAGTGCGCGCTGAGCGCGCCAGACGCGGCGCTTTGCAGCCGCATCGTCTACGGCGTGATGCAGAACGAGCTGCTGCTGAACTGGTACTTAAGCGCCTATTGCTCGCAAAAGCTTGAGAAATTGCAGCCGCCGCTCGCCGATATTCTGCGCATCGGCGCATATCAGATCTTATTTTTGGACAAAGTGCCCGACCATGCCGCCGTGAGCGAGTCGGTGGAGCTTTGCCGCACGAACGGCAGGAGCGCCGCAAGCGGGCTTGTCAACGCGGTCCTGCGCAAGATCGCGCAGAACAAGGCAAACCTTCCACCGCTGCCGGATGGGAATATCGCACGATTGAGCGTCGCTTACAGCCACCCGCAGTGGCTGGTGAAAAAGCTCATTTCGCTCGTGGGCGCGGAGGAGGCGGAAGCCTTCCTTCGCATCGACAACGAAGCAGCCCCCCTCAGCGTGCAGCTTAACCCGCTCAAGACGAGCGAAGCCGCGCTGACGGAAGAATTGCGCGGTGAAGGCGTCGGCGTCACGCCGCACGCATGGGTCCCCGGCTGTCTGGAGCTTTCCGGCACGGGAGATCTGACGACGCTCAGCGCCTTCTACAACGGGCGCTTCACCGTGCAGGACGCGGCGGCGCATCTCATTGTCTGCGCCGCGGATTTTACGCGCGGACAGAAGGTGCTGGACGTCTGCGCTGCGCCGGGCGGCAAGTCGTTTGCCGCGGCATTTGCCATGGAAAACGAGGGGAGCATCCTCTCGTGCGATTTGCATGAAAACAAATTAAAACGCATCCGCGAAGGTGCGCAGCGCCTCGGCATCACCTGCATCGACACCGTCTGCGCTGATGGCCGCGCCTTCCATGAGGAGTGGGCGGGTCAGTTCGACACGGTCGTGTGCGATGTGCCGTGCTCGGGGCTCGGCATCATTCGCAAAAAGCCGGATATTCGCTATAAGGACGCACGGGAATTCGCCGCGCTGCCGGAGATCCAGCGTGCGATCCTTTCTAACAGCGCCCGCTATGTCAAAGCGGGTGGCCTTCTCGTCTACTCGACCTGCACGATCCTGCCCGAGGAAAACGAGCGGGTGACGGACGACTTTCTATCCGCGCATCCCGAGTTCATCTATGAGAGCTTTTCACTTCCGAACGGCGAATACGTGCTGGGGCACATCACGCTCTGGCCGCAGCGCAGCAATACGGACGGATTTTATCTCAGCCGCATGAGGAGAAGAACGCATGACTGACTTAAAGTCGATGACATTGGAAGAGATCACGGTCGCGCTGCGCGCGATGGGTGAGCCGCAGTTCCGCGGCAAGCAGGTTTTCACCTGGCTGCATCGCGGAATCACCGATTTTGATCAGATGATCAATATTCCCAAATCTCTGCGCGAAAAACTACGGGCGGAGTATACCCTCACCGTGCCCACAGTTGCGCGCAAGCAGGAGTCGAAGCTCGACGGAACGATCAAATATCTCTGGGAGCTTTCCGACGGCAACTGCATCGAAACGGTGCTGATGTCCTATCATCACGGCAACACCGTCTGCATTTCCTCGCAGGTCGGCTGCCGCATGGGCTGTAAGTTCTGCGCCTCGACACTCGCAGGCAAGGTGCGCGACTTACGGCCCTCTGAAATGCTCGACCAGGTGCTCTTTACGCAGCTCGATTCCGGGCGGGAGATCTCCAACATCGTGCTCATGGGCATCGGCGAGCCGCTCGACAACCGGGCGAATGTGCTGCGGTTTTTGGAGCTCATCAATCACCCCGACGGCATGAATATCGGCATGCGGCACATTTCGCTCTCCACCTGCGGCGTGGTGCCGGGCATCGATGCGCTCGCGGAGGACAACTTGCAGCTCACACTATCCGTTTCGCTCCACGCGCCCGACAGCGCGACGCGCAGCCGCATTATGCCCGTGAACAAAGCCTACGACGTGGAAGAGCTGTTTGCTGCCTGCCACCGCTATTTTAAGAAAACCGGCCGCCGCATCTCGTTTGAATACGCGATGATCGACGGCGTGAACGACCACGACTGGCAGGCGGATCTGCTGGCGCAGAAGATCCGCGGCATGCCGGGGCATGTAAACCTGATCCCGCTCAACGACGTGGTCGAGAGCGAGTTCAAGCCCAGCCGGCGCGTTGCCGCGTTCCAGAAGCGCCTCGAGTCCCACGGCCTGACAGCGACCGTTCGCCGCAGTCTCGGCGGCGACATTGACGCCAGCTGCGGACAGCTGCGGCGCAAAGAAATGAAAGCAAGAGAGGAAGCAACCCCATGAAAGTCTGCGGAAAAACCGACGTCGGCCTGCGGCGGCATGAAAATCAGGATACCTTCGCCGTAGAGCAGGGCGAGAAGCTGCTCATCGCCGTCGTGTGCGACGGTATGGGCGGCGCCGAAGGCGGACAGATCGCAAGCTCCCTTGCGGTGGAGACCTTTATGAAGGAGATCCGCGCGCTGCTCCGTGCGGACATGACCGCCGGGCAGCTGCGCGAGCTTGCTTCATTCTGCGTGGCTAAGGCCAATGCGGCGGTCTATCAGCGCGCGCTGCAAGACCCCGCCTATCAGGGCATGGGCACCACGCTTGTCAGTGCGGTCGCAGGGGAGCGCGACGCCGTGATCTGCAACGTCGGCGACAGCCGCGCGTATCTCATTCACAACGGCGAGATGACGCGCATCACGCACGATCACAGCGTGGTGCAGACGCTCGTGGAAAATGGCGACATCACCGCCGAGGAGGCGCGCACGCATCCCAACCGCAACCTCATCACCCGCGCGCTTGGTCCCGACGAAACGACGCTCTGCGACGCATTCGATGTTTCGTTCGCGCACGGTGACAAGATCCTGCTCTGCACGGACGGTCTGGTCGTCACGGCGACGGACGAGGAGATCTGCCGCATCGTGTGCGCGGATAAGCGCGCAGAGGAAAAACTCGACGATCTCATTGCGCTTGCCAAGGCGCAGGGTGCGCCGGACAATGTGACGGCTGTACTCATAGAGCATGAATGAAGGAGGTGGGAACCGGTATGAACAATATGATCGGAAAAATGCTCGACAATCGCTATGAGCTGCTTGAAGTGATCGGCAGCGGCGGTATGGCAATTGTCTACAAGGCCAAGTGCCACCGCCTCAACCGGCTTGTGGCGGTCAAGGTGCTCAAGAGCGACCTTGCCGAAGATGCCGATTTCCGCCGCCGCTTCCGCGACGAGTCGCAGGCGGTCGCCATGCTCTCTCACCCAAATATCGTGTCGGTTTATGACGTGAGCCGCGGCGAAACGGAATATATCGTCATGGAGCTGATCGACGGCATCACGCTCAAGCAGTATATGGAAAAGCGCGGCCAGCTCAACTGGCGCGAGGCGCTGCACTTTATCACGCAAATCATGAAGGCTCTCGCGCACGCGCATTCGCGCGGCATTATCCACCGCGACATCAAGCCGCAGAACATCATGGTGCTGCGCGACGGCAGCGTCAAGGTCGCTGACTTTGGCATCGCCTGCCTTGCCAACTCTGCCAACACGCTCACGCAGGAGGCGCTCGGCTCGGTGCACTACATGTCGCCCGAGCAGGCGAGGGGCGACCGCACGGACGAGCGCTCAGACATTTACTCCGCAGGCGTGGTGCTCTACGAAATGCTGACGGGCCGGCTGCCCTTTGAGGGTGACAGCGCCGTTTCCGTCGCCATTCAGCATTTGTCCTCCGTGCCGCTCTCTCCGCGCGAGATCAATCCCGACGTGCCGGAGGCGCTGGAGCTCATCTGCATGAAGGCCATGGCATCGGAGCTCGAAAAGCGCTATGCTTCGGCAGATGAAATGCTCGCAGATCTGGAAGAATTCCGCAAGAATCCGGAGGTCGACCTTGACTTTACCATCGAGGATCTGCACCGCGAGACCGTGGACGAGCCGACGCAGTATATTCCCGCCGTGCATGCCGTTTCGAACAGGGCGCAGCCCGTTCCGGAAGAGGAGGACGATGACGATCCCCCGCGCAAGAAGGATTTGCGCCGCGTCTTTGCCATCGCCGCTTCGGCGGTCGTTGCCGTTGCGATCATCGTGCTGCTCTGGCGCGCGATCTTCAGCGATCTTTTCGACGGCGAACAGAAGCCGACGGAATATGTGGTGCCGCATCTCGTCGGCATGACCATCGATGAGGCAAACGAGAATGAAAATGTGAAAGGGATCTTCGTGATCGAACAGATCGGTCAGCGTGCAAGCAGCAAATATGCCGAGGGGCAGATCATTGAGCAGTCGCCCGAAAAGGGGAAGATCGTGAAAGGCAACCGCACGATTTCGGTATTTGTCAGTTCCGGCGCAAAGACGGAGAAAATGCCGAATCTTATCAATCGGGAGTACCGTGACGCGGCGCTCCAGCTCACGAATCTCGATCTCGACCTCATCGTAAGCGACCCGGTCGAGGAATACAGCAGCATCACAAAGGGCTATGTTATCCGCACGATCCCCGAATACGGCGAAACGCTCAACATAGGCGACACTGTCACGCTCGTTGTCAGCAAGGGGGAGGAGCCTAAGCCGGTAACGGTGCTCTCCTTCATCGGCATCGACATTGAGATCGTCCGCCAGCAGGCCACGCAGTCTGGCCTTGTCGTCGGCGAGGTGACAACCCGCGCGTCCAACCAGCCCTACGGCACGGTCATTGAGCAGAGCATCAGCGACGGCACGTCGGTGGACACGGGTACGACCATCAACTTTGTCATCAGCGAAGGCCCCGCCATGCCGGATTATGGCGATGCCTCGACCTCCGGAGGGGAGCCGCAGCCGTGAGAGGAAGAATACAGCGCGCGCTGAGCGGCTTTTACTACGTTAAATGCGCGGACGGGCAGCTCTATACCTGCAAGGCGCGCGGCAAGTTCCGCAAGGAAGGTGTTTCGCCGCTCGTGGGCGATGACGTCGAATTCTGTGAAGTGCCGGGCGGCGAGGGGCGCATCGACGAGATCCTGCCGCGCAAAAACAGCTTCGACCGGCCGAGCGTTGCCAACATCGACCAGATGGTCATCGTCTGCTCGCAGGCCATTCCCAAAACCGACCCGTATCTGGTCGACCGCATGACGGCCATCGCCGCGCTCAAGGGCTGCGAGGTGCTCATCTGCATCAACAAGTGCGATTTAGACCCCGCGGATACGCTGCGCGAATACTATGCATCCGCAGGCTTTTGCACCGTCTGTGTCAGCGCAGAAACAGGCGACGGCATCGAGCTGCTTCGTGCCCAGCTTGTCGGACGGCTCTCTGCCGTAACGGGCAACTCCGGCGTCGGCAAGTCGAGCATTCTCAATGCGCTCGATCCCGCCATGTCGCTCAAAACGGGAGAGATCAGTCAGGCGCTCGGACGCGGACGACACACAACGCGCCATGTTGAGCTCTATGAGCTGCCCTGCGGCGCGGAAATCATCGACACGCCGGGCTTTTCCTCGTTTGAAACGACGGGACTAAACCTTGCGCTCAAGGAGCATCTGCCCGAGTGCTTTCCGGACTTTACACCCTACCTCGGTGACTGCCGGTTTGTTGGGTGCAGCCACACAAAGGAAAAGGGCTGCGCCGTGCGTGAGGCCGTGAAGGACGGAAAGATCGTCAAGGGACGGCACGAGAGCTACTGCCGCTTGTACGACGAACTCAAGGATCTGCGCGAATGGAACGCGGGGACGGAGGGACGCGGCAAGCGCGGCCCGGGCAATCAGAAATGATTAAAATATGAGAAAAGGCCGGGCAATTTTCTGCCCGGCTTTTTCTAACTTTATGGTAAACCATTTTTGCTTTACTGATTTCTATATCTCAGCCATTCTATGCGCTCAGTCCTGAAAGAGCGGCGTGGAGAGGTAGCGGTCGCCAGTGTCGGGCAGGAGAACAACGATGGTCTTGCCCTTATTCTCGGGGCGCTTGGCAAGCTCGATGCCCGCCCAGACCGCTGCACCGGAGGAAATGCCCACGAGCACGCCCTCGCTGCGGCCGACAAGTCTGCCGGTGGCAAAAGCGTCGTTATCTGCCACGGGAATAACCTCATCGTAAACGGTGGTATCCAGCACCTCCGGCACGAAGCCCGCGCCGATGCCCTGGATCTTGTGCGCGCCCGCGCTGCCCTTACTCAGAACAGGGGAGGACGCAGGCTCCACGGCGACGACCTTGACAGAGGGCTTGCGTTCCCTGAGGAACTTGCCTGTACCGGTCAGCGTACCGCCGGTACCGACGCCCGCAACAAAAATGTCAACTTCTCCGTCGGTGTCGGCCCAGATCTCGGGGCCGGTGGTTTCATAGTGTGCCTTCGGGTTCGCGGGATTGACAAACTGCCCGGCGATAAAGCTGTTCGGCGTCTGCGCGGCGATCTCCTCGGCCTTGGCAATGGCACCCTTCATGCCCTTTGCACCATCGGAGAGGACAAGCTCCGCGCCGTAGGCCTTCATCAGTTGGCGGCGCTCGACGCTCATGGTTTCGGGCATAACGATGATGATGCGGTAGCCGCGCGCGGCGGCAACAGAGGCAAGGCCGATGCCGGTGTTGCCGGAGGTCGGCTCGATGATGACGGAGTCGCTCTTGAGCTTGCCGCTCGCCTCCGCGTCGTCGAGAATGGCCTTGGCAATGCGATCCTTGACGGAGCCTGCGGGGTTGAGATATTCAAGCTTTGCAAGCAGCTTTGCTTCGAGCTTTTCCGCCTTTTCAATGTGAGAAAGCTCCAGAAGCGGCGTGCCGCCGATCAGCTGGTCAGCAGAAGTATAAATCTTGCTCATCATAATTCCTCCTGAACGATGTAGGTTCTATATCAAAATTTTATTGTTTGTTTTTGTAAGGGTTTCGGTGGTCGCTGCATCTTATGCTCTGCCGCGGCGACATCGGAACGGGTGAAAGAAAGAATTCACGTTCATTACCAACCTTTCAAGTAGGTATGTTGGGATTATATGATGAGATCTTTGATTTGTCAATGGGAAATTGACAAAAATATCAGTTGAATTCCTATAAACCATGTACTATAATAGGAATATCATAAGTTGATCAAGGCCAGCCCCGGTTTGCCTTTCAACAAATCAGCAGAAAAGGCGTGAATCGTAATGATGATCTCAACCAAAGGCCGCTACGCGCTGCGCGTGCTCATCGACATGGCCGAGCACCAGACGGACGGGTACATTCCGCTCAAGGAGATCGCCAAGCGGCAGGGCATCTCGGAAAAATACCTTGAAAGCATTGTAAAGCTGCTCGTCAAGGGCGGCGTGGTGGAGGGCATGCGCGGCAAGGGCGGCGGCTACCGTCTGTGTAAGAGTCCTGACCAATTCACCGCCGGCTATATCCTGCGGCTGATGGAGGGCTCGCTCGCCCCGGTCTCCTGCCTGGATTCCGGCAGCGCGCCTTGCGAGCGCGCGTCGGAGTGCCGCACGCTTTCGCTCTGGGCGGGGCTGAACGAAGTCATCAACAAGTATCTCGACCAGTACACACTGGCAGATCTCCTGCGCGAGGACGACGGGTTCGATTATGTGATCTGATCCTGCGCTGTGCAGGGGCAATGCATGAAAAAAGGTGGAGTCTCTTAGAATGAGGCTCCACCTTTTTGAACTTTTCGTCGGGGATATTCCCGCAGACGGGCGCTCACTCATGCAGCTTCTGCGAGGCAATGTAGAGCGGGATCGCCGCAAGCTGAGAGACGACCGACACCGCTACCATCGCAGGGACACTGACATCATACAGCACGCCGAGCAGCCAGCTGCCCAAAAACCAGAAAATGCCGAACGAACACTCAAAAATGCCATAGCCCGTGGCGCGGCTGGCCTTTGGCACCATGCTGGTGACTGCGGCTTTCAAAATGGATTCCTGCGCGCCCATGCCGACGCCCCAGAGCGCAATGCCGAGCAGCAGCATCGGCACGCTGTCCGCACGAAAAACGAAGATGGCAAATGGCGCGGACAGGAGAGTAGACCACACGAGCGCGCGCACCCCTTTTTTATCGTACATCATGCCGAAAACAAGCGCCGCGACCGCGTCGACGAGCATCGCCCCGGCGTACAAAAGCGGCAGAGAACCGCTGCTGACGAGCGAGGTCGTTTCGGCAAGGCCGGCGGCAAGCTGCGTGTAGGTGCGCGAGACATGCATGATGATGATGGAATAGTCGATGAAGCCGAAGGCAAAGAGGCTGATGCCCGCGATATAGAGCACGAATTCCTTTTTCATCTTGAAGGGGACATATTCCTTCGGTTCAGGCTCAAAGCGTTCGGGGTTCGGGAACTTCATGCGCGTGAAAAGCAGCAGCAGGATCGTGATCGTCCCCGGAATGGCAAGCACGGCAAAGCAGCGGGAATAGACCGCAAAGGTCGTGCTGTCGGTCTGAAAGAGCATCACGAGGTAGAGCAGCACCGGGCCTGCGAACGCACCGATCTGATCGAGCACCTCCTGAATGCCGAAGCTCCTGCCCACGCCCTCCTGCGAGGCGGCGAAGGACATGATCGTGTCCTTTGCCGGCTTTTTGATGGCCTTGCCCATGCGCTGAATGATGAGCAGAGCGCAGGCCCATATCCAGCCGTGCTCGCCGACGAGTGCCAATGCGGGAACGGCCAGTACATCGAGAAGATAGCCGAAGATCGTCATCGGCCAGTAGCGCTTCGTCTTGTCCGTCAGCTTGCCGAACACATAGCGCATCGAGTAGCCCACGAGCTCGCCGAGTCCGGACACAAAGCCGATCATGCCCGCGCTCGCCCCCAGCAGGGAAAGATACGCGCCGCGAATGCTGGACGCACCTTCGTGCGTCATATCGGAAAACAGGCTCACGATACCAAAGAGCACGATGAAGGTCATCGCCTGCGACCATTTCTTTTTCTCCTGCTTCATCTTCTTTCATCCTCTTCCTGAAAATGTGATTACACAAGCAAAATCATGATAGGCGCTGTTGCCGCGCAATGTCAATAGACAGAGACGCGCCAAAGCCCAAAGCAGGCGTTCTTTTCCTGCTGTACCACAGCAAAAAAGGAAGCGCAGGCAATACAGCCTGCGCTTCCTTTTTTGTCATATTACAGTTCGATGCTCCGGCAGGGAAGGGACAGCTCCTCGTGCGTAGAAAGCAGCACGATTTTTGTCTCTGCCGCGCGCAGGATCGCGCGCAGCGCAGCCTCGCGGTTTTCCGAGTCCAACCCCGTAAACGGTTCGTCGAGCGCAAGCGCGTCGGACGGCGCCAGCAGCGCGCGGGCAAGCGCCAGACGGCGCTGCATACCGCCGGAATAGTCGCGCGCCTTCTTTTTTCCCGCATCGCCAAGTCCCAGCTCGCAAAGGAGCGATCGCGCCAAGGAAGCGTCATACGCAGCGCCGAGGGCAAAGCGAAGGTTTCCCTCCGCGTCCAACCCGTCAAGCAGCCGGTTTTCCTGAAAGACCGCCGCCCAACGAAGCGCGGTTCCTTCGATCCTGCCGCGGTCGGGAACTTCCAGACCGAGCAGCACGCGCAGCAGCGTCGTCTTGCCAATGCCGGAGGGGCCAAGCAGGCGCGTCACACCGATGCTGGCAGTAAATGATACATTGTCCAGTACGGTCTTTCCGTCATAGCTCTTGCACAAACCTTCGACCCGCAGTTCCATCATGCCCCCCACCTTTCCGCCATGCTGTCGACAAAATAGAGGAACAGCCGCTCAAAGAGCGCCGAGATCAGCACGATCGCCGCCGTCCAGGCAAAGAGGTCGGCGGTCTCGAAATAGATCTTGGCATGATAGAGCTTTTCGCCGATGGAACCGCCGGAGAGGGCGATGACTTCTGCCGCAGTGCCGGCCTTCCAGCAAAGTCCCAGCGCCGTGCTGACGGCGGAGCGAAAGTAGGGCAGCACCTGCGGAAGATAAATCCCCCGCAGCGTGCGCGAAAACGGCACGCGAAAGACCCGCGCCATCTCCAGCAGGGAAGCGTCCGTACAGCGCACGCCCTCGAGCACATTGAGATACACGGGCGGAAACACCATCAGCGCCGCGATAAAAAGCGGAAGCGTTTTGCTCGACAGCCACACAAGCGCCAAAATGATGAATGATGCCACCGGCACGGTCTTTACGAGCATGACGAGCGGCGCAAGCAGCTCTTCGACGCGGCGATCACGCGCAGAAAGCGCAGCAAGTATGACCGCCAGCACGCAGGAGAGCAAAAATCCACCCAGAATGTGCAGACTCGACAGCCCCACCGCGCGCCAGAACGCCGCCGTCCCCGCCAGTGCCATCAGCCGCGCAAGGGCGGCAAGGGGAGAGGGGAGCAGCAGCGTGCCGTGCGGGTACACCGCGTGCAGCGTCATCGCGGCGACTTGCCAGACGACAAGCCAGAAAACGACCGCCCAGAGGCGCACGTTCTGCTTTTTTCCGCGCATGATCATCTCTCCTTTCCTTGAAATACGGCGGCGGGACAGCGCCCGCCGCCGCAAAGAATTTACGCGAAATAGAAGCTGTTATCCGGCATCTCGCCGCCGACAGCGGCGGGAGACGCATTGTAGAGCACCTCTAAATAACCGGGCAGCGCCTCAAGAAGGTCTGCCCCCGTCAGACAGACGATGTTGCAGTAGGGCAGTGCCTTTTCCGCGACGGCGGCGTCCACGATGCCGTATTCGCCGATGAGCGCGGCGGCATCCGCGGTGTTGGCGTTCACGTAGTCAACGCTCGCGGCGTAGTCCTTGAGAAAGGCCTCCACGGCGGCGGGATTTTCCTCCACGACCGCGCGGCGGGCAACAATGACGCCCGTAATGAGCGCCGAGCCGTTATCAAGCGCGTCCCATTCAGCATTCAGATCGAGCGCCATGCGCAGTCCCTCGATCTTGCTCTGCGCCACGGTGACGAAGGGCTGGGGCAGGAGCGCAACGCTCGCCTGACCGGAAGCCAGCGCCGCGACACACTCGCTGTGCTCGCTCTTCCAGTCGATCGTCACATCGTGATCGGGATCAATGCCGTTTTCCGTGAGAAGATAGCGCAGGGCGTATTCCGGCGTAGAGCCCTTGCCCGCCGCCACGATGGTCTTGCCCTTCAAGTCGGCCATGGAGTGCACGCCCTCGCCGTTTTCCACGATGTAGAGAACGCCGAGCGTGTTGACCGCCAGCACCTCGATCTCGCCCTCCGTCTTATTGTAGAGCACGGCGGCGAGGTTCGCGGGCACGCAGGCCATGTCGAGCTCGCCCTTGAGGAGCGCGGGCGTCACTTCGTCCGCAGAACCAGCAAGGGTAAAGGTATATTCATTGCCAGTCGTTTCGCCACTCTCGCTGTCCTTCATCAGCTTCACAAGACCCATAGCCGTGGGACCCTTGAGCGCGGCGATGGAGTAGCTCGCAGGGGTAAACTCCTCCTGCTCGGTTTGCTGCTCGTCCTGCGCGTCGGGCTCGTCCGCTTTCTGCCCGCAGGCAGCGAGCGAGAAGACGAGCGCAAGCGTCAGGCACAGGGCAAAAATGCGATTCCAATTCTTTTTCATTTGATCTCTTCCTTTCCGATACTGTCCTCGGGCGCATAGACCGTTTTGGCGGTGATGCCGTCCAGACGGCCGATCTTTCCCGACAGGGCGGAGATGACGTTGC
This sequence comes from Oscillibacter sp., assembly GCA_003522105.1. Taxonomy (GTDB): domain Bacteria; phylum Bacillota; class Clostridia; order Oscillospirales; family Oscillospiraceae; genus Hominicoprocola. The sequence goes on from DPGF01000004.1 coordinate 27,802, forward strand.
CCGGCGCATCGAGCGCGACGCTGATGATATTCACGCCCTTTTCACGGTAGGGTACGCCCATACGCCCGATGATATACTGCCCATACTGGTGCAGCAGCTCGTTGAACGGCTGAACGGAGCTCCCCTCGCGGACGATAACAGCCAGCACGGCGACTCTCGTTTCCATAAACGCATTCTCCTTCGTAAAATAAATCATCCCTTCCGCCGTTCAGCAGAAGGGATGGAAACAACAAGCTCAGCGCAGCAGTGCTGCACCTTTGATTTTCCCTCTTCTTCCGGCTCGGAGCGTATCCTTGCTGTCAGAACGGTAGAATGAATTCTTTGCCGTCGGTCAGATGTGTCTTTCCTTAGGCAAGGCGATAATACCATAGTTTTTTTTTGCCGTCAAGCGGTGAACGAAGTAAAGAGCGCGTTTGGCAAATCTCTGTCCAACGCGCTCTTTGCATTTTTTATTTGTCGAAGCTCGGGTTCATATAATAGACGTTTTTCTCGTCCAGGCGGTCCTTGGCAAGCCGCAGTCCTTCGCCGAAGCGCTGGAAGTGCACGACCTCACGCGCACGCAGGAACTTGATGACGTCGCTGACGTCGGGATCGTCGGAAAGGCGGAGAATGTTGTCGTAGGTCACGCGCGCCTTCTGCTCTGCTGCAAGGTCCTCTGTCAGGTCGGCGATGGTGTCGCCCGTGACCTGCATGGTACCGGCGGACCAAGGCGTACCGGAGGCAAACTGCGGGAAAACGCCGGCCGTGTGGTCGACAAAATAGGGGGCGAAGCCCGCCTCGCGGATCTGCTCCTCCGTCAGATTGCGCGTGAGCTGGTGGACGATGGTGCCAACCATCTCAAGATGCCCCAGCTCCTCTGTACCGACCGTGGAAGCCCAAGGGCCACAAGTACGAAAAATCCTTGCGCCGCAAGGGTTACAGGCCGAAAAAGAGAGGGAAAACGCGAATGTGCAAAATGCTGGTTGGCTCCATTCCTTTGACGCGGACTACCACTATCGCGGCTCCGACCTTCACTACCATGTGAACGTGTCCACCGCGCTTTCGGAGGGAGGGGCGGTATGGTGAAGGAATTTATCTCGCAGCTTCCACCGGACAAGCTGTCGCCCTTTGCAAAGCACCCCTATCGGGTGCGGGAGGATGCCGCCATGGACGAGCTTACCGAGAGCATCCGTGTCCACGGCATTCTATCGCCCTTGTTGGCCCGGCCAAAAGGGGAGGGCTACGAGTTGGTCAGCGGGCATCGGCGGCGTCTGGCGGCGCAGAAATTGGGCTTACCCACCGTGCCGGTGCTGGTGCGGGAGATGAGCGACGACGAAGCGGTGATCCTGATGGTGGACAGCAACCTTCAGCGGGAAAACCTGCTGCCCAGCGAAAAGGCATTTGCTTACAAGATGAAGTTGGAGGCCATGAAGCGGCAGGCGGGAAGACGTTCAAAAAATTCGCCGCAACTTGCGGCGAATTTGAGGACAGATGATGAAATTGCAAAACAGGCTGGTATAAGCGGCGATACGGTACGCCGCTACATTCGCCTAACCAACCTTGTCCCACCGCTGCTTCAGATGGTGGACGATGGCCGCATCGCCTTTTCTACCGCCGTGGAGCTGTCCTATCTCACCCGCGACGAGCAGGCGGAGCTGTGGGACTTGATCGGGCGGGAGGACGCCACACCATCGCTGTCACAGGCACTCCGCATGAAGCAGCTCTCCCGCGAGGCAAAACTGACGCCGGAGGTACTGTACGCCATTCTCACCGAGGAAAAGCCCAATCAGAAAGAGCACATCCGCATCAAAACCGAGTCGCTGCGGAAGTATTTCCCGCGCAATTATTCCGCGCAGCAAATGGAGCGGGAGATCATCAAGCTGCTGGAGGCCCGTTACCGCGCGAAGGACAGGGGAGAGCGATGATTTTCGCACACTGGCGCTATACGGCACTTTTCCGTACAATGACGGCAGAAAGGAGCGAGGATTATGGAGCAGAATTTACCGCCATTGCCGCCGATCATTTTTGAGAACGGTCTTTACTACGAGCTGCGGGGCGAGCAGTATTATCCCTGCCTTTTGCCGCCGGAGCCGGACACCACGGAGGACAAGCTGCTGGAAACCATCATACGCCAGATGGCGGAAGCACAGGGCATCAACGAGGACTTGAAGGCGCGGGATCAAATGGCGTGGGTAGGTGCGATGAACAACATCAAAAGCGCCGCGCTTGAGATCCTGCGAGAGTCCAAATAACGCCCCAAGAAGGAAACAAGAGCAAAAAATCAACGCAAGCGGAGACAGGTCAAATGCCTGCCTCCGCTATTTTTATGCCCCAATGGGCAAGGAGGAACGATATGGATTATTTCTACGAGCATGAATCAGAGCTATTTACATTTTACCGTGTTCCAAAGGTGCTGTTTACGGAGGAACCATTCAAAAACATAAATTGTGAAGCAAAATTACTTTACGGATTATTGCTGGACAAAATGGGACTTTCCCGCAAAAGCGGGTGGTTCGATAAGCAAGGGCGCGCCTTTGTTTACTATGGCATCAACCGTATTATGGAGGACTTGGGCTGCGCCCACAGCAAGGCGGAGAAGCTGCTATCCGAGTTGGAGCAAGCTGGCCTGCTGCGCCGGAAACGGCAGGGGTTGGGGAAGCCGTCTGCACTGTACCCCCTGAAATTCGAAAACCGAATTTCTTGACTTTCGATTTTCGAATTTCAAGAACGCTGAAAATCAGCGCACCAGAACGCTGATTTTCAGCGTCTAACAAGACTGAGTAGAACGATACTGAGTAGAAAATATATACTACCCGAAAAAAGAATAATAGGGAGGATCATCAGATGAAGAACAAAGAGAACCTTCGGGAAAAGCAGGTAAATCTCCGCTTGACGCAGGCAGAATATGAGCGGCTCACCCGCACCGCGCAGGACCACGGCATCGGGCGGGCGGCGTATCTCCGCATGGTGCTGCGGGGCGCGTGGCCGCGGGAGGACGGCAGAAAATCAGAATAGCTTTTTCCGCTGGAATTTGATGCAGGCCGTCACACGGTCACGAATATAAGGAACATCCCGCTTGGCGTAAAACTCCAGCGGCTCTGAAAGGGCCGCCATGATCTCTTTTTCGGCAAAGTCGCAGCGAAGCTGCGGCCCATAGAGATTTTGGGCCGCATGGACCTGTCGGACAAAGCCCGTTTTCATGGGCTGAGCCTTGAGCTGCCGCACCAATGCGTCCGGCTCGATCTCCATGGGATAGTCCCGTGTGTTGGACAGCAGGCCCGCACCAAAGTCGAAGATGGGGCAGTAGTCAAAGCCATCACCGCAGCGCAGCACAGCGATGTTGTTCAGATGCCGGTCCTCGTTGCCGAACAGCATATCCACCTCGAACAGCAGCGTCAGATAGGTGCCGAAGCGGTCAAGTCCCGTCAGCCGCTCAACCTGCTCCACCAACCACGCAAGGCGGCTCTGAAGATTGGGCAAACGGTTTACCGCGGTCTGCCAGTCCGGGCCAACGCCTTTTCGCAGCAGTTCCGCAAGGGTCAGGATGGCCTCGCCCTGACGCAGAAAGTTGGCACTGGAACAGCCGTTCCGGATGTGTCCGTGGACTTCCAGCCGCTCCATGCGGTAGGTCACATAGCGAAAGCCCAACGCGCCGGTATTGGTTTGTGCCAGCAGCGCAGAGGTTACGGTTTCTGCCAGCCCTTCATAGCCGAACAGATCCAGCTTGTACCAGCGGCCATCTGCCAGCCATTTTTCCTGATTGCCCTTAGACGAGGTTTCCGCGATGCGGCTTCCCGTTGTCAGTCTGATCGACATATTCAGCCCTCCACAATTTTGATCCAGCACGAATCCTCTGCCATGCGCCCTTCGGTCTTGCGGATGATCGCCAGCGGGTCATAGCAGTCCAGTCCCAAGTCAGACAGGTAATATTTCAAACCGTCCCGCTCCTGCGGCACACAGCGGTCTTTCAAGAAAGTTTGCAAATCGTCCCATGTGGGCTTGCGGTTCACGCCGAAAGCGGAGGAAAGGGGAGAACTGGCCTCGTTTTCGATGGCAAGTTGATGAGTGGTTTGGTCAGCACAGATCTTCGTACAGAGCTTGTTCCCATCGTAGTAGTACAGGATCAGGAGGGCGTGAGCGCTGCTTCGGGCATTGGCCAGAAAGACATCGTAATCAGACACGGCAGGGCGGCGGATGGTGATGCTTTCCCCATCAAATTGCAGCGTTACGGTGCGGCTGCCCTCAGAGATGCCCAGGGCCTTCATCCAGGCAGATGGCAGAGCCACGCGGTAGCCCTTGGCATCCGGCCCGGCGTTTCCACCCGCCTTGTTGATAAGAATATTTGCAGTTCGTTCCTCGTGCAGCACGGTCATTCACCTCAAAAGTTTCTCACAATTATTATACATATTGGACACCAATAAATCAAGAAGTTAATTTTACAACAACGTTGTCACGAAAATGAAACCGCTATACGGAAGCTGCTTTCGCAAGCATAGCATTTGGCCGTCCAAATACGCTTGTTAGGGGAAGCAATTCCCCTATAACCCCTTATGAATTGAAAGGAAAAACGATCATGAGAAAACGACCAATCAAAATATCGCTTCGTTTGAATGAGCAGGAGCATGAACATTTGAAACAGCAGGCTATGCTCTCTGGCTTCCCAATGGAAGTATTCCTCCGTGCGCTGATCTCTGGCATGAACCTCCGATCCCGACCACTCGCTGAATACGCTGAAATCCGGCGTCAACTCGCCGGCATTGGAAATAACATCAATCAAATTGCTCATGTTGTCAACACCCGCAGCTTTGCCACGAAGGAAGACATTGCCGCAGTCACGACAGCACAGCGGGTGATCTGGCAGATCGCAAAGCGGCTTTGAGATAGCTTATTCCAAGATATATGCCGTCTGAACAAGGCCAACGACAAAAAGCAGAGCGCGCAGCCTCCTTTCTCAAGGCTGCGCGCCCGTTTTTGTTATATCCCGCTTCTGGGACGCAAGCATCGAAATATTGCTTGTGGATACAGCGTTTTATGGTATAATTATTTTGTGAGATTATAACCAGAATGGTCAGTGAGCTTGAAGGCTTATCAAAGGAGTTGGTGTGATGACAAAGTACGGAATTGATCCAACGGTTATTTGCCAGATCATTGATCTGGCAAATAGGCATCACATCAAAACAGTGATCCTATTCGGTTCCCGCGCACGAGGGGACTTCTGCCGCACAAGCGATATTGATTTGGCTGTGCAGGGAGGAAATGTGTGCCGTTTCAGACTGGATGTTGAGGAAGAAACGCATACATTGCTGACCTTTGATGTGATAGATCTATGTTCTGATTTGTTCCCAGAATTGCGGGAAGCCATCAGCAAGGAGGGAGTATTGCTCTATGAAAAAGTTTGATAACTACCGTAAAAATTTAGACGTTCTGCGGCGCTCTGATCAGCAGGATCTCAACAATGAATTTATCATTAGCGGCATCATTGACAAGTTCTCCATTCAGTTTGAATTTGGCTGGAAGGTCTTAAAAGAGCTGCTGACTTACGAAGGCATTGATGCCGCTAAAATGGGTTCCCCTCGTGAAATTATCAAGCAGGCGTACCAGTATTACCCTTGCATAGAGGAAGATGTGTGGCTGGATATGCTGTCCCAGCGCAACAATATGGCGCACATTTACGATGGAAATGCCGCAAAGGAATTGGCGTCGGAGATCATCAGACGCTTTATTCCGGCCTTTGAAAAGCTGGAAAAAAGCATTTGCGAGCGATACGCCGATCTTCTGGATACGCTCTGAGAAACTATTTTACAAACACATGGAGGCCCACGATGGCACTTGAAAATAAACTTGGCATCACCAACTCTGCCGAGCTTGCCCGCGAGGAGGAGCGGATCAGCAAGAAGAAAGCCGTAGAACTATTTGAAAGCGGCGCTCTGGATAAGCTGGCACCCGGCAGATTCGCGTCGCTGCAAGCCATTCATAAGGCACTTTTCGAGGATATTTATGACTTTGCCGGTGAACTGCGCACGGTGAATCTTGCAAAGGGCAATTTCCGCTTTGCGCCGCTGATGTATCTGGAGGCGGCGCTTGGAAACATCGACAAGATGCCGCAGTCCACCTTTGACGAGATCATCGAAAAGTATGTGGAAATGAATATCGCCCACCCGTTCCGCGAGGGCAACGGCCGCAGTACCCGCCTGTGGCTCGACCAGATGCTGAAAGCCGGTATCGGACAGGTGGTGGATTGGAGCAAAGTGGATAAGGAGGATTATCTCCTCGCCATGGAGCGCAGCCCCATCAAGGACGTGGAAGTCAAGGTGCTGCTGAAAGCGGCTTTGACCGACGAGATCAACAGCCGCGAGGTCTATATGAAAGGCATCGACCACAGCTACTACTATGAGGGGTATACGACCTTCAAAACGGAAGATCTGAGCAAGGAATGAGGTGCAGATATGCCGGATACGAAGCAGACGAATCGCATCCATCTCTCACAAATGCTGTAGAAATACGCATCGCCAGTATGCATTGGTAAGTTCGCGCCACAATTCATTGACATATTTGCCAATAAATTGTATTATATTGACAGAACAAGGGCTGTTCTTCGGCCCCCCTAGAGTCAGCCCTGTAATATTACAGGGCTGGTTTTTTCTTTTTGGAGGAAATGAAATGAACTATTACGCCCACATTGCAGAGGACGGGCGCCGTCAGACAGTGGCAGAGCATTGCCGAAAGGCTGCCAGCTATGCTGCAGAGTGCTTATCCGGCGTTGGGTTATCAAATACAGCCTATTTAGCGGGATTGATGCACGATACAGGCAAATTAACGCAAGAATATCAAATCTATTTGGAACGCGCCGCACGCGGTGAAGCAGTACGGCGCGGCTCCGTGGTTCATACCTTTGCAGGAGTTCGATTTCTACTGGAACATTATCATGGATCAAAACATGAGTCTTTTAATGACATCACATGTGAACTGCTGGCTTTTGCCGTTGGTGCACACCATGGGCTGTTTGACTGCATTGATGAAAACCATGCCTCAGGATTTCTGCACAGGCTTCAATCCCATGATAGCGAATATCAGGAAGCTATAAAAAATGCGGAAATGCTCCTTATCACGCGTGATGAAACAAATCAATTGTTTCAAGCCTCTTGCGAAGAGATGTCTATTATTTTTGAAAAAATCCAGAAGATACTGGATTTCGAATCTTCTCAGGAGAATGATTTACACTTCTATGTCGGTCTGATGGCAAGACTTTTGCTGTCGGCGGTAATCCAAGGCGACCGGCGGGATACCACAGAATTTGTAACAGGAACTTCGCGTTTACCCCATACAAAAGACTTGCGTGATATGTGGAATGCCTATCTACAACACATGGAACAAAAGCTTTCGGAATTCTCTTCCAAAACAGATATACAGAAAGCAAGACGGGAAATTTCAGATCAGTGCCGACGGTTTGCAAATCAGCCCGGCGGTGTTTACCATCTGAATGTACCTACGGGAGCCGGGAAAACGCTGAGTTCTTTGCGTTATGCTTTAGCGCATGCTGCCAAATGGAATAAATCCAGAATTATTTTTACCGCGCCGCTGCTAACAATTTTAGATCAAAACGCAAAAGTGATTCGGAACTTTGTCGGAGATAACAGCATCATTCTGGAGCACCATTCCAACCTTATTCGCACACAAGAAATAGCGGAACAATTGGATACGCAGGAACTGTTGTTGGAGGATTGGAGTGCGCCGATCATTATTACCACACTTGCACAACTGCTGAATACATTCCTGGACGGGAATACTTCCTCGATCCGCCGTTTTCAGGCCCTTGCCGATAGTGTCATTGTCATGGACGAGGTCCAAACGGTGCCTACCAAAATGCTAACGCTATTTAACCTAACGATCAACTTCTTATCAGAAGTCTGCGGCGCGACTGTCATTTTGTGCTCCGCAACCCAACCGTGCTTCGAAAGGGCTGCGCATCCTTTGTTTACTCAGCGTATCGATATGGTGCCATATACTCCGAAGTTATGGAACACCTTCCGCAGAACACAAATTAAGCCTGTTGAAATGATGCGTCTGGATGCCATCCCTGCATTTGCTCAGCGGGTTTTGGAACAGGCCAACAGCCTGCTGATCGTTTGCAATAAGAAAAGTGAGGCTGCATATCTCTATGAAGCGCTGTCAGGCGGTACGGCCCATTGTTTCCATCTATCCGCCGCAATGTGCATGGCACATCGAAGGATTGTTCTGAACAATCTACAAGCAGTTTTGGATGATTTGAAGTCCACACCGCAAACATCGGGCAAGAAAGTGATCTGCGTATCCACGCAGGTCATTGAAGCTGGCATCGATATTTCCTTTGAGCGGGTCATCCGCCTTTCCGCAGGAATGGACAGTGTCATCCAGTCTGCAGGTCGCTGTAACCGCAATGGCGAATCGGACACTCCCGCATCGGTTTATCTGGTGCCGTGTCAGAATGAAAATCTGACTAAACTATCCGAAATTCAGCGGGGAAAAGATGCGACCGAAAGTTTGCTGGCACAATACTGCCGTTGCCCACAGCAATTTCAAAATGACCTTTCTTCCGATGAAGCCATCAATGATTATTACCGCAGGCTTTACAAGGAAATGCCGGAAGGGTTCCAGGACTATAACATAAAGGGAAAACCATATTCCATTTTTTCTTTGCTATCAGCCAACAGCTGTTTTGCAGATGACCGAGTTGAAGCGCATGGAAACTATTTTTTAAACCAGGCATTTCGCTTAGCGGGCAACCTGTTTCAAGTGTACGACGATGCAAGTCTTGATGTTATCGTTCCCTACAAAGAAGGACGAATGATCATCGCAGATCTTGGATCTGAACGGGCTGCTTTTGATTTGGAATACAGAAAAGAGTGTATCGCACGCGCCAAACCATACACGATTTCTTTGTATGAATATCAACGAAAGCAATTAGAGCAAAATCACGGATTATTACCAGTTAGTGGCGAAAATGATAGAATATGGATGCTATCAGATAACTTTTATGACAAAGAACTTGGTTTTTCCCTCGAAGGGATAGAAATACAGTTTTTGGAGGTGTAATTGTGAGAAATACGCAATATCCAAACCTTGTGGAATTTCAGGTAACAGGGGATTATGCTCTGTTCTCTGATCCAATTCTTCGCCTTGGCGGAGAAAAATGCACCTATCAAGTGCCAACCTATGAAGCCTTGAAAGGAATTTTGTCCTCAGTGTATTGGAAACCCACGTTGATCTGGTATATTGACGCTGTTCGCGTGATGAACCCTATCCAAACGGAAGTGAAAGGCATGCGGCCTATCAAGTACCACGGCGGCAACGATTTGGCTTACTATACTTATCTGAAAAACTGTTGTTACAAAGTACGAGCTCACTTTGAATGGAACGAAAATCGCGCAGAGTTGGCAGGAGACCGCAATGAAAATAAGCACCATGAGATTGCAAAACGGATGATCCGAAAGGGCGGAAGACGGGATATTTTTCTGGGAACGCGGGAGTGCCAGGGATACGTGGAACCTTGCGTATTCGACGAAGGAAGCAGTCCCTATGATGAGATCCAGGAACTAAGTTTTGGTTTGATGTATCATGGAATCACTTATGCCGATGAAGCATATTCCGCAGATACGGCAGGGCACATGACGGCGAATTTTTGGAATGCGGTGATGCGGAAGGGAATTATTACCTTCCCAAAGCCGAAAGAATGTCCGTTGCATAAAACGTTAGGTGAAATGCCGGTCAAGCCCTTTGGCGCATCTCTGCAAAACTTTTCGGGACTAAGGGAATTTGGGGAGGTGGACTGAATGGGACTACTGCAAAAAGCCTGTGAAACCTATAACTGCCATATTCGCCTTGTGGGCCTGCCCCAAGCAGGAGAAAAGAAGGAAACGCTGGCCCCTGTTTCCCATATTTTAACCTCTGCACAGATCGAGATTACTCTAAACCAGGATGGGAAATTTCGAAGTGCTAAGGCAATAGACAAAAAAGAACCTAAAATTGTAATTCCAGTCACAGAGGAATCCGGCGGGCGCAGCGGGACAAACCCAAGACCGCATCCCCTTTGCGATCAACTAAAGTATCTGGCAGGGTACGACGCCAAGAAATATGAAGGATATGTGACGCAGCTGACACAATGGGCAGAATCTTCTTGCGGACACCCTAAACTCCGGCCGATTCTAAATTATGTAAAAAGCGGCACGATTCTTGCCGACCTTGCACAAAGCGATGTTATACAGCTTGATGAAAAGGGACATCCCAAGGAAGAAGATGCCATGGTGTGTTGGCGCGTGGTCGGGTTGGACAGTAACGAATCTGACGCATGCTGGCAAGACCAAAGCCTTTTTCGCGCATTTATAGATTACTACCGCGCCAAAATGGAAGGGCAGGGTAAAGAACTATGTATGGTTAGCGGAACACTGTCACGACCCGCTATTCAGCATCCCAAAGGGATTGCTCCGGCATGCGGCGGTAATGCCAAATTGATTTCCTCGAACGATGAAAACGGTTTTACTTACCGTGGGCGATTTGTGGAGGATTGGCAGGCTGCGACTATCGGTTACGAGGCATCCCAGGAGGCACACAACGCGCTGCGCTGGTTGATTGCGAATCAGGGAACTTTGATCGGCGGTAGAGTATTTTTGTGCTGGAATCCGCAGGGGAGAAAAATCTGCAGCGCAACGGGCCCATTTCGAGTAAATAAAACACCGATCACCGAACCGACCGAATACCGGGAGGACTTGCACAAAACGCTGATGGGATACCGCAATTTACTACCGGATTCTGCCGGAGTTGTGATCGCAGCTTTCGATGCTGCCACCACTGGGCGCTTATCCATGACATATTACAATGAACTGATGGGATCGGCTTTTCTGCAAAGGCTCCATGATTGGGACGCGATCTGCTGCTGGCCCAACTGGCAGGGTGCCATCTGGGCACCGTCCTTATACCAGATCGTGAATGACGCCTTTGGGACCTGCCAGAACGGCCAGCTGAAAACGGACAATCGGGTGTTAAAGCAGCAAATCCAACGGTTGCTGTCCTGCCGTGTAGACCGCGCCAGATTCCCTTCCGACATCAAAGATATGCTGGTTTGGCGGGCTTCAAATCCACAGTCTTTTGAAAAGGATATCTGGCGAGGCGTGTTGTTTACAGCGTGTGCTGTTTTGAAAAAATATGATTTTGATCGAAATGGGGAGGAATGGAGTATGGCACTGGATTCCAGCAAACAAGATCGCAGCTATCAGTTTGGCCGTTTGTTGGCCGTGATGGAAAAAGTGGAGCGGGATACTTACACTGACAACGAAAATCGGGAACCGAATGCAATCCGGCAGATGTCCGTTTTCTGCCGCCGTCCCATGTATGTGGCGGCCAATCTGGAAAAGCAGCTTGAGCAGGCTTATTTACCGAGGCTCCGCCCGGGAAGCCGCGTATTTTACAAGAATATGATCGGCCAAATCATGGAAGAAATCGATAAATTCCCAGAAAACCAGAGAAATCGGCCGTTGGAGCCCAGCTATCTGATGGGATACTATCTCCAGCGCAGGGCACTGTATCAGAAAAAAGAGAATGAACAGAACGAGGAGGACAGCAAGCAATGAGTACATTACAGAACAAGATCGATTTTGTAGCATTGATCTCGGTCAACATGGCAAATGCCAACGGCGATCCCTTAAACGGCAACCGGCCCCGCACGGATTATAACAATTTTGGTGAGATTTCCGATGTGTGCATCAAGCGGAAGATTCGCAACCGGATGCAGGATCAGGGTTATTCAATCTTTGTGCAATCTGAGGACCGGTGTGATGATGGCTTTGGCAGCCTGAGCGAACGTGCTTCCACAACCCTGAAAGGCATTAAAAATCGTGAGGAGTATACCAAAAAAGCCTGCGAAACTTGGCTGGATGTACGCACATTCGGACAGGTGTTCGCTTTTAAGGGCAAAGACAGTGTATCTGCGGGTGTGCGTGGCCCTGTTTCCATTCATCAGGCGGTCAGTATTTCACCCGTGGATGTGCAGACACTTCAGATTACAAAAAGTGTCAACGGTGAACCCAGTGAAAAACGTTCTTCGGATACCATGGGCAATAAGCATTTTGTACAGTTCGGCCTTTATCTGCTCAAAGGCTCCATCAATGTGCAGTTGGCAGAAAAAACAGGCTTCACAGAATAGGACGCACAAGTGGTGAAGGAGTGTCTACGGACGCTGTTTGTCAATGATGCCTCCGCCGCCCGTCCAGATGGTTCTATGGAGGTGGTCAAGCTTTTCTGGTGGCAGCATAACTGCAAGGACGGGCAGTATTCTTCCGCCAAAGTACACCGTTCTGTAAAAGTCACTCTGAAAGATTCAGACCATATTCCTTCCTCTGTGGATGACTATGCCATCACTGTAGAAGCTCTGCCTGGATTGGAACCGGAAGTGATTGATGGACTTTAATGACGAGGACTTCCTCCAGCTCTCCGGCTTGCAGCATTTTAAGTTCTGCCGCCGCCAGTGGGCGCTCATTCACATCGAGAACCAGTGGGCGGAGAATTACCGCACGACGGACGGCGCGATCCTGCATGAAAACGCGCACAACGGCGCATTTTCCGAAAGCAGGGGAGATCTCCTCGTCACGCGCGATATGCGCATTTTCTCGCGCTCGCTCGGCGTTTCCGGCGCGTGCGACGTGCTGGAATTTCACCGCGGCGAAACCGGCATCCCGCTCAAGGGGCGTGAGGGGCTGTGGCAGCCATACCCCGTGGAGTACAAGCGGGGACGACCGAAGGAGAACACGGCAGATGCCATCCAACTCTGTGGACAGGCTATGTGTCTGGAGGAAATGCTCTGCTGCGAGATTCCGCGTGGCGCGCTGTATTACGGTGAGCCGCGGCGCCGCACCGAGGTAGACTTTACGCCGGAGCTGCGGCGGGAGGTAACGGCTCTTCTGTCGGAGATGCACGACCTTTACCGGCGCGGCCACACGCCGAAGGTAAAGCCGACAAAGGCCTGCAGCGCCTGCTCGCTCAAATCGCTGTGCCTGCCGAAGCTGATGCGCGGAAAATCCGTTTCCTCGTATCTGCGCGGCGCTATGGAGGGAGCGCCATGAGACAGCTATTGAATACGCTTTTTGTCACCTCGGAGGACATCTACCTCTCATTGGACGGCGAAAATATTGTGGCAAACCGCGGCGGGGAAGCGGTCGCGCGCTATCCGCTGCACACGCTGCAAAGCATCGTCACCTTCTCCTACGCAGGGGCTTCGCCTGCATTGATGGGAAAATGCGCGCAGCGGGAGATCGGGCTTGCGTTCTGCTCGCCACGGGGAAAATTCCTTGCGCGCGTTTCCGGGCAGATGCAGGGAAATGTTCTTCTGCGGCGGATGCAGTACCGCGTGGCAGATGACCCATCGCAAAGCTGCCGAATCGCCCGGAATATGGTTTTCGGCAAGGTCTTCAATGCCCGCTGGAGCGTGGAGCGCACACGCCGCGACCATGTCCAGCGCATTGACGATGTGCGCTTTTCCTCTGTATCCGCGCAGCTTCAGGGGCTTTTGTCGCAAATTGCGGAGGAAACATCGCCGGATAGTCTGCGTGGACTGGAAGGCATCGGTGCAGCGGCATATTTCAGCGTGCTGGACGACATGATCTTACAGGGCAAGGAAACCTTTTTCTTTCACGAGCGCAGCCGCCGTCCGCCGCTCGATGCGTTCAATGCAATGCTGTCTTTTGCCTATAGCCTGCTTGCACACGACTGCGCATCGGCGCTCGAAAGCGTGGGGCTGGACGCGTATGTTGGCTGTCTCCACCGCGACCGCCCCGGGCGGGAGTCTCTGGCGCTCGATCTGATGGAGGAACTGCGTCCCTGCTTTGCAGACCGCTTTGTGCTCACGCTCATCAACAACCGTATCATGAAGCCCGCCGATTTTGAGTTTCGGGAAAGCGGCGCGGTGCTGCTGACGGACGCAGGGCGCAGAACGTTTCTGCAAAAGTGGCAGGAGCGGAAAAAGGAAACCATCACCCACCCGTTTCTGGATGAAAAGATGCCGTGGGGACTCGTCCCTTATGTGCAAAGCCTGCTGCTGGCGCGTTACCTGCGCAGTGATCTCGAAGATTACCCGCCGTTTTTGTGGAAGTGAGGCTCTTATGCTGGTACTGATCACTTACGATGTCAGCACGGAAGACGCCGCCGGGCGCAAGCGTTTGCGGCAGATTGCAAAGCGGTGCGTCGACTACGGTCAGCGCGTGCAGAATTCCGTGTTTGAATGTCTGCTGGATACAGCGCAATATCGAAAGCTACAGCACGAGCTTTGCGGGATCATGGATCCGGAAAAAGACAGTCTGCGTTTCTATTGTCTCGGGAAAAAGTATGAGAATAGAATTGAGCATTTTGGCTGCAAGCAGACCTACCTTCCGGAAGAACCGATGATCTTATAGTGCGAAGCAAAAGCTCGCAGAAATTTCCGCAGCGGTTCGCACCGCAAATAGAGAAGTTTTTGCCGATCTGCAAGCGGCAAAACGCTTTGAAAGGCAGCGTTTTGCGCAAAAGTATCTGGAATCCATGCCTTTTTTGCAAAAATGTGCAAAGAAATTTGTTCACTTTTGCTGTCGCGCCCCGCGAGGGGCGCGTGGATTGAAATTCAATGTATAGCTATTTCAACCCAAATCCAGCCGGTCGCGCCCCGCGAGGGGCGCGTGGATTGAAATAAAAAAGCCGTCAACGGCATCTGCCACTGCTACGGTCGCGCCCCGCGAGGGGCGCGTGGATTGAAATCATGGCGATACAGGAGCGATACGGAGTGAGACGAGTCGCGCCCCGCGAGGGGCGCGTGGATTGAAATTCTTTCGAGCCGCAATCGGGCTTGTAATAAAGTCGTCGCGCCCCGCGAGGGGCGCGTGGATTGAAATCCGAAAAAGGTACCAGATGGACGATAGATTTTGTCGTCGCGCCCCGCGAGGGGCGCGTGGATTGAAATACTGGTGGCGATTCGTCGTATCAGTATTCCCGCGGTCGCGCCCCGCGAGGGGCGCGTGGATTGAAATCTTGAGCGTTGGGTTTAGAACCATCTTCCCCGATGTCGCGCCCCGCGAGGGGCGCGTGGATTGAAATATCGACTTTTACGAGTCGAAAGGGTGGCTGGTCGTCGCGCCCCGCGAGGGGCGCGTGGATTGAAATCGTACCGCAACCACGGCCAGCTGGAATGCCAATTCCAGTCGCGCCCCGCGAGGGGCGCGTGGATTGAAATAACGACTGGCGCTTTGCCGCCATCGGCGGCGTGGCGTCGCGCCCCGCGAGGGGCGCGTGGATTGAAATATCGTTATTATGACGGGAATGTTTTGTCATATACGTCGCGCCCCGCGAGGGGCGCGTGGATTGAAATCCCCTGGTATTTGAGCGGCACAACGGCAAGGGCGGTCGCGCCCCGCGAGGGGCGCGTGGATTGAAATACATCATGGACGGCTGGCAGACCTGGGCGATGCGGTCGCGCCCCGCATGGGGCGCGTGGATTGAAATATATTCATGCCGCCATAGTGGGAGCATCGGTCGTCGCGCCCCGCGAGGGGCACGACTTTTTCCTGAGCGCCCGCTGCTGGTGGGCGATGACTTCGTGCTGATCGGCTTCAAGGAAGCCGAGTGGGAGAGCCGCCTGAAAACCCAATAAATGTCGCCCCGCAGGCGACCAAACCCTCCTTCGGATGCGCTACAATGTGAGCACAGACAAACGAAGGAGGGCTTTTTTAT
>DPGF01000124.1:0-2638 GCA_003522105.1 Oscillibacter sp.
TGCAAGAGCGGCGACTGGTTCTATATCGCCGTGCAGGAGGCGACGAACAGCCACACCTATGAGCGCGCCGCGACCGAGAAGAACGGCGACGAGCAGTGGATCGCCCTGCGCGCGAACCGCGACTGGACGCAGCTCGAAAAGTAAGCTTACTTCCTCCACCCCCCATAGGAAGGAAGGAACGCTCTAAGGAGCGTTCCTTCCTTCCTTTTTATTGTCCCTTGCCGCCGGTCTTTCTAAAAATGTGAAAATATGGTTTTTTCCAAATTCCTATTGACAAAGTAGGATTTTATCGTTATCATATAAACATACTTGATAGATAGGAATTATCCATTGCAAAGGAGCGATACCTATGACAACTGTTTACGCAGACAACGCTGCCACCACGCAGATGAGCCGCGCGGCCATCGACGCGATGCTGCCTTATATGGAAACGATCTACGGCAACCCCTCGAGCCTGCACTCCGTCGGGCAGCAGGCGGCCGAAGCGCTGCAAAATGCGCGCGAGCGCATCGCAGCGTGCCTGAATGCCTCGCCGCGCGAGATTTACTTCACCTCCGGCGGCAGCGAGGCCGACAATCAGGCGATTCTCTCTGCCGCGCGTCTCGGCGCGCGCAAGGGCAAAAAGCACATCATTTCGACGGCTTTCGAGCATCACGCCGTGCTGCACACGCTCAAAAAGCTTGAAAAAGAGGGATTCGAGATCGAGCTTCTGCCCGTCGGCGCCATCGGCACGATCACGGCGCAGCAGGTGAAGAGCGCCCTTCGCGCGGACACCTGTCTCGTGACCGTCATGTACGCCAACAACGAGATCGGCTCCATTTTGCCGATCGCCGAGATCGGCGAAGTCTGCCGCGAGGCGGGCGTGCTGTTCCACACCGACGCCGTGCAGGCGGCGGGGCATGTCCCCATTGACGTGCAGGCGCAGCACATCGACATGCTGTCCCTCTCCGCGCACAAGTTCCACGGCCCGAAGGGCATCGGCGTGCTGTACGCGCGGCAGGGCGTTCCCCTCACGAGTCTCATCGAGGGCGGCGCGCAGGAGCGCGGCAAGCGCGCCGGCACGGAGAACCTCCCCGCCATTATGGGCATGGCCGCAGCGTTGGAGGACGCCTGCGCGCACATTGATGAAAACGCCCGGAAGGTCAGCGCCCTGCGCGACCGCTTGATTTCCGGACTTTCCAAGATAGCGCACAGCGCGCTCAACGGCGACCCTGTGAATCGTCTGCCCGGCAACGTGAGCTTCTGCTTTGAGGGCATCGAGGGCGAAAGCCTTCTTCTGCTGCTCGATGCGAAGGGCATCTGCGCTTCCTCCGGCAGCGCGTGTACGTCCGGCTCGCTTGACCCGAGCCATGTGCTGCTGGCCATCGGCAGACCGCACGAGGTGGCGCACGGCTCGCTGCGCCTGAGCCTTTGCGAATGGAACACCGATGAGGACGTTGACCGCATTCTTGCCGCCGTGCCCGAGGTCGTCGCATATCTCCGCGAGATGTCTCCGATGTGGAAGGATCTCATCAGCGGCAGGAAACCGTTCATTTTATAACATCAGCCCACAAAGGAGGATTCGACAATGGCTCTTTATACGGAAACTGTGATGGATCACTTCATGCACCCGCGCAACGTCGGCGAGATCGAAAACGCAGACGGCGTCGGTCAGGTCGGCAACGCCAAGTGCGGCGATATCATGAAGATGTATTTGAAAATCAAAGACAACAAAATTGACGATGTGAAGTTTGAGACCTTTGGCTGCGGCAGCGCGATCGCCTCGAGCTCTATCGCCACCGAGATGATCAAGGGTAAGACCATCGACGAGGCGCTCAAGATCACGAACAAAGATGTGGTCGATGCGCTGGGCGGTCTGCCCGCCTACAAGCTGCATTGCAGTGTGCTCGCCGAGGAGGCATTCAAGTCCGCCATCAAGGACTATTACGACAGAAACGGCGTTGCTTACGATCACAAGGAGTTTCCCGACTGCGAAAGCTGCGAGGCCTGCCGCATGGTATGACAGATTCGGTGCCCCCCGCCGCGCGCAGCATAATCGAGCAAATAATGCAGCGTTTTTCCCTCTCCTATCCCGCTTCTCCCCCTGAGCGGGCGCGGGGCGCTTGTGCGCCCCGCGTTTTTTTATTCCCGTTCCCCCATGGCCTCCTCCAGCTTTTGCAGCGCGCGCTTTTCGATGCGGGAGACATAGCGCGGGAACTATTGTAAGTGATTTCGCCTTGAAAATCGCGCCGCTCATAACGGCGCAAACCATTGATATGACTAGATTTATCCCGTCTGCTGAAGCTCTGCAAATCGAAAGTTGACAATGATCTCCCTGTCCGCCGTCAGCTCGATCCGCTCGATCAGGCTCACCAGCAATTCCCGGTTGGCGTATGCCGTATCAAGGTATCTTTGTACCAAATCTTTTGCTCGCTCTGTTTGGCTGATAGGGTTCTTTTGCTGCTGTTGAAGCTCCTTGATTCGTTCCTCCAGCTGTGCCCGTTCGTCCTTGATACGGGTGAAGATACGCTGAAAGTCCTCCTCCGGCAGCAAACCGGAAAGACGGTCGGTGTACATTCGGTCAAGGTGCTCTGTAAGGTTGGCACTCTTTTTTTGCAGAGCGCTGATCTCCGCCACCGTCTTGTTCTCCTGCGACGCC
>DPGF01000124.1:2956-6517 GCA_003522105.1 Oscillibacter sp.
AATACAGTGTTTCTTCTCCCTTGGCGTTGGGGCGATTCAGCACGCCCAAAGGATGACCGCATTCGTGGCAGAAAATCAAGCCCTTCAACAGAAAATCATAGGTACGGCTTCGGGTGCGTTTGCGGCTGTTCACCAGCATCCGCACCTTGCGGAAACTCTCAGCGTCGATCAGTGGCTCATGGGTATCTTCAACCACAACCCAGTTATTACGACCCTGATGCAAACACTTCTTAGACTTGTAGCTGATCTTCACTTGCCGCCCCTGCACCATATTGCCGATGTAGGTCTCATTTTGCAGCATATTGGAAATGCGCTCGCTGCTCCACAGCCCCGCATAGGGTCCTTTGCGGCCCATGTTCCAGCCGCAGTAGGTGGCCGGTGTGAGGACGCCCTCCTCGTTCAGCGTAGCGGCAATTTGGCGGCAGCTAACGCCGTCCAGCGCCATGGCAAAGATCCGCCGCACTATGGGCGCAACCTCCTCGTCAATGATGATCTTGTTCTTTTCGGTCGGGTGCATCTTGTAGCCATATACTGGTTTTCCGCCGATAAACTGCCCCTTGCGCTGCTTATCCCGCTTGACGGACTTGATCTTCTTGGAAATGTCCTTGGCATACATGTCGTTCATAATGGCGCGGAAGGGCGTAATATCATTGGCGCTGGACTCCACGCCGGTGTCAATACCGTCCAAGAGGGAAATGTAGCGCACCCGATGCTCTGGGAAGTACCGCTCCATGTAGTGGCCGGTCATGATGTAGTCACGTCCCAGACGGCTCAAGTCCTTGGTAATGACCATGTTGACCTTCTTGGCCTCAATATCGCCGATCATTCGCTGAAAATCCGGGCGGTCAAAGTTGGTACCGCTCCAGCCATCGTCAATGTAGGTGTCATAGAGCTGCAAACGATGTTTTTGCACGAATTCATCTAAAAGGGACTTCTGATTGGTCACGCTCTGCGATGGCCCTTCGCTCTCATCCTCCTTTGATAGTCTGATGTATAATGCCACATGATAATCCATAGGGTTGCTTATCTCTTGATACATACTCTAACCTCCTGAGATAAGCGGCCATTCATCCCGTCTATCATACAGGATGCTCCTGTGCGGGCGCAAATTTTCCAAGCTCCCGCTTGAGGAAGGCATCGAAGGATGAATATAACAAGTCCCGTATGGACTCCCCATCATTATCGTAAAAACAGCTGATTACCAGTTCCTGTGCTTTCATGGCACACCTCCTTCATCAAAAGCTATGTAATTGCCTGATGAAAAAGCACAGCCACCTCGTTGAGTTTACGAAGTGGCTGTGCTTTTCCTATCAATTTAGCTCAGAGTTGATTCAATGCGGCAGCATGTCGGTATCCTAACCCTGCCGTCTGAGAAAGATTTTTCTGGATCTCTTTCGATGTATGTCCAGCACGTAACGGTTTTATTCTGCGTTCAACATGTCCATTTTCTATGTAAAAATTCGTTGAAGCGAATTTCAGGTCATGCGTCAGCAAGAATTCCAGAATATCTAGCAGCTTTTCGAAATTTCTGGTGGCAGACTTTAAGGATTCTACGGCAAAAATACTCCTGGACGAAGGGGAAAGGCTTCGCAATACCTCAAGCAGTTGGGGGTCCCACATCGCAGAGTAATATCGTCCCATGTCAACGCCAATAATTCACCTCCGCGTAGTGTGCATACGAAGGAAAGTTCAATTGCTAACCGCAGCCACGCCACGCTGCAATGGTGCAAAAGAAATTGAATCTGCTCCGGGGATAGGAATACCGATGGTACTGCTTTAGCTTTGGGAAGCACCACTTTGTGAAATGGGTTGCGATCCACATATTCCCACAGGACTGCCTGCTCAAAAGCACTATGCAGCAGTTTATGTACGCTCTTTAATGTACTGGCCGAGACAGACTGCTCCTCATATTTGTGATATGACCCGCAATATCTCGGCTCTTGCTGAAATTCCATGTAAAGTCTAGATACCAGTCGTGGTGTCAGCTCATCCAAGCGAACGCTGCCAAAGTAGGGATTGATATAATTCCGAATCAATCCCTGGGTGGATGTGTACATGGACAGTGACCATTTTGCTCTGCCATATAACCAGACATATTCCTGAATGAGCTGTCCTACTGTCTGCGGGCGATGTGCCAGTTCCTTCTTTACCTGCTGGTACTGCTCGACCATATATTTCCGGTGCAGCGCATCTTTTTCCGTGCGAAAACTCTCCCACTTCTGTTTTCGGATACCGTTTTCCTTTGTGTAGTAAACCACGCTGTAACTGCCGCCTCGCTGAACAATTGATGCCAAAGTGATTCCTCCTTTGTTTTTGGTGTGCGAAATAAGAATAACATCACTCAAATCACGGTAAATCCTGATTGATGAAATGAGTGATGTTTGATATAATAATATAAACAAGTTTTTATATGAGGTGGCAGAATGCGGAACAAGAAACCTCCCTTTGAAATTACAAATGCGATGATCGACCATGTCGCGGAAATTGCGGAGTTGGTCGGGCGGCTGACCTCTACGAATCAGCTTTCTGCCAACCCTACTCTGCGGCGTACCAATCGCATCCGTACAATTCATGGTTCGCTGGCCATTGAGCAGAACACGCTGACACTGGAACAGGTCACGGCTGTTCTCAACGGTAAGCAGGTACTGGCTCCGCCAAAAGATATTGCCGAGGTTAAGAATGCTTATGAGATTTATGAGCGATTGGAGGAGCTTGACCCCTATTCTGTGGATGACCTGCTAACCGCTCACGGCATCATGACGCGAGGGTTGGTGGAGGAGTCAGGTATGTTTCGCACCCGACCTGTGGGGGTCGCAGATCAGGAGGGACATGTCCTGCATTTCGGCACACTGCCGCAGTATGTCCCAGATTTGGTCATGGAACTTCTGGGCTGGGTCAGGGACAGCGACATACACATGCTGATCCGCAGTTGTGTGTTACATTATGAGTTTGAACTGATTCATCCCTTTGCCGATGGTAATGGCCGTGTAGGCCGTCTGTGGCATACGCTGTTGCTTTCCAAATGGAACCCTGCCTTCGCATGGTTGCCAGTGGAATCGATGCTTCATGCCCGCCAGCCGGAATACTATGCGGCAATCAACGCATCTAACGATGCCGGAGAGTCTACGGAATTTATTGAGTTCATGCTCTCAGCCATCAAAGCATCACTCATTGATGCACTCAACACGAGCGATGAGATGGGTGATGGACCGATGGATAAAGCAACGCTGCGTTGGAAACAGATTGAGAAGTTCTTGGAAACGCATCCGTTTATTATGAATGCAGATGTGCGGACGCTATGTGGTGTTTCGGCAGCTACGGCTAATCGGATACTTGCTAATCTTGTCATGAACGGCAATCTCAATAAATGTCACAAGAACGGATATTGGGCATACAAAACAAGCAACTAATAAATATGGATGGAGGAGCAATATGCAACTGATTAAGGAAAAACAAGTTAGTAGTTCATCGATGAGCTGCACCTTAAAAAATGAATGACCGTCCGAAAAGGAGTACCCCGGCAGGGGAAGCACTGCAACGAGCCACTTCGGGACAAAATGT
>DPGF01000111.1:0-21830 GCA_003522105.1 Oscillibacter sp.
GAGGTTATCGTAAAACTGGTAAGCAATCCGAAGTTCGCTGCCATGATGCAGGAAAAAATCAGCATGAAGGTGGATACCTCTGCCATTGAGCAGGAGATCGCGGCACATGAAAAGCAGCTTCGCCAGAGTTATTCCGTAAAAGTGCGGCTGATGGATGAAATTGATTCCCTCGACCCGGACGATAAGCACTACATCAAACGCAAAGCAGACCTTGATGACCGGCTTTACAAGATGTATGATAAGATCGAGGATACAGAAAACCAGCTCGTTGCCGCCAGAGCTAAGAAGATGGCGATTGAGGCGGAAAAGCTGACAGGCGACAACATCTACAAGGTGCTGATTTACTTTGATAAGCTCTATTCCGTCATGGACGATCAGGAAAAGCGGCAGCTTATGGAATCGCTGCTATCCGAAGTCCAGATTTATGAGGAACGGCAGCCCAATGGTCAGTGGCTCAAGTCCATCAAATTCAAGCTCCCAATCATTGCGGAAGATATGAGCTTGAGTTTGGACAACGATGCACATATCGAGGCAATCATTCTATTGTCGCGAAAATAGACCTTGCGCCGTAAGATCCCTATGCCGCGGTGCCGCCTGAGCAAAACAGCGAGGCCAGAATAGCGACAAATTCCGCGGGAGCCGGCTTTTGAGGCAGAGGAGAGCGCGATAAGCGCTTGAGCAGCCGGGGATCACGGGCCCAAAGAGTATCAATGACGCTGCAAATGTCTCTTTCTACGCAGAGACAGTCGGTTTCATATTGCTGGGCAACGACCGGATAAAGCCAGCGCTCTGCGAGCAGGCAGCGCGCCGGCTGCTGAAACGCCAGATATACCGCATAGGAAATATGAAAAAAGCCGGAATTGTCTGCGGACAGACCAAGCCGACGCAGCAAACCGTATATATCTCCTATCGTCATAGCGACTACGCCACCTCTCTGCCCTCCGCTTTTGTGATCTCGCCGCGGAGTGCGGTCAGGAATTCCTTCATTTCATCTTCCTTGAGCATCAGCAGCAGAAAAATGAGGGCAACTGTTGAAAAACAGTAGATGCCCCGTTCCAGATCGCTGTATGCCAGGCCCGTGATACGGAGCTTTTCTGCCATTTCCTCCTGCGTCATGCCCCGGCTTTTGCGCAAGGAAGATGCAAATTCCGAAAGGAAGCTTCTGAGCGTCGATTTGTATAGATTCATGGACTTGAGCCTCCGTATCCACCCTGTCATATAAGATGCAGAAATTCTATCTCAATGCGAAGCGTGCTTCCATGTAGCGCGCTTCGCATTGAGCTTTTTTATAGGTTTATACCAATCTTCTATATATAAAATATGATCGCGACGATCGATTTATCTATTTTATGAGTTGCATTTTTCGCGTGAATGATGCAAAATGATGACAGTGATTCGAGGAGATGCTTTTCCTCCCGCAAATTCAAAGATAGGAGTAATAAACAATGATGGAAAATTTGTATTGCGTCAGCCTTGCTGCCAGCGTGATCGCGCTGATATTTGCATGGCTGCAAAGCAAAAAGGTCCTTGCCTTCTCTGAGGGGACGCCGCTGATGCAGAAAATATCCCGCGCCATCCGCACGGGCGCTTCTGCATTCCTCAAGCGGCAGTATCGCACGGTCGCGGTCTTTTTTGCATGCATGTTCGTCGTGCTCTGCGGCATGGCGGCGGCCGGCTTTGTCACATGGTTCGTGCCCTTTGCCTTTGTGACCGGCGGCTTTTTCTCCGGTCTCTCCGGCTTCATCGGCATGACGATCGCCACGCGCGCCAACTGCCGCACGGCTGCCGCCGCGCAGGAGGGACTCAACCGCGGTCTGCGCATCGCCTTCTCCGCGGGCAGTGTCATGGGCTTTACGGTCGTCGGCCTGGGACTCCTTGATATCTCCCTCTGGTACGCGGTGATGAAGCTCATCTTCCACTCCTCACTCGAGGAGATCACCGCCGCGATGATCACCTTCGGTATGGGCGCTTCTTCGATGGCGCTCTTTGCCCGCGTGGGCGGCGGTATCTTCACCAAGGCTGCCGATGTCGGCGCGGACCTTGTCGGTAAGGTCGAGGCCGGTATCCCCGAGGACGACCCGCGCAACCCTGCCGCCATCGCCGATAACGTGGGCGACAATGTCGGCGATGTGGCCGGCATGGGCGCTGACCTCTATGAGAGCTACGTCGGTTCTGTTACCTCCACCTGCGCGCTGGGCGTGCTTGCGTTCAACCAGATCCCGCAGATCGACCGCGTGTACGCGGTCGCCATTCCGCTCATCATCGCGGCTGTCGGCGTGCTGTGCTCCATCATCGGCACCTTCCTCGTCAAGACGAAGGAGGACGCCGACCAGAAGTATCTGCTCAATGCGCTTGGCCGCGGCACGAACTTCTCCGCCATCACGGTGGCGGTCGTCAGCTTCTTCGTGGTGCGCCTGCTGCTCGGCAGCGCATTCTACGGGCTGTGGCTCGCCATTCTGGCAGGACTCCTTGCGGGCGTTCTGATCGGCCGCGTGACGGAATATTACACCTCTGACACCTACAAGCCGACACAGAACCTCGCCGCCAGCAGCGAGACCGGCTCTGCCACCATCATCATCAGCGGCGTCGGCCTCGGCATGCTCTCCACGGCGCTGCCCATCATCATCGTCGGCATCGCCATTCTCGTCGCTTACTTCTGCTCCACGATCGGCTATGCGGGCAACACGGAGCTGGGCCTCTACGGCATTTCCCTCGCCGCGGTCGGTATGCTCTCCACCCTCGGCATTACCCTTTCCACTGATGCCTACGGCCCCGTGGCCGACAATGCGGGCGGCATTGCACAGATGGCAGGCCTTCCCGAAGAGGTGCGTGATCGCACCGACGCGCTCGATTCTCTCGGCAACACCACTGCTGCGACCGGCAAGGGCTTTGCCATCGGCTCGGCCGCGCTGACGGCGCTTGCCTTTATTGCAAACTTTATCGAAAAGCTCGACGCTGCGGGCGGCGATTACAGCCTCTCTCTGATGGAGCCGACCGTGCTCGTCGGCATCTTCGTCGGTGCTTGCCTCCCGTTTGTTTTCTCCGCCATGACGATGAACGCCGTCGGCCGCGCTGCGCAGAGCGTTGTCGTTGAGGTGCGCCGTCAGTTCCGTGAGATCTCCGGCATCATGGAAGGCCACTCCGATCCCGACTATGCCCGCTGCGTGGACCTCTGCTCCCGCGCGAGCCTGAAGGAAATGGTCGCGCCCACGCTGCTTGCCATCATCTCCCCCATCGTCGTCGGTCTTGTGCTCGGCGGCAGCGGTGTGGTCGGCATGCTCTGCGGCGCGCTCGTCACCGGCTTCATTCTCGCCATCTTCATGGCGAACTCCGGCGGTGCGTGGGATAACGCCAAGAAGTACATCGAGTCCGGCCATCACGGCGGCAAGGGCAGCGAGCAGCATAAGGCTGCCGTTGTCGGTGATACTGTGGGCGATCCGTTCAAGGATACCTCCGGCCCGTCCATCAACATCCTCATCAAGCTCCTCTCGATGGTCTCCATCGTGTTCTCCGGCCTGATCGCAAGCTTCCATCTGTTCTAAGCGAGCACTCGCAGGAGAGCGGAAAAGCGTAAAAAGCAAAAAGCGAAAAAAGGGAAGCGAATGCGCAGCATTCGCTTCCCTTTCTGCATGAAGGCCTTTCGCATACGCCGGGCAATTTCGATGCAGATTCCGGCATGACCTTGCCGGCAGGCACCGCGGTTTTGTGAACGGCGGCGTAGAGCCGATAGATCGGGATTGCGCAGCGCTGCTGCCTTGTGGTATGATATTCCTGCTGCGCTTTGGCAGCGACTTTGTATTTTTTGAGAGCTATTGGAGAAAAGAGAAATGATCACAACGATTTTGTGGGACGTGGATCGCACGCTTCTGGATTTTGACGCCGCCGAGCGCGCTGCTGTACAGAGCCTTTACATTGAATTTGGCCTCGGCGAATGCTCGGAGGAGGCGCTTGCGCGCTATTCTGCGATCAACCGGAAGTATTGGGAGAAGATGGAGCGCGGCGAGATCACAAAGCAGCAGGTGCTCGTGGGCCGCTTTGAAGAGTTCTTTGCAGGGGAGGGCATCGATACCGCGCTTGCACCGCGCTTCAACGACGCCTATCAGCTGCGCCTTGGCGATACCATCGTCTGCCGCGATGACAGCTATCATATTGTCGAGTCGCTGTGCGGCAAGGTGCGCCAGTATGTCGTTTCCAACGGAACGGTCACCGCGCAGACAAAAAAACTGCGCCTCTCCGGCCTCGGTGCGCTGATGGACGGCGTGTTCCTCTCCGAGCAGCTGGGTGCGGAGAAGCCCAGAAAAGAATTTTTTGACCAGGTTTTTGCGGCCATCGAGCCGTTTAACAAGAACGAGACGATGATCGTCGGCGATTCGCTCACGAGCGATATGCGCGGCGGCGGAGATGCGGGCATCGTCACCTGCTGGTACAATCCCGAGGGAGCTGCTGCGCCGGAGGGCTATCGCATCGACCATGAGATCCACGATCTGCACGAGGTTTACGATCTGCTGTAAAAAAGGGGAGAAGGTCTATCGGTTCCACGCTCTTTGTCAAGAGGAAAAGCGGCGAGAAGTTATGACATTTTCACCTCTCATGCCACTTGCTAAACTCTAATGGATATGGTAAACTTGACGAATCAGACGGACGCCGCAAGGCGCCCGTTTGGTGAATGAGAGAAAAGAATCGAGAAGAGAAAGAAGGAAACCGAATGGATCATCAGCGCAGAGCGGATCTGATGCTGCTGCTGGCGACGAGCTTTTGGGGAATTTCAAATTGCCTGACGGCGATTTGCCTGCGGGATATGCAGCCGCTGACGCTCAATGCGTTCCGCTTTATCACGGCCTTTCTGGTGCTGGGCTTTGTTTTTCGAAAGAATTTGCGCCGCGTAAGCCTCGTGACCGTAAAGTACAGCATTCTGGTCGGATTGTCGCTCGTCATCGTGTATACGAGCCTTACCTACGGCGTGATGTATACGTCCGTTTCCAATGCAGGTTTCATCGGCGCGCTTTCCGTGGTGACGACGCCGATTCTGGAGTTCATCGTCTACCGCAAAAAGCCGGAGAAGAAGTTTGGCGTTTCGATGGTGCTGTGCCTTGTCGGCCTTGCATTGATGACGCTGAGCGAAACGCTCAAGCCTGCCTTCGGTGATGTGATCTGTCTCTTTGCGGCGGTGTTTTACTCGGTCGACCTGATGATCACCGAGCGGGCCGTTGCCGATGAGCGGGTCGATCCGCTGGCGCTCGGCGTGTGCGACCTCGCCGTCGTCGGCGTGGTGATCTCGGTGCTGTCGGTCTTTCTGGAAACGCCCGCGCTGCCCGGCACGGCAAAGGTCTGGGCGGCGTCGCTGTTCCTCGGCATCGTGTGCTCGGGCGTCTGCCTGGTGATCCAGAGCGTCTTTCAGCGGCACACGACGGCGAGCCGCGCGAGCCTTATCTTTACGCTTGAGCCGGTGTTCTCGGCGATCTTTGCGTTTTTCCTGCTTGGTGAGCGCATCGGCGTCAGGGGCTATCTCGGCGCGGCGCTGATGCTCGCGAGCCTTGTGCTGGTGGAGGTCGATGTGGGCGCACTGTTCAAAAAAGGTAAGAAGGAAGCGGAGTGATAGGAGGAATATCCCTGTTGCCACGTTTGGTTGCGGAGATGCAAGGCAGAGCTGGTGGCATTTTTTGCCGCATGGCGCTATACTGGGCGCATCAAAGCAAACGGAGGATACGCACATGACGCTGGGAGAAAAGCTGAAGATGCTGCGCGCCTCGCGCGGCTTATCGCAGGAGCAGCTCGCTGCGGAGCTGAATGTTTCGCGGCAGGCCGTCAGCAAGTGGGAATGCGGCGACGCAGCGCCCGACCTTGACAAGCTGCGCGCCATCTGCACCTATTTTGCCGTGACGACAGATTACCTCATCTGGGAAAATGAAGAGGACACGCCGAAGGCGGCCGTGCCGGAGAAGGAGCGCGCTGTGCGCGGCAGGAATGAAGTTTTCAGCGATGCGCTGCTGTCGGTGCTGCTGCTTGCCGGCTTGGCAGCGCTGTGGAACAGTCTGCGTCTCGGTTTTGCAAGCCGTGCCGCACTGCACATTGTCCTTGCCGTGGCAACGATCGCTGCCGCGATCCTTTCAACGACCATTTGGAAGCAGCGGGGCAGAGTGATCGCCCTGCTCATCGCCGCGACCGGCACAGTTTTGGCGCTCTCCCGATTGGCCGCTATGCTTGCCTATCTGACGGATCTGTGGTCAGGGTCGAGATTGTATGCAGGCGGGGGCGACTGGCCGATCGTTTGGGAGAGCGCGGGGACTTGGCTGCGGCATGACTGGCCCTACTATGTATGTTATCTTGCCCTGATCGTCTGCGGGTTTTGGCTCGCGCGGCGGCTCAAAAAGAAGGAGAAGGCGAATGACGACCTTTGACAAAGTGTATGCCGCGGTGAGGCTTATCCCGCGCGGCAGCGTTGCGACCTACGGGCAGATCGCCGCGGCGATCGGGAATAGGCGTCTTTCCCGTGTCGTAGGGTATGCGCTGCACGTCAACCCCGAGCCGGGCGTTATCCCGTGCCACCGTGTCGTCAAGCGGGACGGGGAGGTGTCAAGCGCATTTGCCTTCGGGGGAGCGAACCGTCAGGTCGAGCTTTTGAAGGCCGAAGGCGTCGGCTTTCTGGATGGCAGCCACGTTGATATGACGCAGTTCTGTGTCCGCGCCCTGCCGCTCATTCTGGAAGAGTAAAAGGAAGCGTTCCGATGAAACCGGAACGCTTCCTTTTTATGATTCGCTTTTCTCTTTTTCGTATCCGGCGAGCGTCAGAATGACCTCGCCCGCCATCATCAGTCCTGCGCAGCCGGGAACCCAGACGAGGCTTGCCGGTACGCTGCGGCGACCCGGCGGGGGCGCTTCCAGCGCTTCGGGCTTGGCGGGAAGCTCGGGGGAGTAGACGACGCGCAGGTGCTTGATGCCGCGCTCGCGCAGCTCCTTTCGCATCACGCGCGCAAGTGAGCAGTTGATGGTCTTGGAAAGGTCGGTGATGCAAAGCTTGGTGGGGTCGATCTTGTTGCCCGTGCCCATCGCAGAGAGAATGGGAATGCCGCGCGCGTGCGCTGTTTCGATCAGGTCGAGCTTGCTCGACACGGTGTCGATGGCGTCGATGATGTAGTCATAGCGCGCGGTGAAAAAATCCTCGCGGTGGGCGGCGTCATAACGCGCGCAGATGAGGTGCAGATGGACGTCGGGGTTGATGTCGCGGCAGCGCGCGGCAAGAGCATCAGTCTTATTTTGACCGACCGTGGAGTGCAGCGCCTCGAGCTGGCGGTTGAGGTTCGTGCGGCTGACGCTGTCGTCGTCAATGAGCGTCAGCTCGCCGACACCGGAGCGCACCAGCGCCTCGACTGCGTAGCTGCCGACGCCGCCGAGGCCGAAAACGGCCACATGGCTTTTTTGCAGCCTTTCCATCGCGTTGGCACCGAGAAGCATCTGTGTGCGTAAAAACTGATCGTCCATAGTTTCCCCCTGAAGGTAAGAGTAAAAGAAATAAGCTGCCGGTTTGTGACCGGCAGCTTATTTTGTCGTAAGAAGGGATTACCCGACGTACTTCATACCGCTGAGCTGCTCGGCCTCCACACCATCGGTGATACCGGCGTACCACTCGTCGTAAGCGTCGTTCTTGAGATCAAGGTCAGCCTTGTAGTACCAGTAGGGCTGGGGATTGGTCTCGACGAAGTACATCACGTGATAGCCGTTGCTGGACTCGACGATGCCCGTGTCGCCGCTCTGGCGCGCGGGATCGAAGCACCAGTCCTCGAAAGAGGGGACCATCTCACCCTTATAGATGTTGGAGTACAGGCCGCCGTTGCTGGCGCTGCCGGGGTCGGTGGAGTTGGCGACGGCCAGCGCGGCGAAGGCGTCCTCGGTTTTCTCGCCGTCGTTGTACTGCTGCAGGAGCTCGTTGGCCTTGTCCTCACTGTCAACAAGGATATGACGCACGGACACCGTATGATAGTCGTTGCGGCTGCGGGAGTGGAAGAGCACAGCGTAATAACCCTTCTCACCATTGGCGGCGACGGTGGTGTCTCCCTCCTGACGGGCATCGTCAAACGCCCAGGTCAGCATATCGGAAGCGCCGTTTTCAGCATAGCCGATGTGCGCGTAGGTGCCTTCCATATCCTCGCCGATGGCATCGAACGTCTCACCCTGCGCATAGCGGGAGAGAGCGGTCTCGGCCTTCTGCTTGGCCTGCTCGAGAAGCTCGGCCTTTTCTTCGTCCGTTGCGTCGTCGCCGGCAGCGGATGTGAAGAGAATGTACTCAATGTCGGCGCTCTGATAGCTCTTGGGATCAGCGTCGTAAGCGGCCTGCACTTCTTCTGCGGTGTAGGACAGGGAGTCGGCATAGCTGCTGGAATAGGCCTGTGCCAGCGCCATCATGCGGATGTTGCGCTCGAAGACCTTCTCGTTGACCAGCGGGCCGCAGACGGCCTTGATGTACTGCGCGCGGGTGTAACCGGCGGAAGCGGCGGCAGTGTCCAGATCGGCAAACGTATCCTGCACGGACTGCTCCACGGCCTCGCTGCCGTCAAAGCCCTCGGCCTCCGCCTTCTGCGCAAGCAGGGAGTAGGAGGTCATGCTGGTGATGGCCTGATCGCGGAAATAGTCGTACCAGGTGCCGTCGTTGATGGGGCAGCTCTGCTCCTTGAGCGACTTGGTGGTGTCCAGACCATAAGCGCTCAGATAATAGGAGTTCTTGGAGACAAAGCTGCTGTAGATATTGTTGTAAAAATAGCTCACATCAGCGGCCGTGTAGGTCTCATTGCCGATGGTGAGCGCGTCGGCCTTGCGCTCGATCACCTTGGAATTGGCGACCGTAACAACGATGCCGACGATCACAAAGATGACGGCGACGGCGATGTAAAGGGCGTTGGTACGGCGATCCTTCGCCTGCTCGTCCTTTTCACGCTTTGTCCGGGGATCGACATAACCGCCTGCCAGACTTTCCTGGCGGCTCTTCTTTTCTCTGGATGCACTCATTTTGTTTGTTCAGTCCTCTCAATTATTGGGTTTTGCAGATTTGCAAAATGCTATTGAAATGCCCAATCATTATAACGAATGATGCGAGATAATGCAATGGCAAAATTGTGAAGATTCTTCGTATCATTTTCCGCCCGCAGGCGGAAAACAATTAAAATCGCAATTCTTGATGACATGTGCGTCAGGAATTACTCTTTGCGCAAAGCGAGTGTCGAATTGTCTGCTTGTGCAGACAATGAGGCACAGAGCGACGCGAATCTTTCTCAATGAAAGCGACGCAAGTCGGTTTCATTGAAGTTACTTCGTGCCGAAGATTCTGTCGCCGGCGTCACCGAGACCGGGGACAATGTAGCCGTGCTCGTTGAGGTGATCGTCGAGCGCACCGGCATAAATGTCAACATCAGGGAACTTCTCCTGAACGGCCTTGATGCCCTCGGGAGCAGCGACAAGCACCATGAGCGTGATGTGTTTGCAGCCGCGTTTGCGCATCTCGCCGATGGCCTCGCAGGCAGAGCCGCCGGTGGCGAGCATCGGGTCGACGATCATCACGTCGCGCTCGGCAACGTCCTTGGGCATCTTGCAGAAGTAGGGGTGCGGCTCAAGTGTTTCTTCGTCGCGGTACATGCCGATGTGACCCACGCGCGCGGAGGGAACCATGCGCAGCACACCATCGACAAGCCCGAGGCCGGCACGCAAAATGGGGACAACAACAAACTTCTTGCCCGCAAGCGTGGGCGCGTCCATCTCGCAGATGGGGGTCTTGATGTGCTTGGTGGTCAGCGGGAGGTCACGCGTGGCCTCATAGGTGATGAGCATACCGATCTCGGACACGAGCTCGCGGAAATCCTTGACGCTGGTGTTCTCATCGCGCATGATGGTGAGCTTGTGGGCGACAAGGGGGTGGTTCATGATGTGTACTTTTTCGTTGAATGTTGCTTCCATTGCATAGACCTCCGAAAATATATTGAAATTTGAAACTTGCTTACTGATCCAGTTTGGCGTTTCTCAGCCGCTCCGCCTGCGCGGGACGGAGATAAACGGGCAGAAGTTCCTGCGCGCTCACGGTCTCGCCGCGCGCATAGGCGCGCTCGGCCGCAAGGCCGACGCCAACGGCATTCTGATAGAGAAGTGCTGCAGGCGCGAGCGAGCATTTGACACCGTGTTCGGTGAGATAGCGCTGGCAAAGCATGCCGCCGTCGCCGAGGACGGTGATGGGCTGATCCTTCCCCGTGAGCTGTGCGCACAGCTCTTCAAGAGAGATCGCGCGGTCGGGCGTGAGGCGCGTCAGCACGCCGTCCTTTGCTTCAAAGACAGCGTTGTAGACCTGCGCGCGGTGCGCGTCCATCGCGCCAACGACGAGCCCGTTCAAGTGCGCGATGTTTTCCGCCATCGCCTCGAGCGTCGAAATGCCGAGGCATGGCTTGTCTGCGGCCCAGGCAAGGCCCTTGACCGCCGCAATGCCGATGCGAAGGCCCGTGAACGAGCCCGGCCCCGCCGCGATGGCGATGGCATTGATATCATCGAGCGTCAGATCGGCGTTTTTGAGCATCGCATCCACCATCGGCAGAAGCGTCCGGCTGTGCGTCAGACCCGTGCACTGATAGGCGGAGGCGAGCGGCGCGCCGTCCTCCACCACCGCGCAGGAAACGCTCTTAGCAGATGTTTCCAGAGCGAGAATTTTCATGCGAATCTTCCTCCTGTGACCGTGATGGTGCGCGTATTTTCATCTTCTTCGCCGCGTGCGATGTCGACATAGATCGTGTCGTCCGGCAGCGCGTCGGACACACGCTCGCTCCACTCGACGGCGCACACGCCGCCGCGGGCGAGGTAATCGTCCCAGCCGATGTCAAAAAGTTCATCTGACGAGCCGAGACGGTACATATCAAAATGGAAGAGGGGTGTTTTGCCATCATATTCGTTCACAATGGTGAAC
Organism: Oscillibacter sp.; assembly: GCA_003522105.1. Classification (GTDB taxonomy): domain Bacteria; phylum Bacillota; class Clostridia; order Oscillospirales; family Oscillospiraceae; genus Hominicoprocola. The sequence continues at coordinate 10,934 of DPGF01000111.1, forward strand.
GTTGGGCTCGTGACGCGCCCGCGGCAGCCAAGGCCGCGCGCAAGGCCGCGTGTGAAAGCGGTCTTGCCCATGCCGAGCGAGCCGGTAAAGGCGAGCACATCGCCGCCGCGAAGCGACTTGGCGACTTCTTCGCCAAACTGCTCCGTTTCCTGTGTGCTGTGCGACACGAATTGCATGCTTTCGCCTCCCTGACCCCATTTTTACCCATATTACCAAAGAGTATAGCACAGCGAACCGCCCTTTACAATTCTTTTTCTGCGGAAAGAGGGAGAAAAGTGCGTTTACAGGCGTGCAGAATTGTGCTAAAATATATTGATATTTTATTGAGAGAGGAGCGTGAGAAGGTGAACCGATTCCGTAATTTTCTCAGCGACGTGGTGCGTCAGTCGGACATGGTACTGCTGTCGCTGTGTACGGTCTCCACGCTCTACGGCATGGTGCTCATCGCGAGCGCCACGCATTTCCGCAATACCTTTAAATATGTTGCCATTCAGGGATTTGGCTTGCTGCTCGGCGTGCTGCTGTACTTCTTCCTCTCAAGCATCGACGTATCGGAAGTGAGCAAAAAGTGGAAGTGGCTGCTTGCCTTTAACTTTGGCTTCATTCTGCTGCTGCGCACGCCCTTCGGCCTCACGCGCAACGGCAACCGCGCCTGGCTCGGTGTGAACGACATCGGCGCGCAGCTCGGCATCGGCTTTTTGAAAAACTTTCCCATCACTGTTCAGCCTGCCGAGATCGTGAAGATCACCTTCATTATCCTGCTTGCGCGTCAGCTTGCGCTCTTGGAGGAGAAAAAGGATCTGCGCAGCTTTGCAAACGTGATCCAGCCCACGGCACACGCGGCAGCCATGTTTGTATTCTACTATGTGCTTTCAAAAGATGCAGGCAGCGGCCTTGTCTACCTCTTTGTCTTTGTGTGCATGGCGTTTGCCGGCGGGTTTGCCCTGCGGTGGATCTTCCTCGGCGTGGGCGGTGCGGTGGGAGGCTTTCTTGCTGCGTGGAACCTTGGCCTTCTGCGCGGAGACTGGTACGACCGCATCAAGGTGATTCTCGACCACAGCTACCAACCGGAAAAAAAAGGCTGGCAGCAGACGCGCGGCATGCTTGCTCTCGGCTCGGGCAAGCTGACGGGGCAGGGCCTGTTCAACGGCACGCAGACGCAGTCACTCTATAAATCGAGTCTTCCAGAGCGGCAGACAGACTTCATCTTCTGCGTCTGCGGCGAGGAATTGGGTTTTATCGGGTGCCTTCTCATCATCGTGCTGCTGCTTGCCATCATCGTCCGCTGCCTCATTGTCGCGCGCGAAGCGCCGAGCCGCATGGAAAGCCTTGTGTGCGTCGGCATGGCGGGCATGCTCATCTTCCAGACCATTGCCAACATCGGCATGTGCTTGTTCCTTATGCCGGTCATTGGGCTGACGCTGCCGTTTTTCAGCTACGGCGGCTCGTCCATCGTGACGATCTTTGCCGCGATGGGGGTCGTATCCGGCATCAAAAAGCGGTCGCGGCCGGAGTGGCTCATCAACTAACGCTTCAAAAGTGGGGATTCTTTTTGAGAGAATCCCCACTTTTGAGATTAACGGAGAGATGGCAAAGCCGTCTCTCCGTTAAAATTGCACTTCGCTTCGTGCCTTGCCGCCCGTAGGGCGGCTGCGACACACGCGGAGTGAGAAGTATTTTTTGCCACGTACACGCCGCGGCGAAAAATGATTGAAATTTATTTGCGCCGCGCACGGAGCAAAATGGGTCTAATCGCGTTCGATTTTTTCGCCGCTGAGAGAATCTTCACTTACGCCGTAGGAGATGACGCCGCGGCCGAATTTTCGGCGCAGGGCGTCCATTGCGGATTCGACAGCCTCCTGCTTTTCCTGTGTTTTCTCGTCTGTGCCGAGCAGGTCGAGCTGCCGGAAGGACTGCGCCTCCTCCGTCAGATGCAGTGCCGCGACGGACAGAAGACGGATCGGATCCGGCGCTTTCCACAGTTCCTTTATAAGCCGCAGTGCCGTGTCGTTGATCTCGCGCATCAGGTGCGTGCTGTGGTCGAGCGTCGTCTGACGCGAAAAGACCTGAAAACGGCTGTTCTTGATACCGACCTGTACGCCGCCGCAGTAGAGCCCATGCCGCCGCAGGCGCATCGCCACACTGTCGGACAGCAGAGAAATGCCGCTTTGTACCTCGTCCCAGCGCGTCAGGTCGCGGCGGAACGTCGTTGAATTGCCGACAGATTTGATCGGCTCGCGGTCTTTTTCTCCGCGCACGGGGGAATTGTCCAACCCGTTTGCATAGCGGTAGAGCTGCAAGCCCATTTTACCCATCAGCGTTTCAAGCATTTCCTCGCTGCACTTGCCCAAGTCGCCGATCGTGCGTACGCCGTAGCGTCCCAAAAGATCCTGCGCGCTACGCCCGACGAAAAGCAGGTCACCGACGGGCAGGGGGGTGACGATCTCACGCCAGTTCTCGCGCGAGATGACTGTGGTGGCGTCCGGCTTTTTATAGTCGCTGCCGAGTTTGGCGAAAACCTTGTTGAAGGAAACGCCGACAGAGATGGTCAGGCCGAATTCCTGCCGGATACGGTTTCTCAGCGTGTCGGCGAGCGCTTTGGCCTCCCCGCCGAAAAGGTGCAGGGAACCTGTCACGTCGAGCCAGCTTTCGTCGATGCCGAACGGCTCGACGAGATCGGTGTATTCGCTGTAAACGGCGTTGATCTTCTTCGAATATTCATCGTAAAGCTGATTATGCGGCGGCAGCAGAATGAGACCGGGGCACTTCTGCCTGGCCTTATAAATGGTTTCCGCCGTTTTTACGCCGCAGCGCTTGGCCGGTTCGTTTTTGGCAAGAATGATGCCGTGGCGCTCCGTCGGATCACCGCAGACCGCGACGGGAAGCTGCCGCAATTCCGGCCGGCTCAAAAGCTCGCAGGAGGCATAGAAGCAGTTGCAGTCGCAATGCAGAATGATGCGATCCATCGCGTTCACCTCGTTTCGGTGACAGTATATCACAAAACAGAGAATAGAACAAGCGTTTTATAGCGAGGCGAGCAACGCTTCAAAATCCTGATAGGGAATTTCCCACTTTTTCCGCGGGAGGGGATTTCCGCCCAGCAGTGCCATGAACTGCGCCGCCAAAGCCGGCCGCCCCAGTTCCGAGGCCATGTCGATCAGATGATACTGCTCCTCGCCCACATAGGCGCTCTGAAAGACAAGGCGCGACAGCTTTTCGTCCCGCTGCAATTCGTCCAGAAGCTCCGGGGAAAGGTCGTCTGTTCCGTAGGGGCAGCAGCTGTGCAGCAGCCATCTTGCCTCCCGTGGGGCTTTCAACCGGCTCCCCGCCGCGTACAGCAGTGCGCTCCACATAGCGATGCCCTGGCGGTGATCTTCACCGTAGACCCGCTCGAGGATCTCCACCGCGCCCATGGCGGAGAGTTCCTCGACGTCCCACGCGCCAAGGGTTTTAGAGAATTTGCGCAGCAGCAGCGCCGTGTCGGGATCGGCATTTTCTGCAAGGCTCTCTATCGTCAGCTTCGGCTCTTCTTCCACGTCCACCGTCAATACGATCCTGGGCCTTGGCAGATTGCCGCAGTCGCAGCAGTAACCGCATTCCCAAGAGTCCTTTCTGACCATCACGGGCGCGCCGCAGGTTGGACAGCGCATGCAATCTCCCCCTTTTTTCTAATAACATAGTCTGCATTGGACAAACAGATTGCCAAGACTATTTACTCATTCTCCTTTGAAGATACTTTGCATTTATAGGCTCATCATATGCTTGAAACGGCAAAAGAATATACTTGGATGTTTTCCTTATATATGCCAAGCGTCATAACAATCAGACTCGAAGCCCGCCCTCCGAATCGTATCGTTTTCCTGTTGATCCTGACACCGTTGACGATCTGGCAGTCAGCATCGGTGCTGATCAAATCTTGCTCGTAATACCGCCTGCATGGCGCGGTTGCAAGAATTATTTGCGATGCGGCGAGCGATTTTTTGCATCTTTGGCCCGAACAGATTTCATTGCCTCGTGCTCTCGGAAAAGCTCGTCGTGCAGCTTGATCGAGCTCCACGCGGCGTTGTCCTCCGTGACGACAGCCTTGAGCGGAATGAGCACACGGCTGCGGCGCAGGGCGGAAAGCAGCGCGTCGAGCTGTGCGCCGGTAAGGCCGTAAAGAACGAGCATCTCGTCCGAAAAACTGCCGGCAGCCGGCTCCTCAGCGGGGGAAAACCCCTCCAGTCCGCAGAGATAGCCGACAGGGTGAGAAAGCTCTTCCGGTGCAACGGTTCGTCCGCTTATGCCGAGTTTAAAGAGAGCGAAACGGATCTTTTGCAGTCGGGCGGCATCCTTGACATTGTAAAGCAGTGCGCATGCCATCATCAAAACCTCCTCAGCACGGCTGTGCAGCCTTCTGCGCCATGATGTCGGGATCAATGCAGAAATAGGTGAATTCCCCCGTGGCGAGGAGTTTTTCGCCCTCGCCCAGAATATCCACATCGACAAGGCAGGTCGTTCTTCCGCGGTGGCGGACACGCGCGTCCGCACGCACGACGCCGTCCGTCTGGTTGCGGAGAAAATGCATCGCGCTGCTCTGCGTGACATACGAGCGGCCGTCCGTGTGGGCGGCGTAGCCGGTGGCGTTGTCCGCCATCGTGTAGATCGCACCGCCGTGTACGATGCCGTATGGATTCTTGCTCTCGGGACGGATCTTGAGCTTAAAAACGGCGTGGTCGGGCTCAACAAATTCCGGCTCGATATGATTGTATGCGGCGAAGAAATTTAATTTGTTCAATTCATCCATCGGATGGGAAACTGCACTTTGTACCATGAAAAGCGGCTCCTTTGACATAATTCCTCGCTATCCTATCATAATTGCGCGGTAAAAGCAATGTTTTGACAAAAATGATACGGTGGTGCGTCAGTGACTTGAGAATGTGTAAATATCGAAAAAATGGAAAATAATTTGTATAAAATGGTCATTATTAAGAGAAAAGATGAAAAAACTTGTATTGCTTGCCCACTTCCATTTTGAGCGGAAGCCTGTTATACTACATAATAAGATAAGCGCAATTTACAATTGAAGGGGAAAACCCTATGATATATGAACATTCAGAGCTCTCTCGCCGCGCAGCGGGGCCGAGGATCGCAGCCATCGGCGGCGGTACCGGCCTTTCTACGATGCTGCGGGGACTAAAAAAATATACCGACCGGCTGACAGCGATCGTCACGGTGGCAGATGATGGCGGCGGCAGCGGCGTGCTGCGCCGGGAAATGGGCATTTTGCCGCCGGGAGATGTCCGCCAGTGTATGCAGGCACTTGCCAATACCGAACCGGTGATGGAGCGGCTGCTTGATTACCGCTTTCCGGAGGGGCAGCTCAGGGGACAGTCGTTCGGCAACCTTCTGCTTGCGGCGCTCAACGGTATGGCCGGGAGCTTTGAAGAGGCTGTCTCCATGATGGGGCAGGTGCTTGCGATCTCCGGCCGCGTGCTGCCGGTGACAAACGCGGACGTGCAGCTGGAAGCTGTTTTTGAAAACGGCGCGCGCGTTGTGGGGGAGTCGAACATTTTCGATGCGAAAAAGCGGCAGGATTGCCGCATTCACCATGTTTCGCTCCTGCCGGAGCGACCGAAAGCGCTGCCGGACGCGTTGGAAGCCATTCAAAGCGCTGACCTTATTCTACTGGGGCCCGGCAGCTTATATACGAGCGTGATCCCCAACCTTCTGGTCGACGGAGTGGCCGATGCAATCCGCACTTCGCACGCGCAGAAGTTCTACATCTGCAATATTATGACGCAGGACGGCGAAACGGAGGGCTACACCGCTGCCGATCATCTTGAGGCGCTGCTGCGCCACGGGCGAGAGGGGCTTGTCGACCTCTGCCTTGCCAACAATGCGCCCATTCCGCGCGCGCTTGCCGCGCGCTATTCGGAAGAGGACGCGGAGCTGATGCGAATCGACCGCGCACGCATTGCGGATCTGGGCATTGCGCTGGCGGAATACCCGCTGCTCTCGGCGGAGGGGGGATACGCCCGTCATGATCCTGCGCTATTGGCGCAGGCGGTTATGGAGTTGTACCGCGCGCGCACGGTGCGTATTTATCGCGGTACGCAGCAGTACATTACAGAAAGACAGGAGAAAGAATGATGCTCAACAGCAAAGAGTTTGTTCGGGAGCTGCAGCTCCGGCACGAAAGTGCGTGGATCAATCCAGATACGACCACAGCGTCCGCGGCGCTCGCCGCCTGTTCGCTCACGCTCACCGATGTAGACGATGCTGCGGCGCGCCTGGAGCGCTTTGCGCCGTTTATCAAAAAGGCCTTTCCCGAGACTGCGGATCACTGCGGCCTGATCGAATCCCCGCTGACGGAGATCGAAAAAATGCGCGCGTGGCTTGCGGAAAACGAGAATGCACAGCTCGCGGGAAAACTGTTTTTGAAGCGCGACAGCGACCTGCCCGTTGCGGGCAGTGTAAAAGCGCGCGGCGGCTGCTATGCGGTGCTCAAGCACACAGAAGAACTGGCGCTTGCAAACCACCTGATCAAGCCAAATGAGGATTACAGCGTGTTTGCCTCGCGCGCGTTCCGCAGCTTTTTCTCGCGTTATGAGCTGCATGTCGGTTCGACCGGCAATCTGGGGCTGAGCATCGGCATCATGGGCGCAGCGCTCGGCTACAGGGTCACTGTTCACATGAGCGCAGACGCGCGGCAGTGGAAGAAAGACCTGCTGCGCGAAAAGGGCGTAACGGTCATCGAGTACGGCGCGGACTATTCCTGCGCAGTGCAAAAGGGCAGGGAACTCGCAGCGGGGGATCCGATGCGCTATTTTATCGACGATGAAAACTCTGTCGATCTCTTTCTCGGCTATGCCGTGGCTGCGCGGCGGCTCAAGGCACAGCTTGCCGGCCTGAGTGTCCCTGTGGACGCGGAGCATCCCTTGATCGTGCATATTCCCTGCGGCGTCGGCGGCGCGCCGGGCGGCATCTGCTTTGGCCTCAAGCAGGAGTTCGGCGATCATGTACATGTCTTTTTCGTTGAGCCGGTGGAGGCGCCCTGTATGCTCCTGGGCCTTTCCAGCGGTTTGCAGAACAACATCTGCGTGCAGGACATCGGCTTGAGCGGACGCACCGCGGCAGATGGCCTCGCCGTCGGCCGCCCTTCGGGATTTGTGGGCGAGGCAGTCAAGGCGCTTGTAAGCGGCGGCTTCACGGTGTCTGATGAGCATCTTTTTACCTATCTTCGGGCGCTGTACGCGGCGGAGGGACTTTTTGTTGAGCCGTCCGCCTGCGCAGGCTTTGCCGGCGCGGCGGAGCTTTCCAAAATGACAGATTATCTCGAAGTGAGCGGCCTTGGTACGCATTTTGCGAACGCGACGCACATCGTCTGGGCGACGGGCGGCGCGCTCGTGCCGGAAGGCGAACGCGAGACCTATCTTGCAAAATGAAAACAGCAAAGCAGGGCTTCCCCCAATGCGGGAAGCCCTGCTTTTTTTCACGGATTCATTCAAACAGCTTGGCGCTGCGGTTGAGATATACAAGCTCTATGATCTCGACCACGCCCAGAGCGATGGCAATGGCGAGAATAAGCAGCAGCAGGACGGTCAGGCTGCCGTTGTAAAAATAGAAGAAGGAAGCCGACGACAGAGTCAAAAGCAGGATCAGAATGAGAAATGCGCCGAGAGCACCGATGATCACGACCTGCCAGGTGCAGAGTGAACGCCATTTTGCCGCCATCGCGTCGTCTGCGCCGTCAAACGCTTCGGCGCAGGCGGTGAGCTGGTGGTACGCCGCAAGCGTGGCAAACAGGAAGACTAATCCCAGCAGAATGATCAGAACGACCAGAATCGCAGAGACATCCGATGCCATTATCCACTCCTGCCCACTTGATATATTGAAAAGCGTAACGAACGGCAGCACGATCAGCGGCAGAAGGTTAAAGTACACGGCCTTGCGGAAGCGGGGGACGGCTGCGCTCAGCTTCCAGAGCACAAAGAGTGTGAGAACGCTGACAGCAAACGACATCGCACTCAGCACGATGCCGAGCGCCGGGATCTTGTCACCGAGCTTGAAGGTATTGTTCAGGAGGTTGATGACGATATTGGCGATGCCGAGGCGGAAGAGGTTCTGGAATCCCTTGTGCAGCAGCGGCGCATTGGGCAGCTCGCGCAGGGGAATGACCGGCAGCGCGGGAGAGGGAGCGGCGGTACTCTCAGCGGGGGCGGGAACGGCGGCGGGGGAAACTTCGGGGACAGGTGCGGGACTTGGCGTCTGGTTATTTTCCATCATGGCGGGTCTCCTTTCGTTCTTTTGGGCCTTGCGGTACAAGGTATCCTGCGTTTCTTTATTTTTGTCTAAGCGGTGCGGGCGGCTACGGTTCGACTTTCTCGCCGGTTATATCGTTCATTGAGGTGGGCTCTTTTTCCTCTGGCTGGGGAAAGTCAGCGGGCCGTTCAGTGATCGCTGCGCTTTCTGCCAGACGGAGCATTGCTTCCCGGTCGCCGCAGGCGTCAAGCGAAAAATGCAGATTGCTCTTTTCATCGATCCACTCAAGCGTACTCCACAGCGTGGGATCGCTTGGAAGAAAGAGCTTTCCCTTGCAGCCGTTGACCGTGACCTCAAAAATCTCGGTGTCCTCGCCCATGTCATAGTAACTGAATGCGTTATCCTGCATGTAAATGCAGCTGAAGATAATGAGATCGTCGCTGCTTTCATAACAGAGTTGGCGGAAACCGGAATCTTCGTAGCTCATCTCTGCATTCAGTGCGTAACCGTCCGGCAGGGCGGTGAGCGTATAGAATGGCAGCTTATCGGCAGGGGCATCGCCGGCATATTGGTAGGAGACCTGAGAGCCTGTCCAGGTTTCTATCCAGTGGATCAAGCTTGCCCGCGCATCGGGGCTTGCGGCGGTGAAGGCTGCAAACAGAAGTGATGCGGCAAGCAGCACTGCGGCTGCCCGTTTGGCGGTTTCGGCAAAAAAGCTGCGCGTTTTCGGCCGTTCATAATACAGCGCTTCTTCCACATATTTTGCACCGATCTCATTCATGGCGTCGGAGAAAAGTTCGACCGTCATGCCATCGCCTCCTGCTCGATCAAATAAGTTTTGAGCTGCTTGCGCATGCGCATCAGCCGCAGTCTTGCGTTGCTCTCGGTGATGCCGAGAAGGCGGCCGATGTCGGCGTAGCTGTCAGCGTACCAGTAGCGGCGCATGAAGAGCACGCGGTTCTCCTTGCTCTGCGTGTCGAGGAAGCATTCGATGACGGCGGCAAGCTCCTTTGCCTCGCAGTGCTCCTCCGTGCGCCGGGGGGAGGCGAGGAATTCTTCGATCTCCTCCATACACACGTCGTAGTGGCTGTTTCGTTTCATTGCCGTGTTGGCACGATAGCGCGTGATCGAACAGCGCCGGACGAGCGTGCCGACAAACGCCGAAAGGGATTCCGGCCGCTGCGGCGGGATCGCGTTCCATGTGCTGAGGTAGGCGTCATTCACACACTCTTCGGCGTCCTGCGCACTCTTGAGGATGTTGTCCGCGAGCTTGTGGTAAAGTTTGCCGTATTTTTGGTCCAGCTCGCTGATGGCGTCCTCCGAGCGCGCGAAGAACAGCTCGACGATCTGCGCGTCCTCCATCGTGCGGCACCTCCTTCCTTGGTACAAAGAGTTTCTTTCCTCTTTAGACGCAGTTCCTGACAAAACGCTTCATAAAAATCAAAGTTTATTTTTTTATTCCTGTTCGGCAGAGCGCGGTGGACGCTTCCGCGCGGCGGCAAAAAGAAAAAGGCGGCTCCGCACCTTTTGGTGCAGAGCCGCCTTGTGCCTCAAAGGTGCTGCTTTACATGTTCGCAGATCGCGTCATAGGTCTGCTGGCTGATGTCGTGCTCGATCTTGCAGGCGTCTTCCTCGGCGGTTTTTTTGTCCACACCGAGTGCAACGAGAAATTTCGTGAGCGTGTGGTGCCGGTCGAGCATTTTTGCAGCGATGGCCATGCCGCGGTCGGTCAGCGTGATGAGACCGTCGCGGTCCATCTCGATATAGCCGTTTTCGCGCAGACGCTTGGTCGCATAGGTCACGCTGGGCTTGGTCACGCCGAGGTGCTCTGCCACATCGACCGAACGGACATAGCCGTGCATTTCCTTCATCATCAGCATGGACTCGAGATAATCCTCGGAGGCCTTCTGGATCTTCATAGGCGGTTTCACCAACTTCGCAATAAAGTACGATAATAGGTTAACATGCTTTAACCAAAAATGCAAGCATTAAAAAAATGTTCACAAAACCTCTTGACAAAATAGGTTAGAGAGATTAAACTTACGGGCGAAAGTTAAACGACACTAACTTTGAGATGGCGAATTGCGGATCGCCGCGATGAGAAAAGTGCCAGACCAACAGCATGCGGAGGGATAAGTAATGATGCCGCTTACACTGGCGAATGCCGGAGAAGAAAATACCATCCTCAAAGTCGGCGGGAGCGCTGAAGTCAAAAAGCATCTCGAAGATCTCGGCTTTGTGGCCGGGGGCACGGTGAGCATCGTGTCGTCGCTCGGCGGGAACGTGATCGTCAAGGTCAAGGAAGCCCGTGTTGCCATTAGTGAAGAAATGGCAAGAAAAATCATGGTTTGAGCAATTTTTCAAATAAAAGGAGAGAGATTATGAAAACACTGCGTGAAGTCAAGATTGGCGAGACCGTCAAAGTCGTCAAGCTCCATGGCGAGGGCCCCGTCAAGCGCCGTATCATGGATATGGGCATCACCAAGGGCACTGAGGTGTTCGTGCGCAAGGTCGCGCCCCTGGGTGACCCGATGGAGGTCACCGTGCGCGGCTACGAGCTGTCGCTGCGTAAGGCGGACACCGAAATGATCGAAGTTGAATAATTTATTTCTACATAAGTTAAGGAAACTTAACAAGAAGGAGCAGTAAGAAA
>DPGF01000111.1:22089-45871 GCA_003522105.1 Oscillibacter sp.
CTGACCGGTTCGAACCAGTTCGTCGGTAACTGGCCCGGCGTCACCGTGGAAAAGAAGGAAGGTAAGCTCAAGAAGCACGATGACGTGGTCATCATGGACCTTCCCGGTATTTACTCCCTGTCCCCCTACACGCTGGAGGAAGTCGTCGCCCGTAACTACCTCATCACCGAGCGTCCCGACGCGATCCTGAACATCATCGACGGCACGAACCTCGAGCGTAACCTGTATCTCACCACCCAGCTCACTGAGCTCGGCATCCCCGTGGTCATCGCCATCAACATGATGGATATCGTCCGCAAGAACGGTGATGAGATCAACGTCAAGGAGCTCTCCCGTGAGCTTGGCTGCGAGATCATCGAGATCTCCGCACTCAAGGGCGACGGTGTCATGGACGCTGCCGAGGCTGCCATCCGCGCCGCCAAGGGCACCAAGACCGTCCCGATGCACACCTTCTCGGGGCCCGTCGAGCACGCCATTGCTCACATTGAGGAGGCAGCCGTGCACAACATGCCCGAAGAGCAGCAGCGCTGGTATGCCATCAAGATCTTCGAGCGCGACGACAAGGTGCTCGAACAGCTCAAGATCCCTACGGAAACACTCGATCACATTGAAGAGGACATCAAGGCCGCTGAAACGGAGCTTGACGACGATGCCGAGAGCATCATCACCAACGAGCGCTATGTGTATATCGCTCAGCTCATCAAGGGTTGCTACAAAAAGAAGAGCACCGAGAAGCTCTCTGCTTCCGATAAGATCGATAAGATCGTCACCAACCGATGGCTGGGACTGCCCATCTTCGCGGTCGTGATGTTCTTTGTTTACTACATCGCCATGGTCGCCGTCGGCGCTCCCGCGACCGACTGGGCGAACGACGGCGTGTTCGGCGACGGCTGGCACCTGCTGGGCATCGGTTCCGCCGCCTACGGCGAGGCAAGCGACGAGTACACCGCCGCGACGGAAGCGGCTGACGCTTTCGTCGGCCTTGACATGGAAGATGAGAACTTCGACGCCGATGCGGCACTCGAAGAGCTCAAGGCCTTCCAGCCCACGTCCGACACCGCTACTGTTGACGTGGAGGATGAAGAGACCCTCGCCATCAGCGAGAAGACCGCCTACTACGATATACTGCCCGAAGGCGCGGACAAGATGGACGATGTCGTTCAGATGACCTATGTGGATGCTGTCAGCTACTTCGAAGAGAACGGCTTTGACGAGCCCGATCCGGCTGACTACGGCGTTTGGGTCCCGGGTGTCCCCGTTCTGATCGGCGATGCGCTTGACGCTGCCGGTACGGCTGACTGGCTCAACGGCCTGATTCTCGACGGTATCGTCGCCGGTGTCGGAGCGGTGCTCGGCTTCGTGCCGCAGATGCTGGTCCTGTTCCTGATGCTCGCCTTCCTCGAGGCCTGCGGCTACATGGCCCGTATCGCCTTCGTGCTCGACCGTATCTTCCGTAAGTTCGGCCTTTCCGGTAAATCCTTCATCCCCATGCTCATCGGTGTGGGCTGCGGCGTTCCGGGCATCATGGCCTCCCGTACCATCGAAAACGAGCGTGACCGCCGTATGACGATCATGACCACCACGTTCATCCCCTGCGGCGCCAAGGTTCCGTTCATCGGCATGATCGCCGGCGCCCTCTTCGGCGGCAGTGCCTGGGTCTCCACCTCCGCTTACTTCATCGGTATGGCAGCCATTATCATCTCCGGTATCATGCTGAAGAAGACCAAGATGTTCTCCGGTGATCCCGCGCCCTTCGTCATGGAGCTGCCTGCCTACCACTGGCCGACCCTCGGCAATGTCCTGCGCTCCATGTGGGAGCGCGGCTGGTCGTTCATCAAGAAGGCCGGTACCATCATTCTGCTTTCCACCATCTTCGTCTGGTTTACCACCTACTTTGGCTGGGTCGACGGCACGTTCCAGATGCTTTCCGAGGATCAGATCGACTCCTCTATCCTCGCTAAGATCGGCAACCTGATCGCCTGGATCTTTATCCCGCTCGGCTGGGGCAACTGGCAGGCGACGGTCGCCTCCATCACCGGCCTTGTCGCCAAGGAGAACATCGTCGGCACGCTCGGCATCCTCTATGGCGGCGGCGACGGCACGGTGTATCAGAATCTTGCCATGCACTTCACCGGCATCACGGGCTATTCCTTCCTTGTATTTAACCTCCTGTGCGCTCCGTGCTTTGCCGCCATCGGCGCGATCAAGCGCGAGATGAACAACGCGAAGTGGACATGGTTCGCCGTCGGCTATCAGTGCGGCTTTGCTTACCTCATTGCCCTGATGATCAACCAGTTCGGCAACGCCTTCACCGGCAGCCTGAACGTCATCGGCCTGATCGCTGCCATCGCGGCGCTCGCCCTGATCATCTACATGCTCTTCAAGCCCTATAAGGAAGCTACCAAGCTGAGCGATAAGCACTGACGCATTCAATATGATATTCCCCGAAAGGAGTGATTTCCATGTTGCACTGGATTACCGAAAATCTATCAACGATCATCGTCTCTGCCATTCTGCTTGCCATAATCATTGCTACCTCTGTTTATCTGATCCGGCAGAGAAAGAAAGGGAGAAGCTCCTGCGGCTGTAACTGTGCACACTGCGCTATGCACGGCACTTGTCACAGTAAGCAGCAATAAAAACGGCAGGGGGTGCGGGCAAATGAGCCCGCGCCCCCTGTCGTTGTGCGTTTTTGCGTTTTGCGGTGGGTATTTTTTTGCTCTCGTCCACATAGGCTATGGCAGAAATGGACGGGAGGCGAATGAAATGAAGCAGCGCAGACGGCGGTGGACAACATACAGCGGGCGCGGAAAGCGCGTGGCGGCGCGTACGCACACCGCACGCGATAAAGCAGCGGCTGCGCCGCGTATGCTCTTGCAGCTCATCGTCTGCGGGGTGCTGTTCGTGGCGCTCGTTGGCCTCAAACTGCTGCTGCCGGGGAATCTGAGCGCGCTGCGCGGTACATTGGGGCAGTGGCTTGTGCGCGACGCGGACTTTGTCTCGGCGTTTTCCGCCGTCGGGCGCGCGGCGTCCGGCGAGCAGGACTGGGGCGACTCTTTGTCCGAGGCCTATGTTGCGGTGTTCGGTGGAGAGAGCGGCGCACAGGAGGTTTCGGGCAATCTGATCGGCATGACGGTTTCAGAACAGGAGCTTTCCGGCTTTGCAAATACGCGCGCGCTGCCGCCGCTTGCCGTGGGGGAGCAGCGCATTCTGGGCATTTCGTATACGGCGCCGCTCAGCGGTACGGTGACGTCGCCGTTTGGGTGGCGGGAAGATCCGAACGGCGCGGGCGAGTGCTTTCATTATGGCATGGATATTGCAGGTGAGGAGGGGGCTTCCGTTCTCTGCTTTGCCGACGGCACCGTCGGCACGGTGGGGGAGAGCACCATTCTCGGAAACTATGTGACAGTCAACCACGAGAGCGGGATTTCAACGCTCTACGCCCATTGCAGCGCCATCACCGCGAGCGCGGGACAAAGCGTCAGAAAGGGTGATGCGATTGCCAAAGTCGGCGCGACCGGCAACGCCACGGGCGCGCACCTACACTTTGAAGTGCACGATGGGGAGAAGTATCTGAACCCCGTTTACTATGTGGTTTTCTGAGCGCGGGCTTCGCGTTTCACGGAGTTTCTGGCTGCTTGTGCTGCTTGCGGCGGTCGTCAGCCCACTTTCGGTCGTGCTTTCGGTGTTTTTTGCCGCTGCGCTGCATGAGTGCGGCCATTTGCTGGCGCTCAGGGCATTTCATGTGCCGGTCGAGGGGCTGCATCTCTCTGCTTTCGGCGCGGTGATCCATGCGCGCGGAGCGCGGCGGCTCTCCTATGGGCGCGAACTGATCGTAACGCTTGCCGGCTGCGGCATGAACCTCGTCTGCGGCTTTCTGACGGCGCTTTTCGCGCTGCGAGTTTCATGGGAGAACGGCTTTGTCCTCGCGGGCGCGCACCTTCTGCTTTGCGCGTTCAATCTGCTGCCCGTTCCGCCGCTCGACGGCGCGCATGCGCTCTGCCTTGCGGTTTCTTCGTTGTTCGGCCCAATTGCGGGCGACAGGACGGCGGTGCTGGCGGGAGCGATCGTTTCGCTTGCACTGCTGGGCGCTGCGCTGTACTTCTCCGTGTGCCGGCGCGGGGGCGCGCTGTTCCTTTTTGCCTCACTTGCCCTGTTTATCCGCGCCGTTTCGCAACTGAGGCTTGCGAAACGGGTCATAAAAGTGTAGAATAGCCGAAAATGGAGTGTTGTGCCCATTTTCGGCCTTTTTATTATTGCTTACTTTGAGGAGAACTTTCGTGGATAAGAGATTGGAACGCATTTTGCCCCGCGTGCAGAAGCCGGCGCGTTATGTCGGCGGGGAATTCAATGCCATTATGAAGGATAAAAGCAAGGTCGACACGCGCGTCGCCTTCTGCTTCCCCGATACCTATGAGATCGGTATGTCGAACCTTGGTATGCGCATTCTCTACGGCGTGATGAACAACATCGAGGGCGTGTGGTGCGAGCGCTGCTTCGCGCCCTGGGGCGATATGGAGCAGGAGATGCGCCAGGCCAATATCCCGCTCTACGCGCTGGAGTCGTTCGACCCCATCCGCGATTTTGACATCATCGCCTTTTCCGTCGGCTATGAAATGGCATTCCCTGCGATGGTCGATATGCTCGACCTTGCGGGCGTTCCGCTGCACGCGAGCGAGCGCACGGCGCTCACGCCACTCGTTGTTGCGGGCGGTACGGCGATGTACAACTGCGAGCCGATCGCCGACTTTATCGATCTTGCATTCATCGGCGAGGGCGAGGAGATGGACGTCGAGCTCATCAAGCTGCACCGTCAGGCGCGGCGCGAGGGCTGGAGCAAGCACGATTTCCTCGTGCGCGCAGCGCAGATCCGCGGCGTCTATGTGCCGAGCCTTTATGACGTCGACTACAACGACGACGGTACGGTGAAGTCCATCACACCCAAGGACGGCGCGCCCAAAACGGTACTCAAGCGCATCGTGCAGGACATGGACAAGGCCTACTATCCGACGAAAACCATCGTCCCCTCGACCGAGATCGTGCAGGATCGCGTTTCACTCGAACTGTTCCGCGGCTGCATCCGCGGCTGCCGCTTCTGTCAGGCGGGTTACGTCTACCGCCCGGTGCGCAACCGCTCGGAGGAGCTGCTGCGCGGCTATGCCATTGAGGCGGTCGAGGATTCCGGCTATCAGGATATGACGCTCTCGTCGCTTTCCACCTCCGACTATCCGCAGCTTGTCGAGCTGTGTGATGACTTAGAGGACTTCTGCGCGCAGCGCCACCTGACGCTGGCGCTGCCGTCGCTGCGCGCTGACAACTTTTCCATGGCGCTGATGGAGCGGCTGCAAAAGGGCAGAAAAACGGGCCTTACGTTTGCGCCCGAGGCGGGCACGCAGAGACTGCGCGACGCCATCAACAAAAATCTCACGGAGGAAGATCTGCTCGAATCCTGCCGCCGCGCATTCGCGGGCGGATACAGCGCGGTCAAACTCTACTTCATGCTGGGCCTTCCGACGGAAACGGACGAGGACGTGCTCGGCATTGCCGACATTGCGGCGCATGTGATGCACGCCTGGCGCGAGAGCGCCGTGAACAAGAGCCGCGGCGTTCGCATCACGGTGTCGACCTCGTGGTTCGTGCCCAAGCCGCACACGGCGTTCCAGTGGGAGCCGCAGATCCCCATTGAAGAGTACGAGCGCCGCGTCAAGCTCCTGCGCGAGGCGATGACCACCAAATCCGTCACCTACAACTGGCACCCTTCGCCCACGAGCTTTATGGAAGCGGTCATCTCCTGCGGCGATCGCAGGCTCGGCAAGGTCATCGAGAGCGCATGGCGCAAAGGCGAAACGCTCAGCGCGTGGGAGGACTATTTTGATCTGAACCGCTGGTTGGAGGCCTTTGAGGAGTGCGGACTCGACCCGCATTTTTACGCCAACCGCCGCCGCAGCGAGGACGAGATCCTGCCGTGGAGCATGATCTCCTGCGGCGTTGCACCGGGGTATTTGAAGCGCGAGCACGCGCTGAGTTATGAGGGCGTGACGACGCCGGATTGCCGCACGCACTGCAACGCCTGCGGCGCAAACTGCCTGGTGGGAGGGAAATGCGATGTCTAAATTGCGGCTGGTTTTTGTCAAGGAGCATCAGGCGTCCTACATTTCGCATCTTGACGTGATGCGCACGTTCCAGCGCGTGTTCCCGCGCGCGGGCCTTTCCATCAAACACTCCAACGGCTTCCACCCGCACCCCATTTTGTCCATTGTGCTGCCGCTTCCCGTGGGACAGTCGAGCGAATGCGAGATCCTGGACTTTGAAAGCGTGGAGGAGAGCACCGGCGAGGGGGTTGCCGAGGCGCTGAACACCGGCATGCCCGCGGGATTGCGCGTGCTGAACTGCTACGGCGTGACGCGCCCCGTGCGCGAGATGGTCAATCTGCGCGCGCAGCTCGAAATGGAGTACGACAACGGCGTGCCGGAGGGGGCATGCGAGCGCATCCGCACGCTATTTACGCAGGAAGAGATCTTTGTTGAAAAGCGCACGAAGCACAAGGGTATGACCGAACTGAACATCGCGCCGCTTCTTCGTTCGCTGACGCTGACGGAGGAGGAGAATCTGATCCGCGCCGATGCCGTCGTCGCCGCGCAGGATCCCGGGCTCAACCCTGCGCTCATCGGCGCGGCCGTCGCGCGGCACCTGCCGGAGATCGCACCGGACTTTGTCCGTGTGCGCAGAAAAGAAGTTTACGACAAGGATATGAACGTTTTCCGCTGAGAAAAGCACATTTTTTCTCTTTTTGTAAAAAGTGCTTGCAATTCGTTCTGCTGTATGATATGCTACCATAGCTTGAAAAGGGCGGTCCTCTGCCGTGCGCGGGTGAAAGAATCCCAAAAGCGCCACAGAAAAGCGGTCAAGAACGCCTATAAATAGGAGGAAATTACCCATGGATCTCATCAAAGAGCTCGAATCCCAGCAGCTGAAGAAGGAAATGCCCGTTGTCAACGTCGGCGATACCGTCCGCGTTCACGTCAAGATCAAGGAAGGCTCCCGCGAGCGTATCCAGGTCTTCGAGGGCATCGTTATCGCGAAGAAGCACGGCGGTCTTGAGGAGACCTTCACCGTTCGTCGTCTCGCCTACGGCGTCGGCGTCGAGAAAGTGTTCCCCGTCCATTCTCCCCTCATCGAGAAGGTCGAGACCGTGCGCAGCGGTTATGTCCGCCGCGCTAAGCTCTATTACCTGCGCGGCCGCGTCGGTAAGGCTGCCAAGATCCGCGAGAAGCTGTAAGACAGATTCTTTGAGAACAAAAAAGCGTGGTTTTTGCAACCACGCTTTTTTTGTTGCCTTTTTCAAAAAGCGTGCTACAATAATACATTAGAAAATCAGGCGCATTTTGCCGCAAAGAGGAGCATCGCTTTTCTTTTGCGCGGGCGCTGCATTGAGGAGACCAAAATGGACGAATTTGATCAGAAATTGGAGATCAACGAGCAGGCGCAGGAGGAGATCGTGGAAAAGATCCCCGGGCGCGACGTGTATGAGACTGTTTCTTCGCTCGTTTCGGCGCTGCTGGTCGTAGTGCTCGTATTTACGTTCCTTGTGCGCTTGATGGGCGTTTCCGGCCCGTCGATGATCCCGACACTTCAGGACGGCGACCGTCTGCTCGTGGTGAATTCGCTGCTTTGCGGCAAGTATGAAGTCGGCGACATCGTTATTGCCCGCAAGGAAAGCTTTGACGATAAACCCATCGTCAAGCGCGTCATTGCTACCGCGGGACAGACCGTGGACATCGACTTTGACTTGGGACAGGTCTATGTGGACGGCGAGCTTCTGGACGAGGACTACATCAACGACTACACCTATCGCGAAGAGGGCACCGTGTTCCCGCTTACCGTGCCGGAGGGCGAGGTGTTCCTCATGGGCGATAACCGCAACCATTCGAACGACAGTCGTGACTCGTCTCTTGGCACGGTGGATACGCGGCTGCTCATCGGCAAGGCAGTTTTTCTTGTCTTTCCCGGCCGCGACTACCTGACCGAGCAGCGCGAATTTGGCCGCATCGGCCTTTTGCAGTAAAGGGGGCAGAGTAAATGCAGTTGGATTCTCTCAGCTGGTTCCCGGGACATATGACCAAGACCCGCCGTATGATCACGGCGGAGCTCGGCAATGTGGACGCTGTGTGCGAGATCTTAGACGCACGCATTCCCATGAGCAGCCGCAACCCTGATGTGGACGAGCTGACGGCGGGTAAACCCCGTTTGATCGTTTTGAACCGCGTCGATCAGGCAGACCCGGAAATGACGAAAAAATGGGCGGCGTATTTCCGCTCGCTTGGCTATGCCGTCATCGAAACGGACGCCAAGCAGGGCGGCGGCGTGAAGCAGTTTTCTTCTGCCGTGCGCATGCTGCTGCGCGATAAGATCGCCTCTTACGAGGCCAAGGGTCAGATCGGCCGTGTGCTGCGCGTGATGGTGCTCGGCATTCCGAACGTCGGCAAGTCGACCTTCATCAACAAGGTCTCCGGCCGCAAGAGCGCCAAAGCGGAGGATCGCCCGGGCGTGACGCGCACGAAGCAGTGGGTGCCGGTCGACAAGACGCTCGAGCTGCTCGACACGCCGGGAATTCTGTGGCCGAAGTTTGAAGACAGCGGCGTTGGCGTGCGCCTTGCCTTCACCGGCGCGATCCGCGACGAGGTCGTCGACATCGAGGAGCTTGCCATGCGCCTGATGGACTACCTCGGCAAGAATTATCCCAAGGCGATCGAGGAGCGCTATAAGCTCACCGTTGCCGAAGAAGACGACGGCTACGCGCTGCTCGAAAAAGCGGGGCGCAAGCGCGGATTTTTGATCTCCGGCGGCGAGGTGGACACCGAACGGATGAGCCGCATTCTGCTCGATGAATTCCGTGGCGGCAAGCTGGGGCGCTTTACACTTGAGCTGCCGCCGGAGGGGGAGAGCGCATGAGCGTCGACCTGCATTTTGAGGAGAAAGCCCGCGCGGCGGGCTTTTCTGCCGTCTGCGGCGTGGACGAGGCGGGCGCGGGGCCGCTGATGGGGCCGGTGTATGCCGCTGCGGTCATCTTGCCGGCGGACTGCGTGATCGAAGGACTGGACGATTCCAAAAAGCTGACGGAGAAAAAGCGCGAGGCGCTTTTCCCTGTTATTTTCGAGAAAGCCGTCGCCTGCGCCGTCGCGTCCGTCGACGCAAGCGAGATCGATGCGACGGACATTCTCAGCGCGCGCATGAAGGCGATGCAGCTTGCCATCGACGCGCTGGAGGTTCCGGCGGACTACGCGCTCATCGACGGCAACCGCGACCATGGTGCATCGGCGAAGATCACCACGCCGCACGAGACTGTCATCGGCGGGGACGGCGTGAGCCTTTCCATCGCTGCGGCGAGCGTGCTGGCAAAGGTCAGCCGTGACCGCTACGTGGTCGAGGTGCTGGATCCTCAGTACCCCGAGTATCAGTTCGCCAAGCACAAGGGCTACGGCACAAAGCTCCACTACGAAATGCTTGATCGGTACGGACCGAGCCCCGTACATCGCAAGACGTTCCTCAAAAAGTGGGAGGCGCGGCGATGAGCACCAAGCAGGACGGTGACTGGGGCGAGGCGCTGGTCGCGGAATACCTCGAAGCGCGCGGCTGCCGCATCGTGGAAAGAGAGTGGCGCTGCCGCTTCGGCGAGATCGACCTCATCGCCGAGCAGGAGGGGACGCTCCTGTTTGTCGAGGTCAAGCTGCGCACCAATTTGCGCTACGGGATGCCGCGCGAATCCGTTACGGCAAAAAAACAGGAAAAGCTGCGCTCCGCCGCGCTGCTCTATTTGAGCATGCACGGCCTTGACGCGCCCGCCCGCTTCGATGTGGCGGAGGTCTACACCGACGCGCGCCATAGCGCGCGCTCCACGCGCATCGAATACATCGAGAACGCATTTTAACTTGAGAAAAGAAGGGAGGCAGGCGATGGCTCTGTATGCGATCGGCGATCTGCACTTATCGCTCGGCACGAACAAACCCATGGACGTGTTCGGCTCCAAATGGGCAAACCATGTTGAGCGCATCCACGAAAATTTTTCGCACCTCAGTGATGACGATGTCATCGTGCTGGCGGGGGACATCTCGTGGGGGATGTCGCTTGAGCAGTCGCTGCCGGATTTTCAGTTTATCGACGCGCTGCCGGGGAAAAAGCTCCTTTTGAAGGGCAACCACGACTACTGGTGGGGGACGGCTGCGAAGATGAAAAAATTCTTTGCCGAGCATGATATTATGACCCTCGACATTCTCTATAACAACGCTTTTTCCTACGGCGACCACGCCATCTGCGGTACGCGCGGGTGGTTTTACGAGGAGGACGCTGCGGGGACGCACACGGGCAAGATGCTCGCGCGCGAGGCGCTGCGGCTGGAGGCATCGCTCAAGGCGGCGGAAGGAAAGCCCATCTACTGCTTTTTGCACTACCCGCCAATCTATCAGGGCTATCAGTGCCCCGAGATGCTTGAGCTTCTCGATAAGTACGAGGTCGAGCGCTGTTATTACGGGCATCTGCACGGCTATACGCACCGCCGCGCGTTCGAAGGAATGCGGGGAAAAACCGAATATGCGCTGATCGCGGCGGATTATGTCGCCTTTCAGCCGGTAAAAATTTGCAATTAGGACATAAAATGATGCAAAAAAGGGTAGATATTCCGAAGAAGCTATGGTATAATTCTACTTTGCAAAAGCATCATTGTCCTACTTATGATGTTAAACGGAGGAAAAAGAAATCATGACTGTCAAAAATGTTGAAAAGCTGGAAAAGAGCAGAGTCGCGGTGACCGTCGAGGTCGGCGCGGAGGAATTTGAAGCCGCTGTTGCCAAGGCTTACGCCAAGGCGCGCGGTAAGCTCAGCATTCCCGGCTTCCGCCCCGGCAGGGCCCCCCGCAAGATGATCGAGAAGCTCTACGGCGCGGGTGTTTTCTACAGCGATGCCGTTGACATCGCCCTGCCCGAGGCATATACGCAGGCCATCGGCCAGAGCGGCCTCGACGTTGTCGGCTATCCCGAGGTCGAGATCGTGGACGACAAGATCGACGAGAACGGCTTCACCTTCAAGGCGACCGTTGCCGTGTATCCCGAGGTCAAGCTCGGCGAGTACAAGGGCCTGACCGCGGAGAAGGAAGAGGTCAAGGTCAGCGCTGATGACGTTAAGGAGCGCTTGAATGAGATGGCCGAGCGCAACGCCCGCCTTGTCTCTGTTGACCGCAAGGCCAAGAAGGGCGACATCGCCGTCATCGACTTCGAAGGCTTCGACAACGGCGAGGCGTTCGAGGGCGGCAAGGGCGAGAACTACGAACTCGAGCTTGGTTCCGGCAGCTTCGTCCCCGGCTTTGAGGATCAGGTCATCGGCATGAAGGCCGGTGAGGAGAAGGATCTCGACATCACCTTCCCCGAGGATTATCACAAGGATCTGGCCGGCAAGAAGGTCGTCTTCCACGTCAAGGCCAAGGAGATCAAGTGCAAGGAGCTGCCCAAGCTCGACGACGATTTTGCCAAGGACGTGTCCGAGTACGACACGCTCAAGGAGCTCAAGGACAGCATCAAGCGTGAGATCACCGAGCAGCGCGAGCAGGCCGCGAAGTTCACGGTCGAGAGCAGCCTTATGGAGAAGGTCGCCGAGGGCATCGAGTGCGACATTCCCGACGCGATGATCGAAGAGCAGTGCGCCCGCTTCCTCGAGGATTTCAAGCAGCGTCTGCAGGCACAGGGCATCCCCTATGACCAGTACTGCAAGATGACCAACATGAACGAGCAAAAGTTCATGGAGGACGGCAAGGAGCCCGCGACCCGTCAGGTGCGCATGGATCTCGCTGTGAACGCCATCATCAAGGAAGAGAACCTTGATGCGACCGACGAGGAAGTGGAAAAGCAGTACACCGACCTTGCTGAGAAGTACAGCATGGACGTGAACGAGCTGAAGAAGTATCTCGATCCCATGAGCGTCCGCGCCCAGCTCATCCGCGACAAGGCCATCAGTGTCGTCGTGGACAGCGCAAAGGTCGAAAAGAAGAAGGCTCCCAAGAAGGAAGCCGAGGGCGAAGCCGCTGAGGGCGAGGAAAAGCCCGCTAAGAAGACCGCTGCCAAGAAGACTGCCAAGAAGGAAGAAGAAAAGGCTGAATAATCGGCAAAAGCGGCCATAATAGATAGAAACGACGATCAACCACAAATGCCTGCCATTTGTGGTTGATTGTGTACATACCATTTTTTTGAACAGGGTATGAACAAGGAGGTTACCAAAATGAGTTTAGTCCCTTACGTCATTGAACAGACCAACCGCGGTGAGCGCTCTTACGACATTTTCTCCCGCCTGCTGGAAGATCGTATCATCTTCCTCGGCGAAGAGGTCAACGATGCGACCGCGAGCCTGATCGTCTCGCAGCTGTTGTTCCTTGAGGCCAAAGACCCCGACAAGGACATTCAGCTCTATATCAACTCCCCCGGCGGCAGCGTGACGGCCGGTATGGCGATCTACGACACCATGCAGTATATCAAATGCGATGTGTCCACCATCTGCGTGGGTCTTGCCGCCAGTATGGGCGCGTTCCTGCTCTCTTCCGGCGCTAAGGGCAAGCGCATTGCGCTGCCGAACGCGGAGATCATGATTCATCAGCCCTCTGCCGGTACGCAAGGCAAGGTGACAGACATGGAGAGCGACGTGGAGCACTTCCTGCGCATCAAGCAGCGCTTGAACAAGATCCTGGCCGAGAACACCGGCAAGACGCCCGAACAGGTCAAGCTCGACTCCGAGCGCGACCACTGGATGACGGCCGACGAAGCGCAGGCCTACGGCCTTGTGGACAAGGTTATTTACAAGAGATAAGGATTTTTGCATGATGAGTGAAGATAAGAAGAAGGAACTTCGCTGCTCGTTCTGCGGTAAGAGCGAGCGTGAAGTGCATCGCATGATCCAGGGCCCCGGCGTGCGCATCTGCGATGAGTGCGTGCAGCTGTGCATGGACGTGCTGGAAGACGGCTACGAGCCGCATGACGAGCTGGAGGCACCGGATTCCATTCCCACGCCGCGTGAGATCCACGAGGTGCTCGACCAGTATATCATCGGGCAGGAGGCGGCGAAAGTTGCGCTGTCCGTGTCCGTTTACAACCACTATAAGCGCATTTTCTTCGGTGGCGGCGACGAAGTTGAGCTGCAAAAGAGCAATATCCTGCTTCTTGGCCCCACCGGCAGCGGCAAGACGCTCTTCGCGCAGACGCTTGCCCGTATCCTGAAGGTGCCGTTTGCGATCGCAGACGCGACGACGCTCACCGAAGCGGGATATGTCGGCGACGATGTGGAGAACATTCTGCTTCGCCTCTTGCAGGCGGCGGATTACGATGTGGAGCTTGCCGAGCGTGGCATCATCTATGTCGACGAGATCGACAAGATCGCCCGCAAGAGCGAGAATACTTCCATCACGCGCGACGTTTCCGGCGAGGGCGTGCAGCAGGCGCTGCTGAAGATCGTCGAGGGTACGGTCGCCAATGTCCCGCCGCAGGGCGGACGCAAGCACCCGCATCAGGAATTTATCCAGATCGACACGCACAACATCCTCTTTATCTGCGGCGGTGCGTTTGAGGGCATTGAGAAGATCATCGAAAGCCGCCTCGACCGTAAGTCGATGGGCTTCGGCGCAGAACTCAAGAGCAAGAACGACGTGGACGAGAGCAAGATTTTGCGCGAGGTGCAGCCGCACGATATCCTCAAATTCGGCATCATTCCCGAACTGGTTGGCCGACTTCCGGTTATCACGGCGCTCGACGCGCTCACACGCGAGGATCTCGTCAAGATCCTGACGCAGCCGAAAAACGCGCTCGTCAAGCAGTATCAGAAGCTTTTCTCCTACGATGGCGCTGAGCTTACGTTTGAGCCCGGCGCGCTCGAGGCGATCGCTGACAAGGCCATTGAGCGCAAGATCGGCGCGCGCGGTCTGCGCGCGGTGATGGAGGGACTTTTGATGCACGTGATGTACGACATTCCGTCTGACCGCACGATCGACCGCGTGACCATCACGCTGGGCTGCGTGGAGGGGACGGAAGAGCCGATAATTTCCCACCGCACGAACAAAGAAGGGGAGGAGCCTCAGCCGCCGCTGCAGGCAGATCCCGCTTCGTAAGGAGAAAGCATGGAACCTGTAACAAAAAATCTTCCGGTCATTGCCATGCGTGGGCTCAACGTGTTCCCGCGCATGAATACGAGCTTTGATCTTGAGCGCCCGATCTCGGTGCGCGCGCTTGAGCGCGCCATGGAAAACGGGGAGGAGATCTTCCTCGTCACGCAGAAGGAGATCGGCGTGGAGCAGCCGGAGGAAAAAGACCTGTATGAGATCGGTACGGTTGCGCGTGTGACGCAGATTCTGCGCGTGACCGACCATGTGCTGCGCGTGATGATGGAGGGCGCATGCCGCGCCCGCCTCAAAAGACTCTGGCAGCGCGAGCCGTTTTTGCAGGCGCAGGTGGAGCTCGTTGAAGAATCCGCAGCGCCGCGCAGCGGCAAGCGGACGGAGGCGATGCTGCGCCAGACCTACGCCAGCGTGACGGAATATGCCGAGCTTGCACAGAAGCTGCCGGACGACGTCTATGCTGCCATCCTCTCGACAAACGATCCCGGCTATCTTGCTGATTTTATTGCCCAGCAGCTCAACCTGCGCTATCAGGACAAGCAGGATATTCTGAGTGAGCTGCGTCCGCTGCCGAGATTGCAGCGCATGAACGAGATCCTGCGTCGCGAGATCGAAGTGACCGCCATGGAGCAGGACATCGAGAGCAAAGTTCGCTCCCGCGTCGGAAAAATTCAGAAGGATTTTGTCCTGCGCGAGCAGATCAAAGTCTTGCAGGACGAGATCGGCGAGGGCGGCGAGGACGAAGAACTCGACGAATACCGCGCAAAGATCGCTAAGGCGCACCTGAACGAGGAAACGGAAAAGAAACTCCTCAAGGACGTTGACCGCCTTGCAAGGCAGCCTTTCGGCAGCGCCGAAGCGAGCGTGCTGCGCAACTATCTCGATACCTGCATGGAAATGCCCTGGGGCGAGGAGACAAAGGAGCGCGCGAGCGTGGAAGCCGCGCGCAGGATCCTTGACCACGACCACTATGGACTGCAAAAGGTCAAGGAACGCATTCTGGAATTCATTGCCGTGCGCCAGCTCAACCCCGAGGCAAAGGGGCAGATCCTCTGTCTGGTCGGTCCTCCGGGCGTCGGCAAGACGTCGATCGCACTGTCCGTTGCCAAGGCGATGAACCGCAAGGTCGCGCGGCTGTCACTCGGCGGCGTGCGCGACGAGGCGGACATCCGCGGCCATCGCAAGACCTACATCGGCGCGATGCCCGGCCGCATCATCGAAGCCATTTCCCGCAGCGGTTCGATGAACCCGCTGCTCGTGCTCGATGAGGTAGACAAGCTCTCGAGCGACGGACGCGGCGACCCCGCGAGCGCACTGCTCGAGGTGCTTGACAGCGAGCAGAACTACGCCTTCCGCGACCACTATCTGGAGATTCCCGTCGATTTGAGCCGCGTGATGTTCATCATGACGGCCAACACGCTCGACACCGTTCCCCGCCCGCTGCTCGACCGCATGGAGATCATTGAGATCCCGAGCTATACGGACGAGGAAAAGGTGCAGATCGCACAGCGCCACCTTCTGTCCAAGGAGCGTCAGGCACACGGACTGACGGCTTCGAGCCTGCGCGTGGAAGAAAACGCCCTGCGCGCGGTCATCGCGCGCTACACGCGCGAGAGCGGCGTGCGGTCACTGGAGCGCCAGCTTGGCAAAATCTGCCGAAAGGCCGCAATGCAGCTCACAACAAGTGATGTAAAGCGAGTTACCGTTACAGAGAAGAACCTCGCAGATTTCCTCGGCACGCCGCGGAGCACGCAGGATAAGATCCCGGAAAAGGATCTCGTCGGCGTGGTAAACGGCCTTGCGTGGACGGAAGCGGGCGGTGAGATCCTACCGGTTGAGGTCGGTGTGATGGACGGCAGCGGCAAGCTGGAGCTGACGGGCAACCTTGGCGACGTGATGCAGGAGAGCTGCCGCGCGGCGCTCTCGTGTCTGCGCCAGCGGACGCTGGAGCTCGGCATTGCAGCGGACTTCTATAAAACAAAGGACATTCACATTCACTTCCCCGAGGGCGCCATTCCCAAGGACGGCCCGAGCGCCGGCATCGCCATCGCAACGGCGGTGCTCTCGGCGCTGACGAACCGGCCGGTGCACCGCGAGATCGCCATGACCGGTGAGATCACGCTGCGCGGCCGCGTGCTTGCCATCGGGGGACTGCGCGAGAAGACGATGGGCGCGCTGCGCGCGGGCGTACATACCGTCCTCCTGCCGAAGGAGAACGAAAAGGATCTCGATGAGATCGACCCGCTGGTGCGCAAGAAGCTGCGCTTTGTGCCGGTGGAAACGGTGGACGCCGTCTTTGCTGAGGCGCTCGTTCTGCCGGAAAAATGCACCGCTGCCGCACATGAGACTTACCTGCCCGTGCAGGAGGCAGCGCCCGGTGCGCTGCGTGCGGGCGAAA
Source organism: Oscillibacter sp. (assembly GCA_003522105.1). Lineage (GTDB taxonomy): Bacteria > Bacillota > Clostridia > Oscillospirales > Oscillospiraceae > Hominicoprocola. Next base: position 38,631 of record DPGF01000111.1, read on the forward strand.
TGAGCTGAAAGGAAACGAAAACCATGGCGATCAATTTCAACAGGGTGGAATTTGTCCTCTCGGCGGCGTCGGAGAAGCAGTTTGTGCGCGACGGAATGCCACAGCTCGCGTTTGCAGGGCGGTCGAACGTCGGCAAATCCTCGGTCATCAACCGGATCGTGAACCGCAAGAACTTTGCCCGCGTGGGTGCGTCCCCGGGCAAGACCTCGCAGATCAACTACTTTAAGATCGACGGCAAGCTCTACCTCGTCGACCTGCCGGGCTACGGCTACGCCAAGGTCTCCAAGACCGAGCGCGACCGCTGGGGCAAGCTCATGGAGGACTACTTCCAGAGTGCGGGACTTATTCACCTCGGCGTGCAGATCGTTGACGCGCGGCACAAGCCGACGGCGGACGACGTGACAATGCACGACTACTTTGTGCAGACCGGCTGCCCCGTCGTGATCGTGGCGAATAAGCTCGACAAGCTCAAAGCGCGCGAGGTGGAACCGAATCTTGCCAAGATCCGTGAAACGCTGAATCTGCGCGACGATGAGATCATCGTCCCCTTCTCTGCGGAAAAGGGGACGGGCAAGGAGCAGCTCATCAATGCGATCCTTGACCACCTGAATGGCTGAAAAGGAATAATACTTCACAGAAAAGCCTCTGTATGGAATGACCATACAGAGGCTTTTTATCGTATTTCCTGGGAAATCACTTGCGCAGTGTCAGGAGTGCGGTGCAGTGGGAGAAGGATTCAAACGTCAGCGCGGGGAAGTGGGGGCGGAGCTCGTCGTAGACGAAGTAAATTTCATCTGAGTCCCAATCCTCGCCTGCCGCAGTTCGACACGCTTCGAGCTCGTCACGGGTGCGGAAGGCGACGTCGCCGATGAAAATGCAGCCGTCCTGCTTCAAAAGCGCCAGGAGTGCGCGCAGAAAGTCAATTTTCTGCGCGTCCGTCAGATGGTGGAGCGAGTAGGTCGCGATGATGGCATCATACTGTCGCGGGCAGAGCTCGGGCACAAGCCCCTTGGAAAAGTCGCCCTGATAGAGCTTGGCTTCCGGCATTTTTGCCTGCGCCAGCTCGATCATGCGCGCGGAAAAATCCTGTCCATAGATTTGGCAACTCTGCTCATAGAGCCTTGAGGTCAAAACGCCCGTGCCGAAGCCAATGTCTAACACGTCATGACCGCTTTGTGCAAGCACGCGCTGATAGAGCGCGTTCATCATGGCACGATAGCCTGCGAAGGGGTAGCGGTCATTCTCGTCGGAGAGGCCGACGCTCTTGTCGTAGCCGTCGGCCCAGAGGTCGAAGCCGGTGTTGTTCAGCATGTCAGTCCTCCTTTTCGTTCGGCGGAGGAAGCCCCAGCTCGTAAAATGCCACGGCGCTTGCCGCAGCGACATTGAGTGAGTCGACGCCATGGTACATCGGGATCTTGACTGTGTAGTCGCAGCTTGCAATGGTGGTGCTTGCGAGGCCGTCACCCTCCGTGCCCATGACAATGGCAAGCTTTTCCTCCGCGGCGAGGCGGGGGTCATCAAGCCGCACGGAGTCGTCGCGCAGCGCCATGGCGACCGTGCGAAAGCCGAACGCGCGCAGGAGCTGTGTCCAATCGCCTTCCTCGGGGAGATATGTCCACGGAATGAGGAAGACATTGCCCATGCTCACGCGCGAAGCGCGGCGATAGAGCGGGTCGCTGCCCGCGCTTGTGAGCAGCACGGCGTCCATGCCAAGCGCAGCGGCGGAGCGGAAGATCGCGCCGATGTTCGTCGGGTTCATTACGTTTTCGAGCACGACGAGGCGCCGCGCATCGCGGCAGACGTCCTCGACGCTTTGGAGCTTCGGCCGCCGCATGGCGCAGAGCATGCCGCGCGTCAGGTGAAAGCCTGTGAGCTGCGTCAGCACGGATTCATCGGCGGTGTAAACCGGAATATCTTGACAGCAGCGGGCGAGAATTTCGCGCCCCTTGCCCCCGATGTGCTGGCGCTCCATCAGAAAGGAAACCGGCTTACAGCCTGCATCAAGCGCACGGCCGATGACGAGCGGACTTTCTGCGATGAAAAGCGCGTTTTCCGGATCGGCGCGGTTTAAGAGCTGATTTTCCGTCAGCCGCGCATAGAGATCGAGTGCGGGATCGGAAAAATTTTGGATTTCAATGATGGATGCCATAGTCGATTCCTTTCCTGCGCTTTTTGCATTTACTTATTCGGGAGAAGATCAAGACCCCTTCTTCTTGCCGTCCACGGCAATGAAGAACAGCGAGCTCACCGCCAGCAGGTAGGGGTAGAACAGGTTCGGAATGATGTCAAAGGCGGAGATGTTGTAACCCAGCTCGTGCGCTGCGGAGATGGCGACGAGCATCTGCGCGCCGTAGGGAATGATGCCCTGGAAAATGCAGGAGAACGTGTCGAGCAGGGAGGCGGCCTTGCGCGGCGTGATGCCGTATTCCTCGCTCATTTCTTTGGCAATGGGGTTCGCCATAACGATGGCAACGGTGTTGTTCGCCGTGGCAATGTCCATCGCGCCGACAAGCAGCCCCATGCCGATCTGGCCGCCGCGCTTACCGCGGAACGCCCGGCGAATCCAGCCGAGCAGCGCCTCGAAGCCGCCGAATTCACGGATCAGCGCGCAGATGGCAGAGACCAGGATCGCGACCATCGACGTTTCGAACATACCGGCGGCGCCGCTGCCCATATTCTCAAGCAGCGCCTTGACCGCGAGGATACCGCTCTGGCCGGTCGCGCCGGTCGCCAGCGCGATGATCGAGCCGGAGACGATGCCGATGAGCAGCACGACAAAGACATTGATGCCGATGATGCCGCCGATGAGCACCAGCACATAGGGAATGATCTGAATGAGGTTATAGGGCGGGATCTCTGCGGGCGTGACGTCGGCGCGGAGCGTCAGCACGAGAATGAGCGCAAGAGAGGCGAGCGCAGCGGGAAGCGCGATGTGGAAATTCTCGCGGAATTTATCTTTCATCGCGCAGCCCTGGCCGTTGCAGGCGGCGATGGTGGTGTCGGAGATGAAGCTCAGGTTGTCGCCGAACATGGCGCCGCCCATGACGGACGCGATGCACAGCGGCAGGGAGTAACCGCTGGCTGCGGCGATGGGGATGGCGATGGGCGTGATGAGCGTGATGGTACCGACGCTCGTGCCCATTGCGGTGGAGACAAAGCAGCTGACGACGAAGAGCACCGCCACGGCGAACTTTGCGGGAATGAGAGAGAGCATGAAGTACGCAACGCTCTCTGCGCTCGAGCGGCCCACCACGCCGACGAACATGCCGGCGGCGAGGAAGATGAGCAGCATCGTGACGATATTTTTGTCGCCGATGCCCTTGCCCATCAGCACGAGCTTTTCGTCAAAGGACAGGGTGCGGTTCTGGCAGCAGGCCACGAGCAGTGCGATGAGGAAGATGACAACGATGGGAATGGAATAAAAGCCCATCGGGATCTTGAGCACATACTCAAAGACCAGACCGAGACCCAGATACAGAACCAGGAAAACGAAGATCGGCAGCAGCGCTGCGGGGTTGGATTTTTTTTGCATGGCGGCATTCTCTCTTTCTCCGAAACATAAAAAAAGGCTCCTGCGAGGAGCGTTTGTGCGATGCGAATTATTATAAGGAGTCAAAATGACCTTGTCAAGTAAGACTTGCCGGAAAACGCGGCGTTCTCCGATCGGAGAACGCCGCAGCGCGGATGGTATTCACGAGATGGACACGACGAAGCTCCAGACGGGCTCGGCAAGGTAGTAGCCGAGGACGGCCGAGGCAAGATTTGCCGAAACAGCATAGAGTGCGGCGCGGCCCCTGCTGTGGCCGGTGAGCAGGCCGCGGCCGGCGTAGAGATAGATCTCGATGAGTAGAATGGCTGCCTCCATTGGGAGAAGAAACAGGAAATAGTTCCAGAGGGCTGCGCCGTTTTGCAGGTTCAGAACGCTGCTTGCAGCCGCCAGAACCCCCTGTGTGACGAGGTTGACAAGCAAAAATGCTTTCCAATTCTCTTTCCAGGAATACCGGAACAGAAGCAGCAGAATGCCCTCGATGAGGAGCGTCGGCACGAGCGTTGCAAGAAATTGCAGCAAATAGCCGGTGACGGTCGAAGGGACGGTGACAGTGGTGTGCTCCGTGTCGTCTGCCCAGTGAACGGTCACACTTGATTGCAGCACCTTGCGCTCAAGCACGTCGGAGAGCCAGACCTTGCCGGACTGCGTGACAAGGATGATGCGGTAGGTGCTCGGCACGCCGTGGTAGCCGAACACGTGCAGGTCATTGCCGAAGGCATCCGTCCCTTCCGCGTACAGCTCGCCCCACATCGGCGCGCCGGTCGTGCCCTGCGCAATGCAGGCGTGCCAGCCTGCGGGAACATTCTCGCGCAGGAGCGCCAGGAGATCGGGGTCGAGCGTATCCTCTTTGCCGTCGTAGTTCCAGTCGATGCCGTCGATACGGTTTCCATCTTCCGCGCCCCAGTCGCCCTCGGCGAGCAGGTCGAGATAGTAGGGCTCCTGCGGCGCGTTTTCGACGCGCACGGTGAGTTGGGGCTTCGGCCCTGAGTCGGCAAAGGCAAAGGTTGTGAGTGCAAGGGACGCGAGGAGCGCGCAAACAAACGCGCGAAGGGATGCTCTTTTCATCGGAAATCCTCCTTTTTTCTGCGGAACACATCTCTCTTCCGCTTCTTTAGACGCGAAAGAGAGGAAAAAAGTTCCCGCATTTCGATTTTAACACGAAACGGGAAAAAGGAAAAGGACGGCTTTTGCGAGCCATCCTTTTGGATCGGAATGGTCACTTCTTGTCAAAGTAATAGTCGCGGAAGTTGTGGTACTGCGCGCCGTAGTAGCGCAGCAGGCGGTAGAGGCGGGGGAGCGGAAGGTCACCCTTGCAAAAGAGCACGTGCGTGCCCCTGAAGGCCTTGAGCTCTTCGGCAAGCTCGCTGTTCTTTACATAGCGGCGCAAAATGCCGGTCGGCACGTTCTGCCAGAGGGCGACGGTGTGGTTGTAAACGCAGTCCTCGCGCTTGCCGTAGACGATGTCATCGGTCAGAAGTTTCATCATATTGAGCCCTGCGGCACGGCAGAAGTAGCTGCTGCGGCCGAGGCGCGGGTTGATCTCAAAGAGCACATAGCGTCCTGTGCGGCAGTCGTACTTCATGTCGATGTTTGAAAAGCCGACGTAGCCGAGCTTTTCAAGGAATTCCTGCATCTTGTCGTACAGCGCCTGATCGCCGCGGGAAATGATGGCGGCATAGTTGCCGACGGACTTGGGGTCGTAGTATTCAAGCACCGGCTGGCCGAGACACATCGCGCGCACATGGCCGTCCAGATCGGAATAGCTGTTGAGCACGCGCATGGCGTCGTCGCCGCCGGGAATAAACTCCTGCAAGATGAGCTTGCCGCGATAGTCCGAGCGGTTCATATTGCGAACCATTTCGAGGTATTGCTCCTTCGTGTCGAAGAAGAATACCTTCTTCTGGCCTTCAAAGTGGCAGCGGAGATAGTCGAGCGCGTTGGAATTTTCGGGCTTGACGACGATGGGGAAGTCAAACGGCAGCCGCTCGGCGACGCTCTCACGCTCCTCGGGAGAGGCGACGACGGTCTTGGGATAGTCCATGCCGTACTGCTCGCAGAGGGCATAGAACTTGTCCTTCGTGTCAAAGGTCTCAAGAAGCTCTTCGGAGATGAAGCGGTTCGCGATCAAGCCCTCAAAGTGGTCGTAGTGGCGGCAGAGAAGGCCGGTATAATAGTCTGAGCAGGGGATAACGAGCAGCTTTTCATAGTCCTGCGCGCACTGCTTCAAAACCTCGAGCAGCGCATCGGGGAAGACCTCCTCGCGCTCAAAATCCGGGATGATGCGGCAGAGGAACAGGTGCGAGTAGCGCGTGGGCACAAGCTGCTGCGTGCACAGCAGCAGCGGCGTGACGCCGTAGGCCTCGCGGAAGAGGCGCGCTGTGCCGTAGGCGTTTTCATCGCTGCCGAGGATAATGGGCAGGAAATCCTTTTTCATCTGTTTGCCGCTGCTCCGGGGCGCTGCGGGGTGCGCAGCGTCGTACTCAGCAAGGAATTTTTTCGTCAGCTCCACGTCGGAGGGGTAGGGAACGTAGGCGCTGCCGCGCTTCATCGTCGTCTCCTCGCCCTTGCCGGTCAAGAGAATAACGCGAGCGTCCTTGCCGTCCAAAATCGCGCGGCGGATGCACTCGCTGCGCTCTTCCAGTACAAGGTGCGGGCAGGCCACGTGCTTTTCAATGTCGGCGGCGATCTGCGCGAACGGCTCCTCGCCGGAGTCCTCCTCGGTGATAAAGACGAAGTCGCAGTTCTCTCCGCTCAGTTCGCCTAAGTCTTTCCTGCGCTGGAGCGCGTGGGAGCCGGGGCAGCCGAAGACGGAGATCATCTGGCGGCCGGGGTATTCGATCTTCGTCGAACGGTAGAGCGCGTCAAAGCTCATGCGGTTGTGCGCATAGTCGACGATCACGGCGACCTTTTTGTCGCGGCTCTCGTAGATCTGCATGCGGCCTGCGGCGCGTGCCTTGCGAAGGCCGGAGCGCACATATTCCTCCGGCACATCAAGCGCCATGCAGATCGCCATGGCGGCGAGGGCATTGGAAATGTTGAAAAGACCGGGCATGGTGATGGAGAATTCGCCGTTGTACTTTGGCGAAACGACCGTAAAATAGAGTCCGTCGCTGCGTTTTTCCACATGCTGGCAGGAGACGGTGTCGCTCTCATGCGAGCCGAAGGTGATGAGGTTGCAGCGGTCCTTGGCGTATTCGATGACGCGATCCGAGTACTTGGCGTCGGTATTGACGCAGCCGAAGCGGCAGGAGTCGAAAATTTTGAGCTTGGAGTTGAAGTAATCCTCGAAGTCCGGGTGCTCGATGGGGCTGATGTGGTCGCTGCCGATGTTCAAAAATGCGCCGACGTCGAACGTGATGCCGCGCACGCGGCCGTATTTGAGCGCCTGGGACGAAGCCTCCATCACAAGGTGTGAAATGCCGGACTCGTAAGCGTTTTCAAAGTGCTGGTAGAGCTCAAGCACCTCGGGCGTGGTGATGTGAGATTCCTCACTTACTTTGCCGTCGTAGTTGTCGATGGAGGAGAGAATGGCGCACTCGGGCATCGACTGCGCGCGCAGCCAGTCGTTCAAAATGTAGCGCACGTAGTAAGCGGTGGTGCTCTTGCCCTTCGTGCCGGTGATGCCGATGCTCGTGAGCTTGTCCGTCACATGGTCGTAAAAGAGCTGCCCGAGCACGACGAGGGAATAGCG
>DPGF01000073.1:0-11649 GCA_003522105.1 Oscillibacter sp.
CTCGTCAGATTTTCATACGCCAGCGCCGCCTTGCCGCTGCGGTCATGGTCGTAAATGCTTTTGTTTTCCACACTGATCTCCGCTGCCTTGATGGAACGGGGAATTTCGCTTGCGAACACATGACCGCAGTCACAGAAGCGCAGACTCCGGCCACATCTATGATTTTCGAAAATCGAAAGTCTGGACTTTCGATTTGTTCAGGATATATCGCCAGCAAAGTTTTTCACATAAATGATAGCCGGTTTTCCAAGTCCTTGCCGCTTTCGTTCAATCAAACCAATACCTTTTTTGCTGTCCAATTCTGTGAATAGGCGCACCGCCTTTTCAGAGCGACAGCGCAGGGTTTCCACGACTTCTTCTACCGTAAAAATGATAAAGACACGATTTTGGTCGTCTACCCAACCGTTCCGATAGGACAACTCCATGCGGTCAAGCAGCAGTCCATACAGCAGCTTTGCATCAGAGGAAACGCCATCAAACCGGCTATCGGTGATTAGCAGTTTTGGAATGCGAAAGAAAGCGTATTGTTCACCAGCGTGACCGTAGTAATAAGGAAAACTCAATGGCATAAGATTCACCACCTCCTCCTACATAAGCAAATGGAGCATACATCATGTATGCTCCATTTGCTTATGTGGGCAACAAAATATGTATGTTATAAAATATATCCAAATGACGATTATAGCTGTCGAACCGCATATTACCAGACAGGGTTTCTTTACTATCTTTTGAATCAATATTTAGGGAAGATATGGGGCAGGGAACAGCTTCTTGTGCCTTTGAACCACATGCTAAAGAAGATGTGTTCCAAAATGCAAATCGCTCTCGTGAAAAAGTGACTGAAGCGGTCTGCCCCAGCCTTAAATAGAGTTCCAGATCAATTCGCTGTTTCGTGCTGCCCTCGCAAACAACCACATGGTCGAGGATTGACGCAACAACCTCCGTCGAGATGATATCCTGAAAGGAAAGCTCCTGCCAAAGCGCCTGTTCAATTGCGGACAAGTCAATACCCGCAGCTGAGCCATTTTCCTCCAGCTTTTGTAAAGAAATCATCTGCTCCTGGATATCCGCAATCTGTTCATTGAAGCGGTTATTGCGCTTTTTGAATTCCTGAATTGTGATTGCGTTGGCGATACTGAGTTCCAGCAGCTTATCCTTTTTTCCCTCCAGTTGGCTGATCTGGGTGTTCAACTGGGTGATTTGCCCGGAGTAATCATGCTTCTGCTGAACGCCGGAAACACTGTCCATCACAAGTCGGACGATCTGCTTTTGATTTTTCACCAGCTTTTGGAATTGGTCTGCCAGAATTGCGTCCAGCTCCTTCGTTTGGAGCGTCGGCAAATCGCATCCAGCTTTTCCGCGCTCACGGTACATCCTGCACTGCCAGTATTCTGTGTGTCCCTCCACAGTTTTGAAGCTCTGCCGATGAAAGGTGGTTCCATGCTTTCCGCAAATGATTTTCCCACTGTATGGATACTTGCTTTGGTAACCAACGCCGTAGGCTTTCGTTCTGGCACTGCGTTTCTTGAATATCTCATTTGCCTGATTCCAAAGTTCTTCCGATACAATCGCCGGGATATTAGGATCTGGGTATGTTACCCACTCGCTTTCATCAAGAAATACCGTTTTTTTCTTCCGATAGTCTAAGGATTGTGTCTTATTGCCGCAGTACCACCCCTTGTACTTGGGGTTTTGCAGAATATGGCCGATGGTGACGGAATTGAACTCGTTTCCCAAAAGACTTGTGTACCCACGGCGAGTCAGCTCCTGTGATAACTTGCGCAGGCCATAGTTTCCGGTGGCATAGAGCTGAAAAATCAGCTTGACCGCTTCTGCCTGCTCCGGGATGATTGTCAGCTTGCAGTCCCTCTTATCGTAACCCCATAAGCGATTATTTCCCAAAACATGGCCGTTCTTGATGGACTGCCGAAAGCCAAATTTTAACCGCTCGGATAGTTTTCGAACTTCGTCCTGTGCCACGCCAGCCATGACGATCAGCCGAAACTCACTATCGCTGTCCAGTGTGTTGATATTATCATTTTGGAACAGTACACCCACATTGTTGTCCAGCAGCTCCTGTGTATATTGGATACTGTCCAGTGTGTTGCGGGAAAAACGGGATATTTCTTTTGTGATAATGAAGTCAAACATCTCTCGTTTGGCATCCTCGATCATGCGCAGAAAACTGTCACGCTTATAAGTGCTCGTTCCAGAAATACCTTCATCAATGTAGCCGGGAACATAGGTCCAATTCGGGTTCTTTTGAATGAACTCTGTGTAGTATTGAATCTGGTTTTCCAAACTACCCTGCTGCTCCACCTTTTCCGTAGAAACACGCGCGTAGAACGTAACCCGGAGTGGCAGATCGTAAATGGTTTTTCCCTGCCGAATCTGCTCTCGAAGCCATCTAATTGTTACCATCCGTACTGACCTCCTCAGTTATTTTGTTGACGGTTTCAGTATCAGATGTAAATTGCCGTTTGTCAAAAAAACGGGAGCTGCTGGCAGAAACATACGTTTCTTCCGAAATCAACTCCCGCTTCCATAGTCGTTTTAATAAAGCCAAAGCAATCTCGCGATCAACCTCCGTCACTGTCTTAGCCCCCCTTCCTTATATGCTATGGGATATGAGCCGAAAATATGATGGACGGTCACCGCAGATATTCTTCCTCGTGTTTCATTTTCAACAGCAATTCTCCAATCTACGCGGCAATATAGCGCCGCACGTATAGTCATGATAGTTTTCGCCTCATTTGTAAATTGTTATTGGCAAAACCGGACGGCGGCTGGCAGCCGCCCACGGGAGTCTCACCCCGGCCCATGCTGATGGGTGCGCCGCGCAATGCTTTGAGGGCGTTCAACGCGGGAGTATCATTATCCGAATGACGGTCGTTGCCAAATGCGGTGCCACTCGCATCTGCAAACTGGCTGTATCGCTCACCCAAATCCTCCTTTCCGTGTGGATCATGGCGCGCCATTTGCCGGGCTGTGCCTCATTCGGGTTGTTATCCGGTTGCCTATGAATTTTTCAAGGTACAGCATATCCGCGCTTTCAGGCGCGTGTGATATTTGGCTGTGGATCAGCCGGGAAAGGCTCCTATCAGGCGATAAGAACCTTTCCTCGCGGATGCACGAATAGCCCGTTGCAGAAGCGTGGAAAGGGGGACACTCTCCTGCACGGGCTGCTGTGGATTTTTAGGCTGTTTTGTTTACCTTGAAATCAAGAATCTTGGTAATCAGCTTGGTTCGCATCCAGCATACCTTTTCTTCATCGAGGCAAAGGTGCGGAACACCGTTTTTGTCATACAGGGTTCTGGTTGCCAGAGCCGCAATATAACGCTCATAGTGCTTCAGCACAGCATTGATCGCGTCCACATTGCCGGACGCTGCCGCTTCGATGGTCGAGTAAGGCAGCAGAGATGCAGCGACATTACTCAGATTGCGCGCCATCTTCAGTAATCTCCATTTCTTTTTTCAATTCCTTGAGGGACTGAGCGCGCTTGTATTGCACGGTGCGGCGTACCATGTCCAGCTTGTCCGCGATTTCCTGATCGGTCATATCAAGGAAAAAGGCAAGCAAAACAATGTCACGCTTATCGTCCGGCAGCACCGTCAGGGCATTGGCGAGATTTTCGTTTTCGATTGCCACATCATAGCCCTGCACATGAAAATGCGTCTGCTCGGACGGATACTTGTCCAGCACATACATTTGGCGCTCCTGCTCCTCTGACAGCTCCGAAAGGGATACCTCATGGTCGGAACGCCACGCGATATGACGCTCATAATCGCGGGCTTCTTCACGCAGAACCTTCCTGCAAAAGCTGTCGAACTGATGTCTAACGGTTTTCTTTTGGGATGGTGTCAGCTCCAAGAGTTGTTCACCTCCTCTCATGCACCGAGAGGTCGGCTTTCTTCCCCTTTCGCTTCTATCCCGAATGGAAGGTGCGATTTTGGCAAAGTTTTCGGAAATATTTTTGAAATTCTCCAAAAATATTTCCTCGATGGGGGATTCTGGCGGATTTTCCGCCCCGGAAGAGTTTGTTTCAATGCCTGAACGATGATCTTTGAAACAAGACATTTTTCCACTTCCTCCATTTCTGAAAGAATTGAAAACCCGGTTTCAGAAGCTGGAGGAGGACCCCGAGAGCGAGGATAGACCCCCCTCAAAAGGCAAAAAGGCAGCGCCTTACACGAACAAACTGTGTAAAGGCGCTGCTTTTTTAGTGGGAGCTTTACGCAAAGAGAAACCGCAAGGCAGCTCAAAGGCAGAGCCGCCTTGCGGTTTTGTAGGTTTAGCTATTCAGAGATGTGGTCAGTGTTTCTCTCCGTATTTTTGCGGTATTCGCGCTCACAGCGCAGATCGATCTGCACTCGCAGGAAGCCCGTAAACATCGCTGAGAGGAACGGTAGGAGCAGGACAGCTCCAAACAACGCCTCTATCTCCGTTTCGTCGAAAGAGGATAGTTTGCTGTCAACGGAGAGGTGATAGAACCAGCCGATGTACCATAGGTAATAGATCAGTACGCTGCCAAGCAGCGTCCCGACAAGGCCAACGACTAAGCAAGCGATGCCCTTTCGCTTTTCTCTCTGCCATTCCTTCTTATCCATGTTTCTTACTTCACGCTGCGGTAGAGGAAGGTGACGATCTGACCGCGGGTACAATCGTTGTTGGAGCCGAACAGGCCGCCGCCGATACCACCGGTGATATCGTTCTTCTCTGCCCAGATGACCGCGGCCGCGTAGTAAGCGTCAGAGGCCACGTCGGTGAAGGCAGAATTGCCGCTGGCAGCGGGGCTGCCGCCTGCGCGCCACAAGAAGGTCACGATCTGCGCGCGGGAGCAGGTGGCATCCGGGCTGAACATGGTGTCGCTGGTGCCTTCGGTGATGCCGTTTTCTACCGCCCACAGCACCGCGTTGTAATAATAGCTGCCCACGGGAACGTCGGTAAACGGCATGGCGCGGGTTTCAGGCTCGGGACTGCCGGCTGCACGCCACAGGAAGGTCACAGCCTGCGCGCGGGTGCAGGGCAGGTTGGGGCCGAATGTATAGTTGCCGATGCCGCCGGTGATATCCCTTCCGACTGCCCACATCACGGCATCGTAGCAGAAGTCGCTGGGGGCCAGATCGGAAAAGGGATTGGGGAGGTCAGGAAACTCTTCCTTAAAGCTGGCCTCCACGGTGACCTTGTCGGCGGGCATCGTGAAGGTGAACTTGCCGTCGCCCTTGTCGGTGAGCTTGCGTTCCTTGTCCTTGCCGTCCAGAACGGTGAGGCTATCCAGCACATAGCCCTTGTCGGGATCGACCGTCAGGGTGACGGTGGTACCCTTGGCCGCGGACTTGTGGCTGGCGGTCACATCGCCGTTCTTGCTGTTCACCACGGTGATGGGATAGGTGGTCGCGCCGGTGCCGATGGGGCCGGTGGGGGTGTTCTTCTTGAAGATGGCCATGACTACCACGTTGTCCTCCGGCATGATGAACTTGTTGTTGGTGGTGATTTCAAGCTCTTCCGGAGATACGACCTGCCACTCCTTGAAGTGGTAGCCCCTGTTGGCCTTGGCGGTCAGGGTGATCGTCGTACCGGCCGCAGCGGTGTGGGGGTTGGCGGAGGCCGTGCCGTTGCCGTCATTGTTGACGGTGACGGTGTAGGTGGTGGGGGTAATAACGCTGTTTTCCCACAGCGCCTTGATCTCGGTATCCCCATTCACTGTGTAGTAATCTCCTACCTTGTACTCCGTGCCGCCGATCTCCCAAGCATTGAACTCCTGATCGTCAGGAGCGGTGAAGCCGCACTCGGGCAGGGTATAATTTGTCCCTGCCTTGACGGTCACGGAATCCATGCTGCCGCTGCCGCCGTTGCCGTCAAAGGTGATGGTACAGTCAGCAAGCGGCACACCCTTGCCCACAGTGACCTCCGCATCTGTGCCGGCAAAGTGGTTGTTGTCCTCCGCGTAGCGCACGAAGTAATTGCCGGCAGGCAGGTTTTCAATCTCGATACCGGTGCAGGCGGTGTAGATAGTTTCGCTCTCTGCACGGTATTCCATCGTTGCATCCACGCCAGTGATCTTGCCGTCGCTGCCGCCCTCCTCGGTAGGCGCGACACCATTCAATCCAATGGGGGCTTCCTGCGTGGCTTTGCCGATGCTCCACGCCGCGGTCACGGCATCGGTGCTGTCATCCGCCCATTTGCCGGTTTGAGATGTGACGCTAACGGTGTAATCGCCCGCGTCCGTGCCGGTGTTGCCTGTGATGTCCATTGTGGCAGAATCATAACCAATCACGGTCGCGGTATGCTCGGAGCCATTGTAAGTATAGGTTCCGATGACGCTGATGCTGGGTTTGGCGGGATCAGTAGGCGCAGGAGGTGCGTCCTCCTCGAAGATTGCCTTGACCTCCACATCGCTGTGCGGCATGGTGAACTTATCGTCCTTGATGGTCACATTGCCGCTGATGACCTGCCACTCCTTGAGGTGGTAGCCGGTGTTTGGCTCGGCGTTAAGGGTTATTTCCACACCGGCCGCAGCCTTTGCAGGAGAGACGGAAGCCGTTCCATTGCCGTCATTAGTCACGGTGACGGTATGCTCGGTGGGGGCGGGAGACGCGTCCTCCTCGAAGACAGCCTTGATCTCTACATTGCTGTCCGGCATGGTGAACTTATCGTCTTTGATGGTCACGCCGCCGCTCATGACCTCCCACTCCTTGAGGTGATAGCCCTTGTCGGGCGTAGCGTTCAGGGCGATCTCCGCACCGGCCGCAGCCTTTGCATGAGAGGCGGAAGCCGTTCCGTTGCCCGCTGTGGTCACGGTGACGGTATACTCGGCTGCGGGGGCTTTGGTTATCGTAATAGACAGCTCCTTCGTATTGCTGCCCGCGCTGTTGGTAGCCTTGACGGTAAATTTGGCGGTGCCGTCCGCAGTAGGCGTGCCGCTGATCTCGCCGGTATCCGCGTTCAGGCTCAGACCGGCAGGCAGACCGCCGTCAATGCTCCATGTGATAGGTGCTGTGCCGGTGGCGGTCAGGGTCTGGCTGTATGCCTCGCCCACCTTGCCGTCCGGCAGGGTGTCCGTGGTGATGCTGGGCGCAGCATCGGGGGCATTGACCGTCACCGTGCAGGTGGCAGTGAACAAACCGTCATGTGTGGTGGCGGTAATGACAGCCGTCCCGCCTGCCACGGCGGTGACAACGCCGTCCTCGGAAACCGTGGCGACAGCCTCGTTGTCGGAGCTCCAGCACACCTTTTTGTTGGTGGCGTCCTCCGGCGCCACGGTGGCGGTCAGGGTCTGATTGCCGCCCACATCGAGGGTGATGCTGCTCTCGTCCAGCGATACGCCGGTAACAGGGATTACATAGGTTCCGTCATAAACCGTGATGGTTTTCTCCGTCCTGTTTCCGGCCTTGTCGGTCGCGACGATCTTATATGTGCGGTTGGCATCCGAAAAGAGTGCAATCCAAATTGTGTTGTAGCCGCCTACTGTCTTGGGAGATCCGTTTACCGTGACGGAAGCAAGGTTATCATCGGTGATTTGCACATTTTTCGTGGTATAATACACTTCACCATCCTCAACGCCATTGATCGCAGGGGCCGTGGTGTCAATCACAATGCGGCCTGTTGTCCTGAGATAGGTGACATTGCCCTCTGCGTTGGTGAGCTTCGCATAAACGATGTGCTGACCGTCCGTGTTCAGCTTGAGAGGCTCGGTGTAAGGGGTAAAGTCTCGTTTTGTGCATCTGGCCTTCGTGAGGTCCTCTTCGGTGATTAAATATTCAATCTCCACCGGCTTACCGCCGGATTTCGGAGCGGAGATGGTTACAGTTTGCTCCGTGTTGTAAAACCGTGCGGAATAGTCGCTTTCGAAGCCATTCCATACGGTGTCCTCACCTTCAATCTTAATTTCACCCTCCGGATACCATGCCGCCGCCCACTGCGCCGTCAGCGTGATGCTCTGTACGTTTTTATCTCCCGCAAGATCCGCATAGGTGGTTCCGGGAAACACGGGTTTGCCGGAACAGCTCCAGCCGCGGAACTCATAGTCGGTTCTGGTGGGAGGCTCCACACCGTCCAGCACGCGCTGCTCCCACCTGACGCCGGTTTTTTCGCCGATACTCGTGCCGCCGGCAGTATCAAACTTTACGGTGTACGAGGGCTGCTCGTCTCCGCTGATGGTGAAATAGTGCTCGGCCTTGCCGCAGTAGTTCCCCGTGCCGTACAGCGTCACCTTGGGGGCTTTTTCCGGGTCAAAGCCCGCATCGTTCGGGTTGAGGGTGTAGGGATATACATTGTTGGAATAGCTGGCGGTGTAGTCCGTGTTCTCCGTTAGCTGCTTCGTTTCGTTCTCACCCGTCTTATGGGAAAGCCCCGTCAGCTTCTTTTCGCTGCCGTCATAGGCGCAGTCCGTCAGCCCCTCCATCGTCAGAAGCCCGTTCTTATAGCAATATCCAATATCATACTTGCCGCAGAGCGTGCATTTGCCGTATGCGTCAAGGCTATGGTCAATGCGCGTTCCGTTGACGGTGCTGCCGCAGATGGAGATGTTTTCCGCTGGATTACCCGGCAGCTTCTTTGTGTGCAGGTCGTCATAGACATAATCGGAGTCGTCCATGTTCCTACTTTTCGTATGCCGGAAGGATTCCACCGTGCTGTCCATGACCTGAATATAGGCATTCAGGGAAGACTTGTAGCTGATTCCGATGCCGGGAACATATTCGGTACCATCCCCAAACAGCCAGCCGCCTTTTGCGGTCACGGTGCTGTTTTCAATAAAGATCCGTAGCGCTCCATCTCCGCTGGAACCTATGTCGCGACCGATGGCGGTACTCCATCTGTCACGGGTGCGGGCAAACACCCGGCTGTTCGCAATGCGAATGACGCTATTGCCGGGATCTGTCGTATACTTACCGCCGCCGATGGCTGCGCCATAGTTGGCACCCGGAATATCAATCTGACTGTCCTGAATGTCAATACGGTCAAAGGAGCCATAATCTCCGCAGCCAATGCTGTAGCCATTTCCATAATCCTCGCTCTGACGGATGCTGCTGCCGTGTATCACGATCTCGCCGACAGAAGTGAAATTGCCTTTGGAGCCGATGGCATCGCTCGTTACCACGGTGCTGTTCGTGATCTCCAGCCGTTTCAGCTTCCGCTGGGTCGTTCCTCCTTCGACCATATAAATGCCGTTTGTGACGAGCTGGGAATCCCGGATGGCGATGCTCCCGCCATCGCCGGTGCGGATGCCCTTTGCTCTGGACAGCATGATCTCGCTGTTTTCAATCTGTATATTTCCGTTATTGCCTACCTGTATTCCTCTATTTGCCGCAATGTCTGTTGATAGGATGCGGCAGTTTCGGATGGTGAGATCGCCTCCCGTGTTATCGCCGACCTCATTGCCAATCAGAATGCCCTCACCGCCAAGGAACGGCAGCTCGGCGTCAAGAATGGTGATATTTTTTGCGCTGCCGCCAATGCAGGCGCCGCTCCTGCTGGAAATGGATTTGATTGCATTGCCCTGAATGTTGATGCTTCCGCCAGCATTGCCGCCGATAGCTACGCCAGATCCTTCAACAGAAACATCGATCTCGCCGCCGGTGATACTGACATCGGCATAGCCGCCGATGCCATCCGCATCGCCTTTTCCGATTGCGGTGACCTTGCCGCCGGTGATGCTGACGCTGCCTCCTCTTCCTTCATTGCTGCCAATGGCGACAGTCGCATAATCCCCGACAGCTTTTATGGTGCCGCCGGTGATTTTTACCGTTGTTGAAAGAACACCACCGATGGCTGCGCCTTTTCTGTTGGTGGACGCATCTATGTTACCGCCGTTGATGGTGATGTCGGCAGAGGCAATCCAGGAAGGCCCAATCCCATTTCCACGGCCAAGTCCGGCGAGGCCTCCTCGTGCCGTTATATCGCCGCCGTTGATGGTGATGCTGCCGCCGCGCCCCGTACAAATCGCATCATGGGAAGCATTAGCCATGACCGTCCCGCCATTGATGGTAACGCTGCCACCGTAACCGAATTGGTAGGACCCGATCCCAGCACTTCCGAGAGTTTCTTTTCTTGTTAACGCTTCGGTGCGGACAATGCCGCCATTGATGGTAATGCTGCCGCATTGCCTGATATCGGATTCATATGACCAGGTAACGTTATCTCCACCGCCTCCGCCAATGGCGGAGGCGCCATCCTGCCCTTTGGCGAGAATATAACCGCCGTTGATGATGATCGTGCCCTCACTTTCATCGATACCACTGTTGGCTTTTCTCCAGCGCGTACCGCCGCTGCCGATGCCGGACAGCCCGCTACTCGGCCATACATAGTATTCAACCCCGAGAGGACCTTCTGAGAGGCACGCCGTCAGCCTGCCCATGGTGTCCTCGTCGGTGCTTTGGGCGTAGACGGTGAAGGTATCGCCCTCCTTCACATTGATGCCCCACTCCGTTGTGAGGTGGCTGCCGTTCGTCAATATCAGATTGACCGCGCCGTGGGTGTCCAAGCGGGGCGTGAAGGTCACGTCGCCCTTCACCACATACCAGCCGGCGGGCAGATCGTACCATTTGTCGTCGCTATTGAAAAAATCATTGATAGTAACGCTTTCCAGCACCGTGTATTTGGTGCAGGTCTGCTGCTTGCCGTCTTTGTCCAGATAGGTGATCGGTTCAGTGGAAATCGGCATTGGCTCCATCCACTGCGCCACCAGAACCATATCCTTAGTCACAGAATATCTGAAATTCCACTCCGGCATATTGTAGTATTTGTTGTCCAAATCGTTTTTGTCATACCAGCCGATAAAAGTATAACCTTCCTTGACAGGGTCAGCGGGCCTTTGTACTTGCTGCCCCTGCAGGACCCGTTGTGGAGCGACCGCATTGTCGTCACCTGAGTCAAACGTCACGTTCTTATAGAGGCTATCCGAAATCGTGCCGCCTGTCACCGTGCCATAGAAAACGCCGCCGTTGATGTTGCCATTGTTTTCCACGTCACCATAAAACTTGCCTTCGGAGATCAGGCCGTCGGTCTGATTTGTGACCGCGCCATTAAAGGTGCCGCTTTTGATCTCGCCACTGTTTACCACTTCACCATAAAACTCGCCGCCGGCGATCTCACCATTATTGATCACTTTAGCGTGAAAATACCCGCCAATGATTTTGCCATCGTTTACCACCTCGCCATGAAGGTTGCCCCAGAGTTCGCCCTCATTGAGCACTGCATCGGTGATATCTCTGGTAGCAGTATAGATTGGCCACACGGCCAGGTTGCCGTTTTGGGTTATATGGAACAGCCTGTCACTGCCGCTCTGTGCCTGATCGAGCTGGAGTGCGCTGGCCACGACAATCTCGACGCTTCTGTCGATCTCCAGCGTCCGGCTGACGGTAATATCTGATGTCACGCCGATTCTATCGATTGTTTTATCCGCCAGTGCGGCAAGCAGTTCCTCCTCTGTGCTTACATTAATACTCGTTAGAGCAAAGGCGGTCGTCGGCAGCAGCGTCAGCACCATGCAGCACATGAGCAGGATGCTAAGTATTCGTTTCTTCATTGGCTTTTCTCCTCCTGTTCGTGTCGGTTCGGTTTGTCCGCCCCGCCTTTTTCTGGTTTTCACTGTTTCTGAGCCGGAAGCACAGCGCGGTGATCGCTGCCGCCGCGGCAAAGGAGACGAC